>CANOCU010000008.1 GCA_947564645.1 uncultured Lachnospiraceae bacterium
TTTCCAATTCTACATTTTTATTTTCTTCTTCAGGATTAACATTTTCTTCATTTTCAGCACCTTTTATTGCATTCTCTCGTAATTTTTTTCTTTTATTTTCATCTATAAAAATCAAGTGGCTCATAAAACTCCTTTGCAAAGATAAAGAGTAGGACAACGCCTACTCTTTATATACAAGTTTCATGTTGGTTGTCAACCTCGCATACATGTAAAAGTATGCATATGCTTATTGTCTGCAACTCGACTCATCATATTGATTTGGACTTTTGTAAGACTTCCAATTGTCTGTAACTTCCTGCTAGTTACAAGCCTTGTGTACCATATAAGCACACTTGCGTTTATTGTAGGTTGCTCTACTCACCGCAAATGATTTGGAATTTTACCGACTTCCAATTGTCTACAACTTAGAATGCTTGCACATTAAGAACATCTCTATTCTTATATAACAGTATATACAATTCTTCTCGTTCTTACAATCCAAATTTCAAACAATATTTTACAATCTTTTTGGATAAATTGCACAACCACAATATTTATCATTCTAATGCTGTGTATTGCCACTTCATTACTCTTTATTTATCATTCCAAAATATTCCAGTGCTTCTCTAATCATCCTCTCTTTCTCTGGTGGACAGTTGCGAACTTTGTTTCCCTCTGTCTTGGGTTTATTGAAATTTTCCCCTACATCCAAGCCGCACTTTTTCTTGATTTGTGCTATGTACAGATGAGAAACTTTTGTCTGATAATGTTCCCAAATATAGTCCTTAATTTCTTGATAGGTAGCCTTGCCAATGCATTCACGCCTGTCTGCTTCATTAAGGTCAATTTCTATCTCAATTTTAGTAGATTTGCCACTTGATTTTTTACGCGACAAGAGGACACATGTTTCTGTGTGCACCGTATACGGAAACATATCTACCGGTGTCATCTCCACCACCCTATACTGAACAGTGTTTTCCTTCCCCCTCTTGCCACCAGCTCCTTTTTTCACCGCCTGCCCCGTCAGATAGGCCAGGTCCCGCGCCAGTGTCTCCGGATTACAGGAAATGTAGACGATCCTGTCCGGCCCCAGACAAAGCATTGCATCCATAAAAGTTTCCGTACTGCCGCTCCTGGGCGGATCCATAAAGACTACATCCACCTTCTCCCCGGCGTCTGCTAGCTGTGTCATAAATTTTCCGGCATCATTTTGATAGAAATCAATATTCTTTACCGCATTGATCTTTGCATTCACGACCGCATCTCTTACCGCGGCCTGGTTTAGTTCCACGCCGATCACCTTACCGGCATATTCCGCTGCCGCCAGGCCGATCGTCCCAATCCCGCAATAAGCGTCGATCACCGTTTCTTTCCCTGTCAACGCCGCATATTCGATGGCTTTCTCATAAAGCTTCTGTGTCTGCACCGCATTCACCTGATAAAATGATTTCGATGAGATGCGGAACATTTTTCCACACAGACGATCCTCAATATATCCTTTACCGTAAAGTATCTGTTCTTTCTCCCCCAACACCATGCTGGTATTCTTGTGATTGATATTCAGAACAATGGTCGAGATTTCAGGATGTAGTTTACATAACGCATCGACAAAATTTTTTCTGGAAGGAAGGATCGGCGATGAAAGCACCAGTACGACCATGATTTGCCCCGTGCTGCATCCTACTCTGACCATTACATGACGCAGCAGACCGTATCCTGTGTCTTCATCATAAATCTTGAACTTAAAAGATTTTGCCAGCTCTCTTACCGACCGGATGATCGCATCTGCCCTCTTGTCTTCCAACAGACATTCTTCTACCGGCACTACCAGATGAGTCTTCTCCTGATAGATGCCGGATATGATCCCTTTTCCCTTTTGATAATCAAATACGGCATGTACCTTATTCCGATAATGATCTGGATTCTCCATGCCGATGATCTTGTTCACTTTACCATATTCTTGCAGCAGCTGCCCGACTGTTTTCTGTTTCTCTTTCAACTGCTGATCATAAGGCATCTCAATATACTGACACCCGCCACATTTTTGGGCAATAGGACATGATCTGGCGCTCTTACTCTGCTTTCGCTGCTCTTGTGCACTCTGCTCCTTCTGCGGCCTTCTTGCACCCTGCTCTTTCAGCAACCTTCCTGCATCCTGCTCCTTCTGCTGCCTTCTTGCACCCTGCTCCTTCTGCGGCTTTCCGGCATTCTGTCCTTTCTGCTCCCTGACTCGATAGGTTCCTCTCCCTTTTTCTGCCATCTGCTCTTCTCTCCATTCCTCTCTACTCGCCGCACAGCCCACACGCCGTCATAGCAGCATATTCCTCTATATGAGCCTGCGCATAAAAGATCCCCAGGATTTCTCCCGGGGTCATACGCTGCAAAGATTACACGACTCCAACCTTGACGCAATCCATACCTGCCACCAGATCCCTCGCAAGCAGGCTGTCTGCCTCATTGATCCGAATCGTAAAAACATTTTTGTTATTCCAAATTCTCTTATCCTGCCATTCTATAAAAAAGGAAATACGGTTTGTGACCAGTAACTTCGCCAACTTGTCCTTGCTCTCTATCCCATATACCTTACAAAACGGAATCTCATGATTAAAAAAGAGTGCATTAAAATTAAGTGCTGCCATGATCCTTCCCCCATAAGCCTGAATTTCTGTCGTATTTTTCTGTATCTCTTGGCTTTATGTTAACTTATATGGCAATTATATACTATAAATTACATAAAAATCAACCCATTTTGAGCTGAAAATATTAAAAAAGCAACATCTTCTGCAATAAGCGCAGCTTTTGTTCCGTGCGCGAAGCTGCGCATCATTACCCGAAGGGCTTTTGGCTCATAGGACACACTTTCCTATGAAAGAACAATATGTTTTACGCTGTACACGTAAAGTGAAATACTGTATAATGATTGCTATCAAAGATTTAAGAACGACATGACAGATATTTATAGAAAAAGGAGCACAAACTTTATGAAAAAGAAAACGCCCAAACAGATCGCCGCGTTATTCTGCGTAATCCTGCTTGTTTCCCTGTACATTGTTACTTTCATTGCAGCCTGCCTCGATACTGCCAGTTCCGGCCGTCTCTTTGCTGCATGTCTGGCTGCTACCATCATCCTGCCCGTTCTTTTCTGGATCCTTCTCTGGTTCCATGGTATGTGGAAAAAAAGGCAGGAAGAAGCCCTGGACAGTCTGTCTGGCGTGGACGCGTCTTCCGGAGCAAACCAAACTGATACTACAAATCGATCCTGACTGATTCCAAATCCAACTCTGTCTTTGGATGCCTGTCGGCTCTCAAACCCGGACGGTCTCCATCATATATTATGTCAACCCCTTCCGCCGATAGGCCAGGGCAAATAGAGCTGCTGCCATGACACTGTTGATCATAATGACGATCACGTTCTCCGGCCTGGCCGCTGCCTCTGTTCTCAGCCCGTTTAACAGTTGCTGAATATGTTGTGAATATACGAGGCTGGCTGCTGTCTCTATGTTTTTGTTAAACATGGCAAGCATAGGCAGAAACGCAATGATCATCATGACCGGCATGGAGATCGCTGTCGCCGTTATCTGGTTTCTGCTCCAAATACCGATCGCAGCACCGATCAGGGTCGATGTGAGCGTTCCCGCTGCCATGATCAGCAGAAATGACAGCAGATCTCTTCCCGCATATCCGCCAAGTACGGCAAAAATACCACTGCCGGCCATACAGGCGCCAAAGACAAACCCGCCCACTCCGCATAGATATTCCATCGGCTTTACATTGGCATAAAGCAGCACCTGCAGCGTATTCTTTTCTTTTTCCTCCGAAATAACGGCTGCCATCGCGCTTAAGGGCGCCATGCTGATATGCATCACCGCAAACATGCCGACAAAAAAATTTTCCGGCAGATCCTCTACCTGGATCGCATTTTCCATAACAGCTGCTACGATTGGATATATCACAAATTGGATCAGCACCGTTATGTTTTTGACCGTATCCTTACCCTGTTTCTGAAAGACAATACCCATATTTTTCATAACAATTCCCCTTTCCTGCCTGGCCTCTTCTACTCCAGTCCCCTCCCCGTCAGTTCCAGAAAGACAGATTCCAAATCCGGTTCCGTGGAGTGTATCGTCTCGATCTGTCCCTTCTGCATATACTCATAGAGGATATCTGCCGATTCCCACGTATTGGGCAGTTCGGTATCCTTCCCGCCATACAGACGAATCTTCAGCCTCCTCATATGATCGTATCTTCTGTTGATCTCCTGGGGTTCTCCGTACTCCACGATCGTACCCTCATACAGGAGTGCAACATGTTTACATAACTTCTCCGCCTCCACCATATTGTGCGTTGTCAGAAAGATGGTCGCGCCGTCCTTACGCAATTGTCCGATCAGCTCATGGATCCGTCGGGCCGCAACAGGATCAAGGCCGCTTGTAGGCTCGTCAAGGAACAGGAACGCCGGACGATGCAGCACTGCCCTCGCCAGGGCCAGTCTGCCTCTCATTCCCTTTGACAGTTTCTGCACCGGGCATTTTCTGTCTTCATACAGCCCGACGCACTGCAGAACTTCCCTGATCCGCTGCGGCTGCACTTCATACAGACCCGCACACAATCTCAGATTATCCATGCAGGACAGTCTCTCATAGAATCCGAAATGATCCATCATCATCCCGATCTGCCTGTAAATTTCCTTCTTTGCATCCGCCATATTGTATTCACCCAGAAAAACGCTGCCCGCTGAAGGCTTAAGCTGCCCTGTCAGTATTTTGATCAGCGTTGTCTTGCCGGCTCCCGAAGGACCAAGCAGACCCAGGATCTCTCCCCTCTCCACAGAAAACGAGATTCCCCGAAGCACTTCCTTCTCGCCGAAACTATGTGCTACATCAAGCACCCTGATCGCAGTTTCCGTCTTAATCCTCATTTTCACATTAACCCCTCTCTTTTCTACTCCGTCTTTTCCTTGATCTTTCGCAGGGCCTCCTCCATCTTCCGGTTCTCCGACTTCTCTTTCAGTTGTGTGACAACCAGGCTTCCCCCAAAGCACAGCGCAAATGTGACCAGAAAGGATGCCCAGGCCTGCCACTGACCGACCGGAAACCAGCCAAACAGGACCGTACACAGCACGATCACCACGATCGTAGCTGACAGCATACATACTGTGCGCATCGTGACCGACATCCATTTGATCACTCTGTCCGTAAAGAAAAGATAGCGAAATCCCGTGATACAGACTGAAACGCCAAGAAACTGCATCATCGTTTCCACTGAGATCCCCTCCTTGCCAAGAGAATAGATCGTGGAGACGCTTTGCGCCTCCTCCCCCACAAGCAGGCACAGCACACTCATGACAAAAACACTGAACCCGAAAGTGACCATCACCTGCCCCAAATAATCAAATATTGTTTTTCTCTCTTCCATCCTGATCCGTTCCCTTCTTCCGTCCAAACCTCTTGATTTCTTTCTTCCGTCCAAACTTCATCATTCCACAAGTCCCAGTTTTCGTTTTAACGCCTCCACATACTGTCTGGATACGATGATCATCTCTCCGTTCTCGATCGTTACCCGGATCCTCCGGTTGATATCCCGCTTCAGGGATTTGATCGCGCGCAGCTGTATGAGGCAGGATTTACTGGCTCTGAAAAATCCGTATTCCTCCAACTGCTCTTCCAGTTCATAGAGCCGCAGTCCTGACTCATAAACTCCCTTTTCCGTATAGACGAACGTTTTTCTGTCTACGGCTTCAATATAAAGAATCGCAGAGACGTCCAGGATAAATGTCTCCTCCCCGGCTGTGACTACCAGCTGTTTCTCCATGATCCTCACCATGCCGATCAGCTTCTCCAGTTCCGGAGTCAGCTTATTGCAGGCAATGCTGACGCAGGTCTCTTCAATGCTGCTGTCCACTTTAATCTCTACCTTCATACTTCCCCCTTAAGAACCTCAAACTGCCGGTGGAAAAGTCCTGGCTGCTTCCCGGATTCCATCCTCTTCCTACCGGTATTACCATACCACATAGCAGAAACCGTCACAATACACCGAATCCTATCCTGCCAGAAACACGGCCCAAGATGCCAGAAAAGCGGCACGTCCAAGCCGTGCCGCTTTCCATTACATACGTTATCTATATATTTAGTCTACGCCCTCACCATCTTATAAAGTTCCTCCGTGGCAAGCCGTGTCTTCGCAACGATATCTCCACAGTTTTGCGGAAAGCAATAATATTGTGCCCTGGCATCTCCGATAGAGATCACATCACCGATCTCATACCAGTAGAAATCGGAATACAGGCTGTAAGAGGCGGCCGGTTCCTGTACATAATCCAGCTTACCGTCACATCCGCTCAGATGAAATCCCTTTTCAGAATGCGTAAGGACACCCTCTCCCACCTGATAGATACAATCGGTATTCACCATCATATAGATCAGAACCGGAGCTTCCAGTCTGTAAGTCCCCGCCATCAGCTCCTGCCTGACGCATTCCCGCTGCCATCGGTACCAGTCCGGAATATGGGTAAATTCCGTATCGGGCGTCTCGCTCCCCTCGTCAGGAGCCAGAGCTCTCAGATAGCCATACTCCGTCAATTCATAGGTCTTGCCACAATGCCCACAGTCGATCCGGATCCCCTGTCCCGTCATCTGCCCTTCCGTCTTACAATGGGGACATTTGTACAGCATCCTGTTCAGCCCATCCGCCCGGAACGGCTCCCTGACCGCCACCCTGTTTTCCTGCTGCCACCGAAAATAGTCAAAGGTAAACTTTTCCCTCAGAATATCATTCAGTTCCTGCGCGGATTTCTTCTCGATCTCCTCCGGCGAAAGCAGATATTCCACCTCCGCTGATACCCGCACTTTTCGAAGCTGCAGATTATTGTACAAAGGATCTCTCGCAAACGCTCCGTTTGTACGGATCATGACTACAGGCACCTTAAGCAGTTTCAGACACTTCCCCAGGCTCTCCGGCAGCGGCGTCTGTGTGCCGTCAAAACTGTAACTTGCCTCGGGAAACATCAGAATCGACGCTTTCAGTTCCCTGACCACATAGACCATATCCCGCACCAGCGTCACATCCATCATAAACTTCCTGGTAGGAATACAGCCGATCAGCCGCATCAGCCAACGCTTACCCACGAACCCGTCCGATGTGCAGATCACATGAAAGGGCCGGGAGATGAGCAGTCTCGCCGCGATCTTTAAGTCTATGAAGCTAGAATGGTTCATCAGCACCAGGCAGGGCTCCTTTTTCGCAAGCTTCTCTAACCCCTTTGTCCGAAAGGTAAAGCCGGTCATCCACAGATCCCAGACTGACAAAAGCAGCAGAATGATCCGGAAAAGCAGCCGCTGTCTCACCGGTTTCTCATGCAGCGGCGCCGGCAGTGCAAGTACTTCCTCATAACCCATCTTAGCGGTTTTTATCTTCATAATGTATAATCCTCTCTGATACGCAATCACCTGTTGTCTTCTGTTGTCTTCTGTTGTCTTCTATTGTCTTCTGTTATCTTCTGCTATCTTCTGTCATATTCCGTCAGATCCCGCACCACTTCCCCGGCAAGTAACAGGCCTGCCACCGAAGGCACAAAAGCCACACTACCCGGAACTGCTCTGCGCATCGAATCTTCCTGCTCCTGTCCCTGTGGTGTAAGCGCTTCTTCCTCAGAATAGACTACCTTCAGATGCTCCACATGCCTTTTCCTCAGTTCCCTGCGCATGACCCTGGCCAGAGGACAAACTTTCGTCTCATAGATGTCCGCTACCCGAAAGGCGCCTGCATCCAGCTTGTTTCCGGCACCCATACTGCTGATCACGGGTACCTGGCTCCCCTGTGCCCGCAGGATCAGCTCGATCTTCGCCGTCACGGTATCTACTGCATCCACCACATAATCATATTCCGGAAAAGGAAACTGCCCCGCATTCTCCGGGAGAAAGAAGCACTGATGCACATGCACTACCGCCTCCGGATTGATCTCCAGGATCCTCTCCCGCATTACCTCCGTCTTATAACGTCCTATTGTCTTATGGGTAGCAATGATCTGCCGGTTCAGATTGGACAGGCACACCCTGTCGTTATCAATCAAATCAAATGCTCCCACGCCGCTTCGCGCAAGCGCCTCGCATACATAGCCGCCCACA
Source organism: uncultured Lachnospiraceae bacterium (assembly GCA_947564645.1). Lineage (GTDB taxonomy): Bacteria > Bacillota > Clostridia > Lachnospirales > Lachnospiraceae > UBA3282. The sequence goes on from CANOCU010000008.1 coordinate 8,103, forward strand.
CCGCCGATCCCAAACACCGCCACCCGGGAATGTGCCAGCTTCTCCATGGCCTCATGCCCAAGCAGCGCCTCTGTTCTTACAAATTGCTCCATCCCGTTACACCTCATTTCTCCTCTTCACACCACTATACCCTGTTTCATCACATTACACAACCTTATAACGGTTTATCAGTTTAACCCGTTGCTTTTCTGCGGGGTTGTTGACTTTTTCCCCATATCGCCTATAATATAAGCTACGGAAACAAACAGATCCGTATTACGACCCACCAGATCTAATATTATATGATAAAGGAGCTTAACCAATGGAAATCACACAGGATATTCGCTACGCAGGTGTAAACGATCACAACATAGACCTCTTCGAAGGCCAGTATACAGTGGAAAACGGCATGGCATACAATTCCTACGTCATCCTCGATGAGAAAACAGTTGTTATGGATACGGTCGATACCAATTTTCTCGAAGAGTGGATGCAGAATCTGAGACAGATCCTCGGCACGCGCACGCCGGATTATCTGGTCGTACAGCATATGGAGCCCGATCACTCCGCCAATATCAGCGCTTTTCTCGAGGTCTATCCGGATGCAGTCATCGTCTCTTCCGCTCCGGCATTCAACATGATGAAACAATTCTTCGGTACGGACTATGCAGACAGACGCCTGGTCGTCAAGGAAGGGGATACCTTATCCCTGGGCGTACATACCCTGCAGTTTATCGGTGCACCGATGGTTCACTGGCCGGAAGTCATCGTAACCTATGACCGGCACGACAAGGTGCTCTTCTCTGCAGACGGATTCGGTAAGTTCGGAGCGTTGGACGTTGAGGAGGACTGGGCCTGCGAAGCGCGCCGTTACTACTTCGGTATCGTCGGTAAATTCGGTATGCAGGTACAGAATCTGTTAAAGAAAGCGTCGGCTCTGGACATTCAGATCATCTGCCCGCTGCATGGTCCGGTCTTAAAGGACAATCTTGAATATTATGTAAACCTGTATCAGATCTGGTCTTCCTACAGCGTTGAGTCAGAAGGCGTTATGATCGCTTACACTTCCGTATACGGCAATACGAAAGCCGCAGCCCTGCTTCTTGCCGACAAGCTTAAGGCCAAAGGATGCCCCAAAGTAGTCGTTGCAGATCTGGCACGCGAAGACATGGCAGAGTGCATGGAAGACGCCTTCCGCTACGGCAAACTGGTCCTTGCCACCACCACTTATAACACGGACATGTTCCCCTTTATGCGGGAATTTATCAATGAGCTGATCGGACACAATTATCAGAACCGCACCGTTGCCCTGATCGAGAACGGTTCCTGGGCTCCACTGGCCGCGAAGGCTATGCGGACCAGACTGGAAACCTGCAAGGATATCACCTTCGCAGAGCATACCGTACAGATCCGCTCCGCATTAAACGACGAAAGCATTGCGCAGATCGAGGCGTTGGCCGAAGAGCTTTGCTGCGGCTGAACTGCTACCTTTCTCTGCTTAAAATGCCCGCTGTCCCTTTACAGGATGGCGGGCATTTCCTTATAATTTCCTCATACCATGTATCATCAGGCTCATAAGCCTCCTATGCATCCACTCCCAGCTTGCGCAGTTCTTCGATCGCCTGCTGCTGATCATGAAAATGGATCGTGTGAATGCCGAACTTCTCCGCACCGGCCAGATTCGGCACCGTATCGTCCATAAAGACGCATTCTTCCGGCTGCAGATGATAGCGATCAATCAACAGCTGATAAATCTCCGGCATCGGTTTGATGACCTTCTCCCGATAAGACAGGATTCCGCCATCCATATATGGGATAAAATCCAGTGCATGTGCGCACTCCGTCTCCGCCTTCTCAGAGAAATTGGACAAATATAACACGCGATATCCTTTCTGCTTAAGATCCTGGATCCAGGGAATCGCATACTCATTGCGCCGCACCATCGAACCCACATCTGACAGCACCCTGTAGATGTCCTGCCCGATCTCCGGATCCGACGCCACAAAGGCGCTCACGATCTCCTCCTTGCTCATAACACCCCTGTCGAACTCGTTCCATACCGGATTCTTCACGGTCGCCTTCGCAATACGCTCCACCATCTCATCATCATATCCAAAACTCTCATAGTGCTCGCGCCAGGTAAAATCTGCCAGCACATTTCCAATATCGAATATCATTGTCGTTATCATCTCTTTTCCTCTCTAAATGCCTAACAGCTCTAACAGATTCTTCGCCGCCACCGACAGCGGATTCCTGGGATTTGTCACCACACAGAAATGACGCTTCGGAATGATCCTGTTAAAGCGCAGTTCAAACAGGGCTCCTTCTTCCAGATATTCTCTGGCAAACTCCCTGACGACGCACCCCACTCCCAGATTACGCAATGCAAACTGCACGATCATATCACTGGTAGCCAGTTCAAATTCCGGATGGATCAGTACATTATTCTGTCTTAAAAAAGCCTCCATATGGCTTCTTGTGCTGGTGATACCTTCCAGACAGATGAGCGGCATCTTCTCCAATTCCTGAAGATCCAGCATACGGTTCTTATAGGGAATGAATTTCCGGCCTGCCACAAAGACATCCTCGATCTCCTGCACCACACTGGCCTGCAGGTCACTCCTGCTCTCAAAAGGCGTGCTCACCACGCCGAAATCTATTTTGCCATCCTGCAGATTGAGCAGGGTCTCCGGTGTCGGCGCATTGCTGACTGCTACCTTGATCTGCGGATACTTCTCATGAAACCTCTCCAGATAGGGCAGCAGATAAAACTGCAGCGTCATATCACTGGCGCCGATATGGATCTCACCCAGCTCCAGATTTAACATCTGCCTTAATTTCTGTTCACCCAAAGCGATCTGCTCATATGCCTTGGCCACATATCCATAGAGCAGTTCTCCTTCCGTCGTCAGCCGCACTCCCTTCGCCGCCCTGGTAAAAAGCTTGACGCGAAGAGCCCTCTCCAACTGCTTTACGGACTGGCTGACTGCGGGTTGGGAGATATTTAATTCCCCTGCTGCCACAGTCAGGCTGCCCGCTCTGGCTACATGACAGAATACTTTATAATATTCCAGATTATTCACCGTTTCCATCATTTTGACTGACTGCTTTTAGCTTCTGGCCAATCCGTCAACATGAAGCACCTCGCCGCTGATATAGGATGCCATATCCGATGCCAGGAAGACGAACGCATTCGCAATGTCCTCGGGCTGGCCCATGCGGCGCAGCGGAATCTGCGCGATCATCGGATCGATCACTTCCTTCGGTACGGAGCGCATCATATCCGTGTAGGTGATACCGGGCGCTACCGCATTGACCCTGATCCCCTTAGGGCCCAGTTCTCTGGCCAGGGAAAGCGTGAACCCGTTGACGGCGAATTTGGACGTCGGATAAGCGATCCCTGCCGGCTGCCCATACTGGCTCACCATGGAAGAGGTATTCAGGATCACACCGGATCCCGCCGCCACCATGGACTCGCTGACCGCTCTGGAGCAGTTAAAGACCCCCTTGACATTCAGGTCCATGACCTTCTCGAATTTCTCTGCCGTGTAATCCACGAAAGGCGTGCTCTCCGAAACGCCCGCATTGTTGACCAGAATATCGATCCGGCCGTATTTCTCCACGATCGCATCGAAAGCAGCCTTGACCGCGCCGTAATCAGACAGATCCGGCCAAATTCCTTCTACCACTGCATCCCGGTAAGCTTCCTTCAACTTACTGACGGCAGTATCTGCCGTCTCCTGGCGGCTCGCACAGAGTACCACCTTCGCGCCTTCCCTGATAAATGCCTCCACAGTGGCATAACCGATCCCCCTGCTGCCGCCCGTTACGACTGCAACCTTATTCTCCAATAACATGATATCATCCTCCTTTATGTCTGCACAGACGCTCCGGCCTCACAAGATTCCCCGCAATAACCAAAAAGCCTGCTTTTGCCTTAGTATATCATAAAATTCGGACTTCAACCAGTTCCTTTATAAAGAGCTCTTCCGGTAAATAATATCCTCCCGGCCCGGCCCGTTGGACACCATCGTGATCGGATACCCGATGCGCTTTTCGATAAACTCCACATAGTTACGACAATTCTCCGGCAGCTCTTCATAGTTCCTGATACCCCGGATATCGCACTTCCATCCCGGCAGTCTCTCTAATACCGGCTTTGCCTTTTCCAGTTTACAGGTCACGGGGAAGTCCGTGGTCACCTCGCCGTCTATCTCATAACCCACACATACCGGGATCTCATCCAGATACCCGAGCACATCCAGAACGGTAAAGGCAACATCCGTAGTCCCCTGCAGACGGCAGCCGTACCTGGAGGCCACGCAGTCGAACCATCCCATTCGTCTGGGACGTCCTGTCGTCGCGCCAAATTCGCCGCCGTCTCCGCCGCGGCGTCTGAGTTCATCCGCCTCTTGCCCGAAGATCTCCGAAACGAAAGCGCCGGCCCCCACCGCAGAGGAATATGCCTTACATACCGTGATGATCTCCCTGATCTCATGAGGCGGCAGACCGGCGCCGATGGCGCCGAAAGCTGCCAGGGTAGAGGAAGAAGTCACCATCGGATAGATGCCGTGGTCCGGATCCTTCAAAGTGCCAAGCTGCCCCTCCAGAAGAATCGTCTTTCCCTCGTGCAGCGCCTGGTGCAGGAAGGCGGACACATCGCACACATACGGGGCGATCATTTCCCTGTATTCATGCAGTGTTTGCAGCAATTCCTCCGCCCTGATCACCGGCTTGTGATACAGATGTTCCAGAATCACGTTCTTCATTTCACTGACACGCACTACTTTTTCCCGAAGAAGCGCTTCATCAAAAAGCTCGCTCACCTGAAAACCGATCTTCGCATATTTATCCGAATAAAACGGCGCAATGCCTGATTTCGTGGATCCGAATGACTTGCCTCCCAGACGCTCCTCCTCATACTGGTCAAAAAGGATATGATAGGGCATGACCATCTGGCATCTGTCGGATACCAGGATCTTCGGCATCGGCACATTCCTGTCCGTGACCGACTTGATCTCATTCATCAGGATCGGAATATTTAACGCGACGCCGTTGCCGATCACACTCGTCGTATGGCCGTAGAAAACGCCTGACGGTAACGTGTGCAGCGCAAATTTACCATAATTGTTTACGATCGTATGCCCCGCATTGGCGCCCCCCTGAAACCGAACGATGATATCCGCCTTCTCGGCCAGCATATCCGTTATCTTACCTTTGCCTTCATCTCCCCAGTTAGCTCCTACCACTGCCTTTACCATTGTGCATCCTCCTGCTCTTGTTATACGCACTCCATTCTTTCACATAATGGAAGTTTACTTCCAAAGCTTACCTGCTGATTATACAGCGTTCTTATTCATAAGTAAAATCAATATTTATTATATATATTATCACTTTGGCTGATAATATATCTTATCCTGGCTTCCCATGCTTCCACACTGCGCAGTCCAAACATCTAATTAAGCGGACAGGAAATCCTGAACATATCCTCGCAGGCCCGATGGACAAGCTGCGCCTGCGACGTATCTGCCAGCCTGTAATAGATCTCTTTTCCATCCCGTCTGCTCACGATCAGCCCGCTCTTACGCAGCAGCCTCAGATGATGGGACACCGCCGGATCACTCATCTCCATAACAGCTGCTATATTACTGACACATTCCTCACAGTGACAAAGAAGCCACAAGATCCTTAGTCTTGTGCCGTCGCTGATCTGCTTAAATATCCCGGCGGCCTGTATGCAATCCTCCTGGCTTGGCAGCTTCGCCAGCACCTTCTCTATATTCTGCCCATGGTCATGCGGAAGATTCATCAATCTTACCTCCCTTTATAATATAATGCTCTCGTCGCATTCAGCACTGCGATGATCATAACGCCCACATCCGCAAAGATCGCCCACCACATATTGATCGTACCAAACGCCCCCAGCGCCAGACAGACAAATTTGACCGCCAGGGCAAAAATAATATTCTGATAGACAATGCGAAGCGTTTTCCTGGAAATGCCAATGGCCGTTGCTATCTTCTCCGGATCGTCATCCATCAAAACGATATCTGCCGCCTCGATCGCCGCATCCGCGCCCAGTGCGCCCATGGCGATCCCCAGATCCGCCCGGGAAAGCACCGGCGCGTCATTGATACCGTCACCGACGAAAGCCACCTTCTCCCCGCGTCCTTTACCGTCAAGCAGCGCTTCTACTTCCGACACCTTATCCGCAGGCAGAAGCTCACTCTTGACCACGTCCACCCCTATTTCCACGGCTACGGCATCCGCCACTGCCTTCGCGTCTCCGGTTAACATAACTACACTCTTTACGCCCGCTGCCTTGATCGCCGCAACGGCCTTTCCGGCATTGGGTTTCACCACATCCGCAATCAATAGATAGCCTGCATATCTGCCGTCGATCGCCACATGAACTTCGGTGCCGGTCTGCTGCGGTATGGTGAATGGGATCGCAAGCTGCTCCATCAGTTTCCGGTTACCCACCGCCACTCTTCTTCCATCCACAAGCGCCGTGACTCCGTGGCCGCCAATCTCCTCCACTTCACTGACTCTTGCCGCGTCCACCTCTTTTCCGTAAGCTTCCTTCAGGCTTCTGCTGATCGGATGGTTCGAATAGTGTTCCGCATAGACTGCCGCTTCCAGTAATTCCTCTTCTGAACTTCCCTGCGCAGGCGCCAGCCGCGTTACCTCAAATACTCCTCTGGTCAATGTGCCCGTCTTGTCACATACCAGGCAGGAAGTTCTGGAGAGCGCTTCCAGATAGTTGGATCCTTTGACCAGGATCCCCTTCGCGGATGCACCTCCGATCCCGCCGAAGAAGCTTAAGGGAATCGAGATCACAAGGGCACAGGGACAGCTGATCACCAGCGTCGTCAATGCGCGGATGACCCACTGCGACCAGTTGGCGCTCTGCCCCATAAGCAGATTGATGACCGGCGGCAGAACCGCCAGCCCAAGCGCTCCGAAGCAGACCGCGGGTGTATAATATCTGGCAAATCTGGTAATAAAGTTCTCCGATCTGGATTTCTTCATACTGGAGTTTTCCACCAGATCTAAGATCTTCGACACGGTGGATTCTCCAAATTCCCTGGTCGTCCGTATCCGAAGCACGCCTGACATATTCACGCAGCCGCTGATCACTTCATCGCCCTGCGCAACTTCCCTCGGCAGACTCTCCCCGGTCAGTGCACTTGTATTCAGCGCGGAGGCGCCCTCCACGATCACACCGTCAATCGGCACTTTCTCACCGGGCTGTACTGTAATGACCGTTCCTGTCATCACTTCTTCCGGGTCCACCTGTACAAGCACACCGTCCTGCTCTACATTGGCATAATCCGGCCGGATATCCATAAGCGCCGTAATGTTCCTGCGGCTTTTCCCCACGGCATAACTCTGGAACAATTCTCCGATCTGATAGAAGAGCATAACCGCCGTCCCTTCCACGTACTCTCCAAGCGCGATCGCTCCTACCGTAGCCGCCGCCATCAGGAAATTTTCATCGAATACTTCCCCGTGTACGATACCCAGAACCGCCTTCTTCAGAATATCATAGCCGATGATCAGATACGGGATCATGAAAAGCGCCGGTTTCACATAAGGGATCCCGATTTCGACCAGACTCAGGACCACGGTTAAAACTGCCGCTATGATGATACGGATCAATACTTTTTTTTGCTTTTTTGTCATAAGGTGCCTCCCTGTCATACAGTCTACCCTGCTCTTTAGCATTTCTTTCTTCAAAAACAGGTGAAACTGCTCTTCTTTTTATTATATGAACATTTAAACACTTATTTAAATATTTGTCAAGATTTTTCCGGCCATCCCTGGTCAATTTCCCGGATGACCGGATACTCATGCTCCTATTATACAAAAGTTATACCGGAATCTTCAGGATCTGTCCGATGCTCAGGTTGCTGTTCGATAAACCGTTCAGTTTCCTGATGGCATCCACTGTCGTACCATAACGGTTGGCAAGAAGCCACAGGGTATCGCCGGGCCGCACCGTGTACGTTATATACTGCTGCGACTGCGACACCGGGATCCGCAGCACTTGCCCGATCTGCAGCATATCGCCGGTCAGTCCGTTCAGTCTCTTGATCTCATCCACTGTCGTGCCATAGCGGTTGGCGAGCAGCCACAGAGTATCGCCGGCGCGCACCGTATAATTCAGCGTATTCCCGGGAGAAGGCGCCGGTCCCGGCTGCGGAACGTTCTGCACGATTCCCTGATAGGTCTCATACAGCGCCTCCCAGGTGGCAGCACCCACGATCCCGTCCGCTGCCAGTCCCATTCTCTGCTGAAAGGCCGTCACGGCCTGCCTGGTGCCGTTTCCGAAGATACCGTCCTGCGCCGGTCCCGGAATCTCCGGATAATATTCCGAGATAACGTCCAACAGAAACTGAAGCGTAATAACATCCTGTCCCGCAGATCCCTGTCTGAGTACGGAAGAAGGAGGAACCGTTCCGATGCCCAGGGTATTTCCCTCGCTGTCTAACTCTGCCAGTCTGGCAACTGCCGTATACAGGCTGGATATCTTATACCAGGTGGACTTTCCCACGATCCCGTCCGCCGCCAGGTTAAAAATGCTCTGGAATCTGGTGACCGCAGCCCGGGTACTCTCCCCGAAAACGCCCGGCTCATCGGTGATTGCCGGGATCGCCGGATAATTCTGCCGGATACGGTTCAGATAAGTCTGGATCGTCTGCACGTCAAGCCCTCTGCTGCCGGCCCGCAGAGGATTCCCCGGATAAGATACCAGCATATTGGTCATAATATTCGTCTCGGCGATCTCGATATCATTCGGATAATATGCCCGCAGTATAGAAAGGGGCGTCCGTCCCTGATTCGCGAGCGAGACCGTCCCCCACTGGGACAATCCCTGGCAGGTAGCGGTGGTGCCATTGCAGAACGATGTAAAATACGGCGCGTTCTGCCCTCTTCTGCGGACATATTCGTTAAAGATCTCATCCACGATCCTGCTGATGGAACCATAGATCGGCCGTCCATACACAAAAGCCTGATCGTAAGCCGTACTGTTCGTAATATCAAAATTGTAACCTTTGCTGCGGTACCATTCCGTATAGATCCTGTTTAAGGCAAATGTGATGATCGCATAAATATTCGCCCGCAGCGCCGCATCCGGCCAGGTAGGATAGATCTCGCTGCTAGCAACATTCTTCACATAATCGGGAAAGGATACCTGCACATTGGAGGCCGACGACGCCGGCGTTCCCAGGTGCACCGTGATCGGATTGGGAATGGCAACCTGTCTCAGTACATAAGCCTCCTCCTCCCCGGTACTGCCCTCCTGATCCCAGTCCCCCGGCATACTGACTGCGGGAGCTCCAACCGCGATCTCGTTCTGAACCTGGCTCCTCTGCTCTCCCTGCATCGGCACAAGCACAAGGGGAAGAACCGCCTCCTGTCCGTCATATACCGGAATATCAGACACAAACAGAGAATCAAACCCTTCCGCCTGCGCCAGCACATTGTAGCTCACAAAGGGTGTTCCCGTAAAATCCGGATTCAGAGAAAATCTCTTGTCCACCGTCTCAAGCGCAACCCTTCTCGTCTCCCCGTTCTCGTCCGTCATCAGTTCATAAACCCGGTTCTCCTCATCATCCAGTACACTAACCCGTACTCCCTGCAATGGCAGCGCATCATGAGCGGTCCGCGCCTGCATCGTTAAATAACCGATAGCCATAGACCTTCATTCTCCTTTTCCATGATCAAAATATACGCTAATGCCGTACATTCAGTTGATATGTTATAGAGTATGAAGAACTATGGCTACCCGTTACAAATCCTTTCGCACTAATAAGCCGTAGATCCCCTGTACAAAGTGATTCCGCAGGTACTCAATTCACTACGCCGTCGCCGCTTCTCGTCCATACGATATGCTGGCTGATCATCTGATCAATGTCCATACCGATGATCTCCGAAGCCCTCGCTTTCGCCGCCGCCTCATTGGCCGTTCCCAGATTCTTGTAGATCTCATAGGCAGGCTTTCGGTTTCCGTTCAGGTCATACAGACCAAGCGCAAGGTGGCTCTCCATTTCATGCGCGTCATCGGTCTGTCGAAACAGCATGAACGCATCCACATCCGGCAGGGATGCCGCTTTCAGATATCCGTAGGCGATGGACGCCTCCTGCGCCGCATCCCCGAAACTGGACGTATACCCGATCTCCGCCAGGGAAATGCTTCTCACCTGTCCGGCCGGATTCAAAAACTGCGGCCTGTGCATATAATCGATCAGGATATCAATATTCTGCATCGTAATATAAGGCGTGGACAATCCCTCTTTGACCCAGACCGCAGGCCCGTTCCAGGCATAGGGATCATACAGGGGCGAATTGTAGGGATGATAGGAAAGCCCCCAGTCAATATTGCCCTCTCTGGTGATATAGTAATTGAACTGGTCCAGATACTCTCTGGCCAGGAAACTGCCGGGATTAGACTTCCTGTTCCACTCCTGGTCTATGGAATTATACACGCGCACATTGGCGTTGGCGCCCTTCAGTTCATTATAAAGAATACGGAAAGCCTTCACATAGATATTCACATTATAGTCCAGTGAAGTAGAACTGCTGTACCACCAGGAGGTTCTGGCATTCACTTCATTGCCCAGGATCCAGTTATCTACCTGCCCGTTGCCCAGACTGCCGGAATACCGCTGGCCCAGAAAAGCGCCGATGGCCTTAAGGTGATCCGTTCCGGCTGCATCCGCCACATTCAGCGCATACCCCGGACAATCTCCACCCCGGGCCGTCGGATGGATCAGATCCTGGGAATAGGCGCCCTTACCGCTGTTGAGGAGTACTAGCGTAACCTGTAGCCCATAGCTGTTGAAACTGCGCAGCATCGAATCTGTCTTACTGACAACATCGCCGTCAAAGTACCATGTCTGTCCATTATAGGTGAAAGGAATCGCGCCCGGAACGGAGGCCCCGGAACAGATATCGTCCACATACAGATTATAGACGATCTGATGGATCCCAAGCGTCTGCAGCTCTTCTTTGGAAGCTTTCGTAAGATCCGGAAGGATCCCTTTGATCCCGGTGTCCCTGCGCGGCGAAGTATACGCCGCAACGGCTTCCGGATTGGTAATATAATGTTCATCACTCACCTGGACCATCTGGCCGCCCCGCTTCACTGCCACCAGGAATTTGCGGCTCAGATTGGACTGCGCCGTATTATACTGCAGGGGAAAACTGACCGTCACCGAAGCGCCCGCCCCTGCAGAAGCCACAACCTTGCCGGCTGTACCGTCCTGCCAGACCTCGTCCGCAAAAATATAGAAACTGCCGTCATCACTGGACGGTACGCTGTCGGCGCTAAGCTGACAGACTACCTCTCCCCCCGCGATCGTGCAGGAGCGGATCGTCACCGGACGGCCTGCCGCCTGTGCATCCAGTGTATTCTGCGGACAGATAAGCGCTGCGCACACTGTCATGACCGCCGCTGTCAGCGCCATCCATAATACCGCTCTGGTCTTTTCACTTCTGTCTCTTTTGTTCTTCTTCATGCTTTCCCCTTGTTCCTCTCTTTCCTGATCATTCGTAACTATTCAGCCTTCGGCTTCATAGCTGCGATCATTCCGCATCAGACTGAAATTTATGTTTTCATTATAGCCGTAAACTTATGGTTAGGCAACCTGTGTTTTGCATTCGTTCCTAATCCTACAAACCGCCATATAGATACTTCTCCCGGAACTTCTTCGGCGTCTCCCCGGCATACTTTCTGAACATCTTCGTAAAATAACTCTGGGAAGAGAAGGCAAAAGCCGCACTCACCTCCGCACAGGAACAGTCCGAATCGAGCAGCATATTCTCTGCGGCCCGCAGCTTGCTCTCCATAATATAAGCCGAGATCGTTCTCCCCGTCTCCTTCTTGAACAATACCGACAAATAATCCGGGTTCCTGTGCACCTGCCTGGCAATCTCCGCCACACAGATCGGCCGGTTCAGATGACGGGAGATATAATTCATACACTGCATCACCGTCTTCGAATAGATCTTCTCCTTCTTCAGTTCCGCCATATAGTTGGTAAAGTACTCTACCGCTTCCTGATGAAGACTTCTCACTTCCGCTATGGTCTTACATTTGTCCATCTGCTGGATATAATAATCGCTGGAGGTATAGGCCGTCTCGCTGTTCATGCCGCCAGTGATGGCAAAACGGATGATCAGCGTCATGGATGCCACGAACAGATACTTCATATTCGTCAGCGGATCATCCGAGAGATGTCCCTGCCTTCCGGCCGTAAACTTCCTGCGGGATTCCTCCAGCGCCCGCGGATCCCCCTCCCGCACATACCGGTACACCCGTATCTCTTCCTCATAGTCGCTGTGCCGAAAATCGTTCTCCTGGTTCACAAATTCCATGTAGGAAACCTGTTCCTTTACTTTCCTCCGCATACCTGCCTCCATGCCTCCGGCCAAAATGCCCCCTGAAAACGGATCACTTCCGATCACTTCCGTCCGTAAAAATCCCATATAAGTATATTACCATTTTTCCCGGAAAATTAATATCACTATTTTCTGTTTTGTCATACCATTTTCTCAGAACAAACTCACACGGAAAGGAATGGTACAAGACATGAACAAGAAACTGAAAGCAACCAGTCTGCCCGGCAGACCGACCCCGGACGTGGCGCCCTATGAGGCCGCTCACCGCAAAGCAGCCAGAGTGGCAGCCGAGGAAGGCTTCGTCCTTCTGAAAAACGAGCACGGCATCCTGCCTGTGGCCAAAGGCTCCCGGTTAGCCCTCTACGGCGCAGGCTCCTCCAATCCCATCAAGGGCGGCACCGGATCCGGCGACGTCAACGAACGTGACGTAGTCAGCATCTACGACGGCTTAAAGGCAGCCGGTTATGAGATCACCACCGAAGCATGGATCGAGAGCTTCCGCAGACAGTACGAGCATTCCCGCATCGAGTGGCGGCAGAAGATCTGGGATCATTTTGATAAGGCGGGCGGCGATTCCGTAGCCCTGTTCCATGCCTACGCCTCCACACAGTATGCCATGCCGGCAGGCGATCTTCCGGAAAAGACAGACGCCGACACAGCCGTATACGTGATCAGCCGTATCGCAGGCGAAGGCGCCGACCGCTTCGCCAAGGAGAGCGACTACTACTTAAATGAAAAGGAAGCCGAAATCCTAAAAAATATCTGCGGCATGTACAAAGACGTGATCCTGCTGATCAACTCCGGCGGCATTATCGACCTGTCCTTCCTGGATACTTACGAGAATATCTCCGGCGTACTGTTAGTCTCACAAGCCGGCATGGAGACCGGAAACGCCGTTGCCTCTGTCTTTACCGGCGACGTGACCCCCAGCGGCAAGCTGACCGATACCTGGGCTTACAAATATGAAGATTACCCGAACGCCGCAACCTTCTCTCACAACAACGGCAACGTGAATACCGAGAAATATGAGGAAGGCATCTACGTCGGTTACCGCTACTTCGACACCTTCCGGGTGCCGGTGCGCTATCCTTTCGGTTACGGCCTGTCCTACACGGACTTTGCCATCACCACGGATAAGATCGTCCTGTCCGCAGCCGATACCGTAACGGTCACCGTCAACGTACGAAACACCGGCAGCACCTACAGCGGCAAGGAGGTCGTGCAGGTCTACGTTTCCTGCCCGCAGGATAAGATGGAGAAGGAATACCGCCGTCTGGCAGGTTTTGCCAAGACGAACCTGCTCGCACCGGGCCAGTCCCAGGAGCTGTCTGTCGAGATTCCCCTCTATACCCTTGCTTCCTACTGCGAAAAGACCCCCGGCTGGGTACTGGAGAAGGGCGCATACGGTCTTTTCACCGGGAACAGCATCGGGAACGCCTCCCTGTGCGGTATCGTGAATCTGACGGAAGACGCCCTGTTAGTCAGGACAGAAAATATCTGCCCGCTGCAGGAGGAGCTGCGTGAGCTGTCTGCACCCGCAGAAGCTGTGGCAGCCCTCAGAAAAGAATGGCTTGCAGACGCCGGTCAGGTGCCTGCCCTCACCGTAGACGCATCCGCGCTTACGACAGCCGCCGTTGTCTACGGCAGGGAACAGGACAACATCGCGCCCGAAGTGCGGGAATTTGTAGATTCCCTGAGCACGGATCAGTTGGTACTGTTAGCCACCGGCGATCCCGGCAAGAGTCAGAATGCCAGCGACGAGCAGAAGGAAAGCGCTCTCGGTTCCGCCGGCATATCCGTTCCCGGCTCCGCTGCCCAGACAAGCAGCTGCGCCCTGGAAGATAAGAATCTGGCGCCCATCGTTCTGGCGGACGGCCCGGCGGGCCTTCGTCTGCTCCAGAAGTACCCGGTCGTAAACGGTGAGATCAAACCGGTTCCCTTCGAGATGAGCATCGAGCACGGTTTCCTTACCAGGAAAGTGGAGTTCGGCGACGCCGAGTTCTACTATCAGTTCTGCACCGCCTTCCCCATCGGCACACTGCTTGCCCAGACCTGGGACAAAGAAGTGATGCAGACCGTCGGCAAGGCCGTTGCGGAAGAGATGAACGAGTTCTACGTAACACTCTGGCTTGCACCGGGTATGAATATCCACCGCAATCCTCTGTGCGGGCGTAACTTCGAGTACTATTCCGAGGATCCGCTGCTCTCCGGTAAGATGGCCGCTGCCATGACCGACGGCGTACAGTCCGTATACGGATGCGGCACTACCATCAAGCACTTTGCCTGCAATAACCAGGAAGACAACCGTATGGGCTCTGACTCCGTCATCTCCGAGCGTACTCTGCGCGAGATCTACCTGAAAGGCTTCGAGATCGCCGTCAAAGAAAGCCAGCCCATGTCCATCATGACAAGCTACAATCTTATAAACGGCATCCATGCGGCCAACAACTATGACTTGTGCACCAAGGCTGCCCGCGACGAGTGGGGCTTTAAGGGCGTGTTCATGACCGACTGGACCACGACCCACAACGGTCCGGACTGCACGGCCTCCGGCTGTATGCGTGCCGGAAACGATCTGGTCATGCCCGGTATCCCCGGCGACCATGAGAATATCCGCGCAGCGCTTGCGGACGGCAGCCTGCCCATAGAGCAGCTGAAGCTGTGCATCGCCCATCTGGTGGATATCGTGTGGAAGTCCAACCGTTATGAGAACTGATCCAGACAACGGAAACGCTTTCCTATAAGATATAATAAACAGAACTGCAGCAACCTGATCTTCGGGCCGCTGCAGTTCTGTTTTGCAGTATTTATAAAAATTTAAAAGGGAAGCAATTTAATCTACGAAATCCGGATCACTGCTTTCACAACATCCGCCTTGTTATTCACACTGTAGTCCATAGCCTTCTGTGCCTCGTCCAGATCAAAGATATCCGTCACGATGCCTTTCAGATTTACCCTGCCTGCTGCCACCGCCTCGATCGCCATCGGATAGATATGACGATACCGGAAAATCGTCTTGAAGGTCAGTTCCTTGTCAAGCGCCAGACTCATCGGCAATGTCATCTCACCGCTCTTACTGTAGCCGACCAGCACGATCGTCGCGCCCTTCTTGGTCATATGCATGGTCTGCACGGTGGTGATCTGCGTTCCCGCCGTCTCGATCGCCAGATCACAGCCTCTGCCCTCCGTCAGTTTCATCACTTCTTCCACCGCATCCGTACTGCTGCCGTTGATCACGCCGTCGGCGCCCAGTTCCAGTGCCTTCTGCAGACGCTTCTCCAGAACATCCACCACATATACCTTGGATACGCCCATCGCCTTCAGCGCCATCATCGTCACCAGACCGATACAGCCCGACCCCATAACGACCGCCGTCTGTCCTGCTCTTGCGCCGCCCTGCATGGCTGCGTGGAATCCCACTGCCAGCGGCTCGATCAGCGCACCCTCCATCGTGCTCACATTGTCCGGCAGCTTAAAGCACAGATCCGCCTCATGCGCTACATATTCCTGGAAAACGCCGTCCACCGGCGGTGTCGCGAAGAAGATCACATCCGGGCACAGGTTATAACGCCCTGTCTTACAAAATTCACAGTGACCGCAGGTCTTACCGGGCTCAAGCGCCACCCTGTCGCCCACCTTCAGATGCTTCACATCCTTACCCACTTCCACTACCGTGCCGCCCGGCTCATGTCCCAGCACAAAGGGCGGCTTCACGATAAAGTCGCCGATCGCGCCCGACTCATAATAATGCAGGTCACTGCCGCAGATGCCCACATACTCTAATTTGACCAGTACCTCGTCGTCCTTCACCTGCGGAATCTCCCGCTCCTCAATGCTGATCTTGCCGATATCATGCATTACCGCAGTTTTCATGGTTCCCTTCATAACATTCTCTCCTTTACTCTTGGTCTTTCCCATGTTCTCTCTTTGCTTCCATACCTACTTTATTAAATAGTTTTATTATGTTTCTAATTTTTATAATATACTGACTCGCAGCTCCTGTCAATCTTATTTTCCTAAATCCGGTATTTCCGTGATATTAGCCAACATGAACACTTTCATTTTGTGGAAATATACCATTCTTTAGATTTGGCTGACAAACGTCTCGATCACCTTCAGCGCCGCCCCTAATGCAGCCGCTGCCACCTTATAATCACAGGCTTTCACATAGGGATCCTTCTCCCCAAAGGTATTTCTCCCGGCCACCTTATCCCACAGTCCCTGAAGATGCGTGCCAATGCAGCTTCCCACATAACCTCCCAAAACAATATCGCAGTCCAGGACCATATGGATATTGTTGACGGCCACGGCCAGATAATCCGTATAAGAATCCCATAGCTTTACCGCTTCCGCATCCCCCTGGTCAAGCAGATCGAAAAACCGTTCCAACTTTCCTCCCGCCGCCTCGGCCAGGCGCCACGCGGCACAATAAACGTCCAGGCATCCTCTTTTTCCGCAATAGCATCTCTCTCCGTCGATCACTACCGTCATATGACCGACTTCGCCGCAGCGGAAATTCCTGCCCTGCGTCAGTTCGTTATTGGAAAAGACCGCTCCGCCGACCGTATTGCTCAAAGACAGATAGAAGAAACGCTCTGCATTCTCATTCTGGATTCCCTCCGCATAGGCTCCTGCATTCGCATCATTCAGAAAAAAACAGGGGTAGGAAAAGAAACCGCCTACCGAGGCAAACGGTATCATCTCCTCACCCAGTACATGAGAATACGTAATCAGTTCTTTATCCAAATCTACAATTCCGGGAAAAGAGATCCCCACGCCCAAGATCTTATCCCGGTCGGCGCCGCTCTCCTCCAGGAATAGCTCCATTCTCCCGTTGATCTTCCGGTAATACTCTTCTCCCGAAGCATATGGCTGACCGATGCGCTCATATTTCAGGATTTCTCCCACGATATTGGTAAGCGCAAGCGTAATATGATTCTTGGTGATATCCAGTCCCACCGCCAGTCTGGCATTCACGACTGCCGACAAGGCTTTCGCCCTTCGTCCTCCGGTTGACTCCAGTTCCCCTTTCTCCTCTACCAGTCCCTCCTCGATCAGCTCTTTTGTGATCTGCGTTGCCGTCGGCAGGCTGATCTTCAGATGATAAGAGATATCCGGATTTGATACCGTTTTGTTCTTACAGATATAGCGGAAAACTCTGTTTCTGTTCTTCTTCTTTACTTCCCTGTTCGTTATCTTTTTTCTATCCATCCCGGCGCTCCGCATCTTTATTAAAGTGTTTTTTTAAGCGTATCATCTTTCCCGGGAAAAAGCAATCATAAAGCATTCCCCAACAGCATCTCCCCGCTGACTCTGCCAAGCGACGTCTTTAGAAGAACCCACGCCAACAAGCCAAGAATCATCGACAGCCCGGCCAGGATCCAGGCGTTTATCAGCACCGCGCCGAGGAACTGTCCGGCGATCAGAAACACCACCGGCAGTACGAGAAACGCCGCCTTCTGCTGGGCCTCCATCACACTCTGCGCCTTCGCCGAACCGCGTACGATCAGTATGATGGCGATTAGGGAGACGGCCGGGGACAGGAACGCCAGCACCAGGATCCAACTGATCCCCGGAATGATCATCCTCCCGGTCAGCACATGGCTTTCCAGACCAAGTACAAGCATCATCACCAGAAAAGAACTCCAGGACACCAGCATACTGAACAGAAAAGAAGCCAGCACCTTCGCATGGAACAGCTGTCTTACGTTCAACGGACAGTACAATAACGTCTCCAGCGTACTTTGCTCCTTCTCCCCGACAAAGGAACTGGCCGCCATCACGGAAGCCGCCATAATCGGAATGATCAGGAAAAACAGGGGCAGTATGTTATCAAACAGCAAATTGACCATAAGCTCCTCTGCTCCCATGCGCTGCATTTCCTCCGGCAGCATTCCCATCAGCTCCTGCAGTTCTCCCATCTCCTGCGGCGCAAAATGAACCGACAGCAGGAAGACAGACGGCACCACCAGTGTCAGCACCAGGGGCACGACCACGATCGTCAGCAATAACTGCCTGTTCACGGTAACCTCCCGCATATCTTTTTTCACGATCGCGCTGATCGCTCTGTTTCTCTTCATTGATTCCATCCTCCATTCCTCCGTGATACAAATATTCTGGCACCCTTACTGTACTCTTCGCTCCGCAGTCAGCGCAAAATAAATATCCTCCAGGGAAGGCCGGCTCGCCGACACGTGATAGACCTTCCCTCCGTTTTCCACGATCTGTCCGACAATGCACGGGATCTCCTCCTCCGTCTTAACCTCGAACGTCAGATCCCGGATCCCCTTCTCCTTATTGTCTTCGGCAGCCATCCCGGCCGTCTTACCTGCCGCTTTATCCCGATTGCCGCATCTGCCGCCGGCCTCCTGCTTCTTTAAGACGTCCACCAGCGAATCCGGCAGACGATCCGCCCGGATCCGCACCCGCATACCGGAACTGATCCCGTCCCGCAGCTCTTCCAGCGTTCCCACAGTCAGCAGCCGGCCCTCGTCGATCAGCCCGTACCGAGTACAGATTTCCTGGGCATAGCGCAGCTGATGCGTACACAGAAAGATCGTCATCCCCTGCTCCTTCGCCAACGTAAGGATCATCTGGTTGACATTCTGCGCACTCTCGGGATCCAGTCCCGACGTAGGCTCATCCAGAAACAGGATCTTCGGCCGGTGCATAAGCGCCCGGGCGATGGAGAGACGCTGTCGCATACCCGTAGAGTAAGCTGACAGCTTCTGGCCTGCCGCATCCGCAAGGAACAGCTGACGCAGCAGTTCACCGGCCCGTTTCCTGCTCTCCTCCTCCCCGATGCCGAACATGGCGCCGTAAAACACAAGATTCTGCAATCCCGTCAGATGATTGTACATCTGGGCGTGTTCCGTCATCACCCCGGAAAGGGCATGCACTTTCTCCGGATTTCTGGACGGATCCTCGCCGAACACCAGACACTCTCCCGTGGAAGGCTGCAGCATCCCGTTTAACACCTTGACGGTAGTCGTCTTACCCGCGCCGTTCGGCCCCAGAAAGCCGAATACCTCACCCTGCTCCAGACTAAGATCCATATCCGCCACAGCCGTCTTCCCGCCGGCATAGATCTTTGACAAATGATTCATCACCACTGCATTCATTCCGATTCCTCCTGCTTCTTTCCCATGCACGCCGCCCAAGTGGTCATCCTTCCCGGCCATGCATCACTCTCTTTTCAGCCTCTCGACGATCCTTTGATAAGCCGGCTCCCCGTGAAGGGGCGCAAACGCCGGATTCTTGTCCACTGCCTCCACCATGCTCCTGCGTATCAGTTTCCCGTCCCTTGGCATATTCTCTCCCAGGATCATCCTGTTGTCCAACCAGTCATCCAGCCTGTCAAAATAAGCGTCGCCGTGCAGCTTAAGCGGCCAGTCAACCCCGACGACCAGATCCGTATACTGCTCCAGATAAAAGCAGGCTCTCCCGGTATCGCCAAGCCCCATATACCCCTGCGCCGCAGACAGATAATAAGGAAACAGAAGCGCCGGATGCAGCTTTGCCACCTGAAATGTCTCTGTCAGCGCCGCGATCCGTCTGTGCGTCTCATCGAACACCTGCCTGTCTGCCGTACACAGCTCCTGATAGTGAATCATCAGATTCAGCAGCGCGGACAGATACTGGTAGATCCCGATCTGACATACCGCCTTCGCTTCTTCTGTTCTCCCCGACATTCTGTATGCCAGAGAAAGCAGCGTCTCCTGCGGTATCAGCAAAAGATCCGCCCCTTCGATCATCTCCGCCGCCTCATCCGGACGGCCCAGCGACAACAGACATACCGCCTCCATATTCCTGGCCTCTTTTGCCAGTTCGACATCACCGCTCTCGGACCGGACACGGGCAAAGATCTCCCGCGCCTCCCGCAGGATTTCCTGCGACTTTCCCTCGTCCCCCGCCAGCATACTGTGATTGACCAGCAGACTCCCCATCTGGAATAGCAGCGGAAAGCAGGAATAATATGCCCGGATCACTTCCCTGCACTGTTCTATTACTTCCTCGAAAGGCCGCAGCGCGAATCCTTCCGAAAGCCGGCAGTACACCCTCCGGATCTCCTCCTTTGTCATCTGCGGCTGATACCCCATCAGTTCATCGATGCTGATATGAAAGAGCGTTGCCAGCCGCGGCAGAAAAGTGATGTCCGGGTAGCTCTGCCCCGTCTCCCACTTCGATACGGAGGCCTTGGATACCCCGATATAGGCCGCGATATCATCCTGCGTCAGCCGCAGCGCCTTTCGTTTCCTGTGAATGACCGTTGCGATATGAATCTCCTTCATGTGGACTCCTTCACCCTTTTCATGAGAATCTTTCCTTTAGCACCTTATAATAGCAGACGCGCAAACACACGATTTCTGCGTACTTCGTTTTCTGTCTGTATTATACAGGTTGACGAAATCAACATGCAAGCGACCTGTATTTTATTTTTGTTTACAAAATCAACCAGCAGGAAACTTTATTGCAAAAAAAAGGAAGGCCGCCTTATCTTACAGCCTTCCCAATTTTTTTCAAAAGAACATCGACATCGATCGGTTTAGTCAGGAAATCATCCATGCCGCTTCGCATCGCCAGCTCCCTGTCCTCCTGGAACGTATTGGCAGTGCAGGCATAGATCAGAACCGACGCCGCATCGGCACGTTCAAGCTGCCTGATCCTGGCTGCCGCCGTGGCGCCATCCATCACCGGCATCTGCATGTCCATCAGAATGATGCCAAACTCGCCAGGTTCCGATTCCCGGAACAGCCTGACCGCCTCCTCTCCGTTTACGGCATGTGCCGTCTCGAATCCTTCCATGGCCAGGATCTCCAGCAATACCTCGGCGTTCAGCTCCACGTCCTCGACCACCATGATCTTTACCGGCCGCTCCACGCTGCCTCCCGCAGCTGCCTCCCGCCAGACGGCTTCTTCCCGTAATTCCTCCGTATTCTCCAGCAGATACGCCGGTATCTCCTGCACAATCGCAGAGGGGATCGTGACCGTGAACGTGCTCCCCACATTAAGCTCACTCTCCACGGTAATATCGCCGCCCATGGCGTTTGCCAGCAGCTTACTGATGGCCATGCCAAGTCCCGTGCCCTTGATCCCTTCCGTGTGCCGGTGTCTCTCCTGGCTGAACGAGTCGAAAATCTGCCCGATATACTCTTTGGATATCCCGATTCCCCTGTCCTCACAGCGATAGGTGGTGAGCACATGCGTCTCATCCGTCTGCTTCTGGGTGACCGACAGCCTGATCCATTTCCCTTTCGGCGTGAATTTGGCCGCATTACCGACGATGTTCATCAGGATCTGCTTCGTCCTCGTCACGTCCCCCTCGATACAGGGCGCCGTGATCTCCTTTTCCACAATAAATTCCACGCCCCGGCTCTCTATGTTATCCGTCTGCATGGCCGTAATCTCGTCGATCATCGCAGACACCAGCATCGGTTCCTTGATGATATCCACCTTGCCCGCCTGCAGCTTGGACATATCCAGCACGTCATTCACCAAAGACAGCAGATAATGGGCCGTACTCTGGGACTTGCGCAGCCACTCCTTGATCTGTCCCTTCTGTTCCTCATGATCGATATGCGCCATGATCAGATGGTTCATGCCGATAAGGCCGTTTAAGGGCGTGCGGATCTCATGGCTCATATTAGAGAGAAACTCCCGCTGTGATCTGGCCCGTTCCGCCGCGATCAACGTCTTTTTCTGAAATTTCATGACGATCAGCAGCATGATCACCACCGTCATCATGCTCAGCACCAGCATCACCATACTCATGGTGACAAGTCTCTTGCTCTGCTCCGTAAACACCGACTCGCTCAGAGACATGATAAAGTACAGGTTCATCTCCTTATCGAAAGGAATGAAATAGAACAGCTCCTGATGCTCCTCCCCCGCATGGGAATGATAGAAGGCGAACGTTTCCCGGTTTCTCAGCCTGTCCGCCACCTGCTCGTTGGTCAGTTCCGAGGATACGGCCTCCGCCAGATGATCGAACAGGTTGCTGTACTTATTCCGGTAGCCTTCCTTGCTGATATCTACGATGTAATTGCCCTCCATATCGATGAGCGCACTGTGTCCCCTGCTGTGTCCGTCCTTCTTATAGCTGTCGATGACCATCTTATCCTGAATGGAAGAAATATCGCTGACGCCGATCATGGCGAGCATCCGCTTCCCTTCCACTTCATAATCCTCCAGCCTGACGCCGTAGAGGATCCGTTCCTGCACCGTCCCGTCCCCCTGCGCCTGTTCATCGAATCTGGCCACGACCCGCTTCTCTCCGTTGGCAAAATAGGGCATCAGATCCTCCCTGCCGTCCACACTGCCAAAGGCATCCGTTCCGCACTGATCCGTATAGAGCGCGCCGTCCTCCGCCAGCAGACAGATATGGGTAAAGCTGCTAGCCGCGCATTCCAGATCCATCCTGCTCTCGATATCCGCCACCGTCTCACAGCCATAGCTTTCGAAACGCTCTTTAATCTCTGCCAGGTCTTCCCAGCAGATCTCAATGTAAGTCTCGATCGTGGACTTGTCATGCGCTGCAATCTCACTGATCGAGTTGATGATATTGTCCAGGATCGTTCTGTTCAGCTGCCTGACATAACCAAATGTGACCAAAAAAATAATGATCAGAGCAGTAATGATCAACAGCAAATAGACATACCTGTGCTTCTTTTCCACCAGTTCCATCCCCTTATTGAAAATCTTAATCTCATCATATTCCTTTTTGCCCGAAAAGTCCAGATTCCCACATCATACTGTGCAAAAATATAACAGGAGCATCATCCAGGACGATGCCCCTGTCATATAGTTACTCTTGTCTCATGGAAGTTTTATCTTATGGCGTCCTGCCAGGCCATCTCCACCGGTCCGGGAACCGCACCGGCGAAAGTAAGCCGCCTCTTCGCCTCCTCATAGACCTCCGCCGGCAGTCTTCCCTTACCGGCAATCAGAACATTTCTCCTCAAATGATCGATGTTCTTCGTACCGGCGAGCACACATGTCAGGCCGGGATGGCTGAGTGCAAAGCGGATCAGAAAGTCATTCTCGCTTTCTCCTTCCTCACACAGATCCGTCAGCTTCGCGCAGGCAAGCCTTGCCGGATAGGAACTGTCATAGTGCTTGAGAATGCCTCTGGCCACAATCCCTGTGCCATAGCGGTCACTGGCTTCTTTGATCACATTCTCACTCAGCCTTGTCAGACCGCCGTAGACTAGCTAGATCACTTCTATTCTGGGATCCGCGGCAAAGGGCAGGATGGAATGATAGCCATATCCCGCAGGAAACCCATACATGCCGGGGGCTTTGTTACAGACCGTAAGTCCCAGGTGCAGCGCCTTCCCCTGACGACGTATCTGATCCATGACCTCCATTGTCTCTTCCCATTTTCCCTCCGGGAAATCAGCCGGAATAACGCCGTGCAGCTGCAGCACATCCACATGATCCGTCTTCATCAGCCGCAGGCTTTCGTCAATGTTACGCAGGATCGTCTCTTTATCGAAAGAATACTTCGGGCCCCTGCCGGTCATATTGTCGCCGCATTTTGTGGCCAGCCCGGCGAGGTGTCCACATAGTTGATCCCCCTATCTAACGCCTCATTCAGCAGGCGGACAGCGCTCGTCTCATCCAGATATTGCAGTTCCATTCCGCCGAATCCAAGCGCCGTGATCTCACAGCCGGTCTTGCCAAATTTTCTCTTTTCCATCGCTACTGATTATTATCGATCACCTGCTGGCACTGTGTCTCAGCGGTCTCAAGCGCCTCGTCAAACGAGATCTCACCCATAACCGCCTTTTCCGCCTGCGCTCTGTAGAGATTTACGATCTCTCCCGTATAACTTGGCACATATCCCCAGAAGTTGTTCTTCAGATCAGGGTTTGTCAGCACCTTCAGAAGCTGTTCTTTGTCATACAGCTCCGGATTCGTGGCAGTCATCAGCTCTACCACGTCCTTGATCCCGGCCGTGTTGTTCGTGTCTGCAGTGAACGTAACCCCTTTCATCGGGATTCCCTCCGTCGTAAAATAACGGATGTATTTATAAGCTTCCTCCGCATTGACTGTGGTCGCCCCGATACTGTAGAACCGGTTATCCGCATAGGCATAGCCGGGACGTCCGTCTGCGGGCATGGGGAAAGAGGCATAAGTCGTCTGGAACGTATGCGGATAATTCTCCAGATCCGCAGTCTGCGGGATAATATTGGTAGCCATCAGGAGCATACTGCATTTCCCGCTAAAAAAGGCAGTCCGAAAATCCAGGTTCGTAGCCATGACCTCTGAAAGCGGGATCGCACATTGTTTCTCCTGTTCCAGACGGTAACGAAGTTCCAACGACTCACGGAAAGCAGGATCATCCAGATTCAGGGTGCCGTCCTCATTCAGATACGGGTTGCCATCCAGTCTGTTGTAAGCAGTCAGCACATTGTAATGGTCCCACGTATAGAGCATAGCCCCATAGTGCTTATCCGGCCCTTCTCCCCAGGTAAGCTTCTGCGCATATTCTTCGAAATCATCCCAGGTCCAGTTAAGAGGCGGCACTTCCAGACCGGCCTTGTCCAGATCCTCCTTGTTGATCCAGACCAGATACTCCTTCACATCCCCGGGCAGTCCATATACTTTACCGTCTTCCATGGAAGAGTCAATGGTGTACAGGTCGGTCACGGATGAGGCGCCCTCCGCCTGGATAAACTCGTCCATCGGGTAAAATTCCCCCTGTGCCGCTCTTGACGCGTAATCGAACTTAACGTTGAAGAAACAGATATCCAACTGTTCTCCCGAAAGGATCGTGGTATCCACCTTCGTGTAATAATCGTTGCCCGGAACGTCGATCACCTCGATCTGCACATGAGGATTTCTCCTGGTGTACTCCGCATTGATCTCGTCCAGCTTATCCGTCAGCGTCGGTTCGTTATTGAAGAATTTCAGGGTGATCGTCTCCTGTTCTTTCTCTGCCGCCGCTTCTCCTGCCGCCTCCGTTTGGACCTCCGTCTCCCCGGAAGCAGGCGCATCGGACGCCGGCGCCTCAGATGCCGCCTGATCGCCGCAGGCACATAGTCCTGCGCCAAGCAGGGCTACCATAGTGATTGATAACAACTGTTTTCCTTTTCTCATAGAATGAGCCTCCTTTTTATTATTAGTTATGTTAACTTCTTACGCTACCCTTTTACCGCGCCGATGGAAATTCCCTCTATCACGTTCTTCTGACAGACCAGGAATAAGATCATCAACGGCATAATGGAAAGAACGGCGGCCGCCATAGTCGGGCCGTACTGGTTTCCATATTCGGAACTGAAACTGCGCATCCCCAGCTGCAGGGTAAACTTGTTCGTCGTACTGAGGAAGATCAGCGGATTCATATAATCGTTCCAGGTCCAGATAAATTTCAACATGGCAAGTGTCACCAGAGACGGTCTGGACATGGGCAGGATGATCCTTGTAAAGATCTGAAAATGCCCGGCCCCGTCGATAATCGCCGCTTCCGACAGTTCGCCGGAGATCGCCCCCATGGATTGTTTTAACAAGAATACCCCGTAGACGCTGAACGATGTCAGAATAATAAGCCCCAGATGGGTATCCATCAGCCCCGCTTCCTTGAAGATCATGAAACAGGGGATCAGCGTCACCTGAGACGGGATCATCATCGTACTCAGATAGACCATGAAAATAATATTGCTGAACCTGAATTTGATCTTGGCAAACGCATAAGCCGCCATCGCCGACACGGTGACCTGCAGGATCGTGGAGAGAACCGAGATCTTAATCGTATTCAGATAATAGAGCGGAAAGTCAAATGATCCGTTCCATGCCTCCGCATAGTTCTCCAGATCCAGTGTCCGTGGTATCCATCTGATCGGAAACTCAAACACTTCCCCTTCGATCTTAAAGGATGTGGAGATCATCCACAGAATCGGCAGGATCATCGTCAGCGCCATCAGACCGATCAATACGGTAAAACCGGTGCGTATCGCGATCGTTTTCCTTTTTCCCATTCTTTTTCCTCCTTTCCGGCGCTTTAGTCCGCATTATCATCATTGCCAAATTTCCACTGGATCAGCGTAATGACCAGAATAATGGCAAACAACACCCATGCCATCGCGCTGGCATATCCCATATCGTAATAGGTAAAGGCCTTCTGGTAGATATAATAGGCCAGTACCATCGTGGAATCCCCGGGCCCGCCCTGGGTGATCACGCTCACCTGATCGAATACCTTGAAAGAACTGATCAGGGCCATGATCGTCAGGAAGAAAGTGGTCGGCGCTACGCCGGGAATCGTAATATAGCGGATCCTCTGCCAGGCATTACAGCCGTCTATGGATGCCGCATCGTACAGCTCCCTGTTTATCCCGGTAAATCCCGCCATATACAGGACCACATTGTATCCGATCTGGATCCAGATGGTCTCGATCGCGATCCCAGGAAGCGCCCACTTACTGCTGCCGAACCATCCCGGCAGGTTCTCCACCCCCAGGCGGTACAAAAGCTGGTTCACCGGCCCCGACGCCGGATGCAGAATCACCTTCCATACCACGGAGATCGCCACCAGACTGGAGATATAGGGCAGGAAGATACTGATCTTCAGGATCGTCTTGCCGTAAGTAAAGTCGTGGATGATCACAGCCACGGCAAACCCCAGGACCAAAGCCACTGGCACCGTATAGATCGTATACAGGAACGTGTTTTTCAATGATGCCACGAACTTGATATCCTGGAACAGAGCGGCGAAGTTCCCCAGTCCCTTCCACTCCATGCCGGAAAGGCCCGAGATAAAGGACCACTTCGTAAAGCTTAAGCAAAGGGAAAATACCATCGGCAGGAAAATAAAGCCCAAAAACCCCGCCAGACTTGGCAGCAGGAACAGATAGCCTGCCAGATTGTCGGCCCCCTTTCGCGTCTTACAAAACTGAAATCTCTTCCTCTTTTCCCTCATCCTCACCGCTCCTTTCCCGGCTGCGCAAGATCACATACCGCAGTCCGGCTGCCGTACTGCGCCTTCGCACGGATGCAGTTTCCTTCACCTCTCCTTAAGATGGCAACCCGCTTTGTCTCAAAAGGCAGCAGCACATTCCCCGTAATAATCTACCAGAGCACAGTAGAAATTTGGCCAGGGATCGTTACTCTTCCAGATCATAAAGCCCTGACAGAAAGTGTCCTCCTGACTCTTGTAATGCGGCTTCCCCCTGCGGGCCCTGGCATACATCTGATATATATCCTGACTGGCCGCCGCCGTATACTTATAGATCAGCTCCTTTGGACCGTCGGCCGCATAATACTCATGGATCGGTCCGAACTTCTCCTCCCCGAAATTGCCAAGCAGTCTTGCCCAGGCCTCCGGCATCGGCTTTCTGCAGCCCGGCCTCTTCACATCCAGATAGGCTTCGTCCCAGATCTTATCACCAAGCAGACGCTTCATCGACTTATACTGGGGTGGATACACCCGGATATTTTCCGAGTAAAAGGCTCCGTAAGGCTCACCCGGCAGAAATCTCCTGTATGCCCTGCTTCCATGGGAATCGCCCTGCTTCGGATCATTCGTATATCCGCCGCCGTACGGGCAGGATATATGATAGATCCTGGAAGGATCCAGAGACATACACAGCCGGCGAAAATCGTCTGTCAGGATATCATAGCCAAGATTGCTGTCGCTCTCATCGTATTCATTCATATAGATATTCTCATTGCCGCCGCACCACAGATAGATACTCGGATGATGCTTTAGGCGGTGCAGCATCTCTTCCGCCTGCTTCCTAAGCAGTTTCCGGTAATGGGCGTCACAGGGAAGCTCCGAACCGCCGGTCGGGAAATCCTGCCATACCAGAATGCCCAGTTCATCGAATCTGTCATAGAATCTGTCCGGATAAGGCTTACTTGGCCCCCATATTCTGACCGCGTTCATCCCCGCCAGCCAGAGTCTGTCGATCAGTGCAAAAGCCGTCTGCTCATGAAAAACGTTGGACGGGCCATAGATCGGCGCGATATCTGCCCCAAACAGCCGGACAGGGACGCCGTTACAGACAAACTTCATATTGCCGGTCTGCCTGATATCCCGGATCCCGAAAGGCTTTGCCACTTGCGCACAGTCCTTCCCGTCCATGGCAAGTCGTACCTGCAGCCTGTAAAGTGTCTGGTCCCCATAATTTCGCGGCCACCATAACCTGGGATTCTCCACAATCATCCTGCTCTCAATACAAAACGCTCCGGCCTCCGCAAATTCGCTGACCGTCACGGATACCGGAGCCTCCCCGTCAGCCCCGCACACCCGAAAATCCGCCGTAATCATACCACTTTTGCAGGCAATACCGCTTACGCAGGCAGTGACCGCCGCCCTGTCATACCTGTAGAAAGGCTGTCCCAACGCTACATTGATATCGGTCTTCTGTATCCGCAAGGAAGAAAAACCTTCCACACAGACCTCGTCAAAGACTCCGATATTCCAGTATCCACGGCAGTTTTTCGGATCAGCGCCGTAATCTTGTGCTTTTAACAGCATTGCCCGGGCCGGCACATGTCCCACATATTCTTCCGGCATCGTCTCCTGATAATAACGCAGCATTTTCTCGTGGCTGTGAAAATAAAGCACCAGCCTGTTTGAGCCGTCCACATGCAGCAGCTCCGTGACATCCTTTTCAAAGGGAAGATACATGCTCTCGGAAAGTCCCAGCCAGGTTCCGTTCAGGAACAGATCACATACCGTGTCCAACCCCTTACAGGACAGCACATACCGCTCTTCCTTCCGTTCCACCGTAAAATCCGTCCGGTAGAACCAGTCATACTCCGCCACCCAGGAAAGCGCAGTGGAGTCTCCGTCTTCCCATACCTTGTCGGAAGCGGCCCCGTTCCGGATCAGGATCTCATGGATCTGTGCGATCTGTCTGGTCACCAGAAGTTCCTCTTCCCGGTATCGGTTCACGCTTGCCAACAGTTCCTCTTTTGAAGCCGTATATTCCCGTTTTGTCTTACCGATCTTCCATTCCTTTAGTCGTAGTCTTTCCATCTCAATCCTCTCTGCCTCCTTTCTGAACATGGTTCGATCGTATCACCCGTCTTCCCATTTTCCTACTCCAAATCCCCGCTTTACACTCCAAAGATAAGCAAAACACACTACAAAAAACAGCAAAAAGCTCTCCAAAAGAAGAAATACCAACAATTCACATGGTGAAATCCATATATTGCATGTATAATATGTACAAAAAGAAGAGAGGGTGAAATAGATGATCAGAAAAATGTTTCAGAAGAAATTCATCAGCAAGAAATACTATCAGGCGCTCTTTACCGCCGCCTTTTCCGTCCTGATCCTGCTGTCCTTCCTGTTGTCTTATCTGATATCTTCCCTCTATATTGCGCAGTCCGACAGGAAAACCCTGCAGGCTGCCAACCATTATCTGGAGGATGCCATGACAAGCTGCCGGGAACTGACAAGCCAGATCGACGTCCTTTATGGTTTTCTGTCCGCAAACCATCCTGCCGTCACGGAGTATCTGACTCGGAAAGAGACGGATGACATGCCGGATCCGGAAGTCATGAACACACTGAAAAATATCGGGCTTCTAAATCCCAATATTTCTTCCGTCATCCTCTATAACCATGTAAACGAAACGTACCTTAGCAGCGATCCTTCTTTCGATATGCAGCTGTTCTTAAAGACCTTTTTGACCAACTCGATCAAAGATCTCCCTGCACAGGCCCGCAATAAGGCCATGTTCGCCTACCGTGACCAACGGCATGAGAAGACTTCCGGCAAACCGGTTTATTTAAGCATGGTCTATTACATCCTGAATAAATATACCCAGACCTATTACAGCATCGTCTTCAATCTGGACTCCTTCCAGGTCGGGAACAGTATCTTTGATGATCCGGCTGAAACATTTTCACCGGAAACCATATTTCTGGTCAATGAATCCGGCTCGGTCGCTGCCTCCTGCGGACTGGAGCACACCAGACAGAATATTCCCTTTTCCTGGATCAAAAGGGCTTCCGCCGGCACCTCTGACGGTACTTTTACCGGGATGATCGACGGAAGGGAATACCTGGTCACCTATCGGAAAATGGATACGGCGGACTGGTACTGCTTTGCCGTAAACCAAAGCCGAAAAGATCTGTTCCACTCTCCTTCTCTGCTTATTCTGTTAAGTACGGGAAACATCCTGATCTCGTTGGGACTGACCCTTTTCCTGGCAAGGAAGCTCTACTCTCCGATCCACTATACGATGACCGAGCTGGATCAGATCGCCGGTATTTCGGAGATAGGAAGCACAGAAGAAATCAAGAGCAAGAATGACGAATTTGCCTATGTCAGTTCCGTGGTCTTAGCCCTATCCGATAAGGTACAGAATCTAAAGCAGGAAAATACAAGCAATCTGGAAATCCTGAGAAAGTCCTTCCTGCGGACCCTGATCTCGGAGAACGGCGCAGCAACGGATCTGGAAAAAGCGTGGAAGGCCTATGACATTCCGCTTTTTGGTCCGGAGATCTATCTGCTGCTCGCCGCCATCGACCCGAAAACTGACGAGAGGACGAACCGGGAGCTGCCTTTCACACAGATCCTGTCCGCCGGCCTGGAAAGCTGTCTGGCGGATCTGTGCACTCTGGAGCTGATCCCGAAAGGAGACGATCAGTTCGTCGTTCTCTACACGCCAAAGACCGGCGGGACCCAATACCGCCTGCCCGTTGAGCGGCTGGTGAAACTGCAGGAATTTGTCTCCTTCTCCGCACATGTCAGCCTGACTCTGATCGTCGAAGGAAACTGCTATCCGGCCGCCAGAATCTATGAAGGCTACAAGAATGCCCTCCGGCTTCTGAAGGAACGGTTCGTACTGGGGTATGGCCGGATCATCTCCGGAAAGGAAACAACATGTGACGCATCCCTCCTGCCCGCCTATCCGGACGACTCTGTAAAGGAAATCCTGGACACGATCCGGCAGCGGGACCGCGAAGCATTTATCCGGTGCTATGACCGGCTGACAGGCTGTCTGGAGCAGTACCGGTACCAGGACGTGATCCGGGTGTTGATCCACCTGATCGATCAGATGACGGATATTATGCGGTCCATTACGACGGATCATCAGTATTTGTATATGGATTTTTCCTCCGTGGATGAACTGCTCCACTCCGTCCATACCCTGCGGGAGACGAAAGAATGGTTCCTGCAGCTTTTCGACCAGTATCTGAAGGCACTGCAGGACTGTAATCTGAATAAAAATGACATCTACTGGGAGATCGTGAAACAGGCCCAGGCATCCATACAGAAGAACTTTGGCGACCCGAATCTGAGCATTGAAGGTATCTCGGAGGCCGTTGGTTATTCCTCCAACTACTTCTCCAAGATCTTCAAGGGATTGACCGGCGTATATCTGAAAGATTATATCAAAAACGTGCGGATCAGCCATGCCGTTTCTCTTCTCACCCAAACGGATCTGACCGTAAACGAAATCTCCAACCGGACAGGATTTGTCACACAGAATTATTTCTTTGCCGCCTTCAAGAAGGAGACGGGAATGACGCCGGCTGCCTACCGGAAGCAGCATGGCCGGAAAGACACAGCCGGATCATACTAATCCAGCTGCGTAATCTTATTCCTGAACGTATACCACAATGCTGCCGCCGTGATCGCGACCGTGATCAGAACAACGCCCGGACTTTCCCGCGGCTCCTTACAGGAAGAGATGACCAGCTGCCGCAGGAAAATAAAGAGTAAGGAGCTGACGATCGTCATCGTAACCGACTTCCTGCACATTCCCGCAGCGAAGGTCCAAAGTCCCAGACAGCAAAATACCACGATCGTCGTCACCGACCTTACGACAAAGTAACAAAGTACGGCTCCCGAGAACGTATCCGCAAGCAGGTCGAATTTCCAATCGATTCCGATCAGGAACAGACCACAGCACGTATATCCGGCTGCCAGAGATGCCGCGACAAAGAGTGTGATAAGCACAAGCTTTGCCGCGATCATCTTCCTTTTGGGAACGGGATAAGTAAACATCAGCAGGATCGTCCTGTTATTATACTCGCTGATGATAAGCGCTCCGTTTAACACCGCAAAGAAGACGATAAAGATAAACGCGAAGATCATTTCCGCCGAGCGGAAAGCATTGTCAAAGTCACGCACGGCATCGGAAGAATCCGTAAGCGATACCAGCAGAAAAAACATACCCAGAAGGATTGCCAGCGCCGAGAGCATGATATAATATCCAAAAGGCACCTTCTTCCGTTCCAGTCTGATCAAATGTTCCATCGTCATGATGCTTCCCCCTTTCCCTGAAGCGCCTGGAAGAAATAATCCTCCAACGACTTCTGCTTCCTGCCGATCCCCAGGATAACCATATCTTCCCACACAAGCACGGCCGCAATCTCACCCACCGATACCGCAGGATCATAGATTTCCACCACATGCCCTGAGACTGCCTTGATATCCCTGATTCCCAGCTTCTCCTCCAAAAGGCAGCAGGCCAGACCCGCATCCTCCACTGCCAGTTCAATATAATCCGTCTGGCGCTTATGGATCTCGGACATAGCCGTCTCCTGCAGGAGCCTGCCGTTTTGAATGATCCCGATCGTATCTGCAATCTGTTCGATCTCCGATAGGATATGGCTGGAGATCAGGATCGTCGTATTGCATTCCCGATTAATCCGCTTAAAAAGCATCCGCATCTCTCTGATCCCTTCCGGATCCAGCGCATTGATCGGCTCGTCCAGGACTAACAGCTCCGGCCTGGCCAAAATCGCCCGTGCGATGGCCAGCCGCTGCTTCATACCCATGGAATAGTGAGAGACCGTCTTGCCTTCGATCTCCTGCAGACCCACCAGCCGCAGCACCTCGTCGATCCGCTCCTTATTATGAAATCCCATGTATTCGCAGTGCAGGTTAAGATTCTGCCTCCCTGTGATCTTCTCATAGAAATACGGGCTCTCGATGATGGAACCGATACGCTTCAGACATTCGAAACTGTCATCCCCGATCTTCTCACCCCAGACGGTGATCTCGCCGCTGTCAGGACGCGTCAGATTCATCAGCATCTTCATCACCGTACTCTTGCCCGCTCCGTTTGGTCCGACAAATCCGTAGATCTCTCCCCTTTTCACATGAATATTGACGCCGTCTACAACGACTTTTCCGTTATAGGATTTGTGCAGATCACGCATCACGATCGTATACTCATTCTCCATCCCCTATGTCTCCCTTCAAAGTTCTTATTGCAGGTTTCCATGCAATTTTCTTTGCAGTTCCAACAAGAGTATACCTGACTAAGTTCTCGTTTTCGTGTCGAAACTCTAACTTTTTTCTAACATTTCTTCCCCGTCTGTGTCCTGTGCCGCTGCCAAAGCAAACGAAACTCTGAAAACGGTCTTCACACCCGGTTCACTTTCAAACTGCAGTTTTGCTCCCATCCGGCTTGCAAGCTCTCTGGCAATCGTCAGTCCCAGACCGCTTCCCCTGCCCTTCTGCGTCGTCGTGAAATTACGGTCAAATACCAGTTCCCGCTCTCCGGCGGCAATTCCTTTTCCATGGTCTTCCACCTCGATCACGGCCTTCTGCGGCAGACACTGCAGGCGGATACCAAGAAATCTCCCGTCTCCCCCATGCTTCACCGCATTTTCGATCAGGTTTTTCAGAATCCTTATGATTGCTTCCTCATCCCCATAGACAGGAACGGGCGCCTCGCCCATCCGTATCTCTACCGCAAACTGCGCCTTTTCCAGAATATCATAATAATCAAGCATCACTTCATGACACAGTCTGGTCAGATCCGCCCGTCTCCTTGCAACATGCATATCTCCCGATTCCAGCTTCGACATCGTAAAATACTGCTCGATAACCGCCACCAGCTCCCCTGTCTTCTCCTCGATCTTCTTCGCCATCTTCTCTGCTTCCTGCGGATCCTGCTTCTTCATCCTGCCCGACAGAAGCTCGCTGTATCCCTTCAGGACCGTGAGCGGGGTTCGCAGATCATGGGAGATATCGGTCAATACCTGCATCATGGCCTGTCTGGCCCGCCGGTCATCCGCCCTCTGCCGGTACAGGTTCTCCAACAGGCGGTTCAGCTGTGCCGCCAGTTCCCGAATCCCCTGATCGACAGTGGGCAGCAGCACATAACCGTCGCCTTTCGCATAATCCAGCTCCCCGATCCTCTCCTTCACATACATAAGCTCCCTGTTGATCCTCCTGTAAGCGCTCCGTTCCCGAAGATACAACAGCCCGAACAATATGGACAATAGTGCCGTTACGACCGTCATCTATTCTTCCTCCATTTTATAGCCGATTCCCCACAGCGTCTTAATATAGGCGTTCTCCACCCCACAGGCTGCTTTCAGCTTCGTGCGCAGTCTGTTGATATGCGTATTGAGAACATTTTCATTGCCAAAATAAGGTTCCTTCCAGATCTGTTCATACAGCCGCTCCTTCGAGAATGCCTGTCCCGGGTGGGAAGCCATAAGATACAGGATCTCAAACTCGGTACGGGTCAGTATAAGCTCCTCCCCGGCTGCCCGGGCAGTATGCCTGGACGGATCGATCTCCAGGTCCCGGATCCTGATCAGATCATCCCTGTCCCCGCAGCGCGGATGCTGCGCTGACCCGGCAGTGTTCCGCTCATATCTCACGGCCCGTCTGATATGCGCCCGGATCCTGGCTGTCAGCTCGATCAGGGAGAAGGGCTTCACCACATAGTCGTCGGCTCCCAGATTCAGCCCCAGGGATTTGTCCGTATCATTATCCTTCGCCGTCAGAATGATGATCGGCACCGTGCTGCTCTTACGGATCCGCCCTGATCACCTCCATACCGCTCATATCGGGCAGCATCAGATCGATCAGCGCCAGTGCATAAGCAGATTCCGGCTCACCGGCAAATGCCCGCAAGGCGTCTGCCCCGCCGTAAAACACATCTGTCATGAATCCTTCGCTGTCCAGATAATCCCTGACCATGCTGCCGATCGACAAATCATCTTCCACCAACAAAATCCTGCTGCCCATCCTCATTCCTCCTGTTCCATCCGCTTCTTTTCACTGATTTTAACAAATATGCCCACAACACACAAGGACGTAACCGGCAAAGCTTTTCTTAGAAATGATTGAAACCCGCTCTTCTTTATGATATGATATACAAAATATAGGGAATTTGAGTTCATTACACACTATAAGGAGGACAAGCACATGACTGCTAAAGATTGTATCCTGGGACGCAGAAGTATCCGCAAATTCAAATCCGATCCTGTTTCCCACGAGCTGCTGGCACAGATTGTGGAGACCGCATCCTATGCTCCCAGCTGGAAACATACACAGATTACCCGCTATATCGCGATCGAAGGCGACCTGAAAGAGAAGATCGCCAAAGAGGGCACCTCCCTCTATCCGGGAAACGGTACGATCATCTCAAACGCACCGGTCTTAATTGCCGTTACCATACTCAAAAACCGCAGCGGTTATGAGCGTGACGGTTCTTTCAGCACTCCCCGTGGAGACGGCTGGCAGATGTATGATGCCGGCGTTGCATCCCAGACGTTCTGCCTTGCCGCTTATGAACAGGGCCTTGGCACCGTAATCCTGGGGCTGTTCGATCAGGCTCCCATTGAGGCCATGCTGCAGCTGCCCGAAGACAGGGAACTGGTGGCACTTATTCCCGTAGGCTATCCCGACGAAGCTCCTGTTGCTCCCAGAAGAAAGCCTGTGGAGGACTTGTTGTCCTATCAATCATAACAACATACTATAAATAGAAGAGATTCATTCTCTTCTATTTTTTTGAGAAAGAAGATCATGAAGAAAGAGGGATAAAGGACATGAGACATCTAATGAATCCACTGGATTTTACCGTGGAAGAACTTGACAAACTTTTTGACCTGGCTGACGATATCAAAGCCAATCCTGCCAAATACGCCCATGCATGTGAGGGAAAAAAGCTGGCTACCTGCTTTTATGAGCCAAGCACCCGTACCCGGCTCAGCTTCGAAGCTGCCATGCTGAATCTGGGCGGACAGGTACTTGGATTCTCGGATGCCGGCTCTTCCTCCGCTTCCAAAGGAGAAAGCGTATCCGATACCATCAGAGTCATCTCCGGCTATGCCGATATCTGTGCCATGCGTCACCCCAAGGAAGGCGCGCCTATGGTGGCGGCCGAACGTTCCGGAATACCGGTGATCAATGCCGGAGACGGAGGACATCAGCACCCTACCCAGACGCTGACCGATCTGCTGACGATCCGCGCCCTGAAAGGACGGCTCGGCAACTTTACCATCGGCCTGTGCGGTGACCTGAAATTCGGCAGAACGGTGCACTCTCTGATCAATGCGCTGATCCGCTATCCCAACATCCATTTTATCTTCATCTCCCCGCCGGAGCTGAAAGTTCCCGACTATATCACGGATCTGCTGTGTGAGAAGGGTATCACCTATGAGGAAGTCATCCGTCTGGAAGACAGCATGGCAAGTTTAGATCTGCTCTATATGACCAGGGTCCAGCGGGAGCGCTTCTTCAATGAGGAAGACTATGTCCGCCTGAAAGATTTCTATATCCTGAATAAGGAAAAGATGAGCCTCGCCAAGGAAGATATGCTCGTGCTGCATCCTCTGCCGCGGGTCAACGAGATCTCCGTCGAGGTAGATGACGATCCCCGGGCCGTCTATTTCAAGCAGGCACAGTACGGCGTCTATGTCAGAATGGCGCTGATCCTGACGCTTCTGGCAACGGTTGACTAGACCGTGCCAACCGGCCACGAAATAGAAGATACCCCGCACAAGATACAAACAGCATACGAATACAGAAAGGAATACATCTATGTTAAACGTCGGAAAAATTGAAGAAGGCTTTGTTCTGGATCACATCAAAGCCGGAAAAAGTCTCTCCATCTACCATCACCTGCAGTTGGACAAACTGGACTGTACCGTGGCGATCATCAAGAATGCCCGCAGCAATAAGATGGAGAAAAAGGATATCTTAAAGGTGGAATGCGATATCGACACCCTGAATCTGGATGTGCTGGCCTTTATCGACCACAATATCACCGTCAACGTGATCAAGGACGGCAAGATCGTGGACAAGAAGGAACTGATCCTGCCTCGTGAGATCCGGAATGTTATCAAATGCCGCAATCCCCGCTGCATCACCTCCATCGAACAGGAGCTTCCTCATATTTTCGTCCTGGCCGATGAGGAGAAGGAAATCTATCGCTGTAAATATTGTGAAGAGAAGGCCGGAAAGTCCTCCTCCGCATGGTATCGCTGACATATTACGTCTGGACGCCCTTATGCATGAGTGTATGAAAAACACCATGAAAGCCGGTCGCTTTCATGGTGTCTTTATAACAATTCGGCCTCTGGCCTCATAGCTGCGTATTTCTTACGGTTCTTCTTTCCTACTCTTCCTTCTCGCCGGCCAGAACTACCGCCTCAAATTCGTCCTTAGCCTCCGTGAGACAAGACATCAGCCTGGGTGAAAAGGTACCGCACTCACCGTTCAGGATCATTTGATAAGCCACATCCGGTGTGAAGGCCGCCTTATATACCCGCTTATGTACCAGGGCATCGTATACATCCGCAACCGATACGATCTGTGCCGCAATCGGAATGTCCTCTCCCTGCAGATGATCGGGATATCCTCTCCCGTCATATCTCTCATGATGGTGTCTGCAGATCTCGTAGCTGACTCTGCGGTATTCACCCTGCTGGATATCTCCCAGCATATCTATGATCTCGCATCCTCTGGTCGTATGAGATTTCATCACTTCAAACTCTTCATTCGTCAGTTTACCGGGCTTTAACAGGATCCCGTCAGAGATCACAATCTTACCTACGTCATGCAGTGCCGCCGCAGACGTAATGGTATTCACCATATTCTCATCCAGATTATATTCCGGATATGCCTTCGCCACATGCTTGGCCAGTATATTCGTAAATGTCTTTACCCGTTTAACGTGATCGCCGGATTCCAGATTTCGGAACTCCACCACGTTACTCATAACGTCTATGATATTGTCATTCATATGACGCAGCTCTTCCGCCTGCTTTCGCAGAACCTGCGTCTGTATCTCTACCATTTCCTCCAGATGACGCTTATTGTAATACAGCTCGATCACATTGCTGGTACGCTGCTTTACAATATAAGCATCAAAAGGTTTCTTGATAATATCACTTGCCCCCAGGCGGTAAGCATCGCGCTCGATCTGTGTCGTTGCCTCGCCGGTGATCAGAAGCACCGGAATATTATCAATCCAGTTGCGCTTCTTCATCTCCTCCAACACTTCAACACCGTTCATAACAGGCATCACGACATCCAGAAGAACCACTGAAATCTCCTCCGGTTTGGCGGCAATGATATCAATCGCCTCTTTGCCGTTAGCTGCCTGAATCGTCTCATAATCATGAAACATCTCGCAAAGAATCTCTCTGTTAATATCTACGTCGTCGACAATCAGTATGGTTGATTTATTCATGTTACCTCTCATTCCGATCTGCTACATTCTATTATTTTCTTTTGATAACAACTGTGATTCATGACAATCGTTCTATACCTGGGCCACATCCTTCATGGAAAAACTCATTCTGCCCATCTTATCCTTACCGAGGCAGACAACTGTCACCTTATCACCCAGTGTCAGGACATCCTCCACATGATTGATCCTCTCTCTTGCGATCTTGGAGATGTGAACCATTCCTTCCTTACCGGGAGCAAACTCCACAAACGCGCCAAACTCCTTGATGCTGACCACCGTTCCCTTGAAGATCTGTCCCTCCTCGAAGTCCGTCACGATCGTCTTGATCATCTCCACGGCCTTATCCATCATGCTCTTATCCGTACCGCATACGGAAACCTGTCCGTCATCTGTAATATCGATCTTCACACCCGTACGGGCAATGATCTCATTGATCGTCTTACCACGCTGTCCTACCACATCACCGATCTTCTCCGGATCGATCTGCACGGATATGATCTTCGGCGCATACGGTCCAACTTCCTTACGGGGAGCCGCGATAGCCGGCGCCATGCAGTTTGCCATGATAAACTCTCTCGCCTCACGGCATCTCGAGATCGCTCCTTCCACGATCGGTCTTGTAAGACCATGGATCTTGATATCCATCTGGATCGCGGTGATGCCCTCATGAGTACCCGTTACCTTAAAGTCCATATCCCCGAAGAAATCCTCCAGGCCCTGAATATCGGTGAGCAGCACGAAATCGTCATCC
The DNA here is from genome assembly GCA_947564645.1 of uncultured Lachnospiraceae bacterium. Taxonomy (GTDB): domain Bacteria; phylum Bacillota; class Clostridia; order Lachnospirales; family Lachnospiraceae; genus UBA3282. Next base: position 47,649 of record CANOCU010000008.1, read on the forward strand.
GTATCTCCTGTCACAAGACCGCAGGAAATACCCGCCACCATCTTCTTGATCGGCACGCCTGCCGCCATCAGAGACATACAGGAAGCACAGGTAGATGCCATAGAGGTCGAACCGTTGGACTCAAATGTCTCGGAGACCGTACGGATCGCATAGGGAAATTCCTCCTCGGAAGGCAGTACAGGAATCAGTGCCCTCTCCGCCAACGCGCCATGTCCGATCTCTCTGCGTCCCGGACCACGGCTGACTTTCGTCTCACCTACGGAATAAGACGGGAAATTATAGTGGTGCATATATCTCTTGCTTGTTATATTCTCATCCAGACCGTCCACTCTCTGTACTTCCGATAACGGCGCCAGGGTACATACATTACAGATCTGTGTCTGTCCGCGGGTAAACATGGCGGAACCATGCACTCTGGGAATGATATCCACTTCCGCCGCAAGGGGTCTGATCTGGTCCAGCGCTCTGCCGTCCGGACGCTTGTGATCCTTTAAGATCATCTTGCGGACCGTCTTCTTCTGATACTGATATACCGCCTCGCCAAGCACTGCAAGATACTCCTCGTTCTCCGCAAACGCTTCCTCCAGCTTAGCCGTAACAGCCCTGATATTTTCTTCCCGCACCTGCTTCTCATCCGTGAAGACTGCCGTCTCCATCTCCTCAGGCGTAACGATCTTCTTCATATCCTCGAACATCTGCTCAGGGATCGCACAGCTCTCATAGGTATGCTTCGGTTTGCCCACCTCGGCAACGATCTTATTGATGAACCCGATGAGCGTCTGATTTACCTCATGTGCCTTATAAATTGCCTCCAGCACTCTGTTTTCAGGCACTTCATTTGCGCCCGCTTCGATCATCATCACTTTCTGCGCCGTAGAAGCAACGGTCATCTTCAGATCTCCCTTGTCCCACTGCTCCTGGGAAGGATTCACGATCAGCTCACCGTCCACCATTCCCATCTGTGTCATGGCACAGGGACCGTCAAACGGAATATCCGAAATACAGGTCGCAATCGCGGTTCCGATCATGGCCACCAACTCGGGACGACATGCAGGATCCACACTCATGACCATATTATTCAGGGTCACGTCGTTGCGGTAGTCCTTCGGGAACAGAGGCCGCATCGGTCTGTCGATCACACGGCTGGTAAGCACCGCATTCTCCGATGCCTTACCCTCTCTCTTATTAAAGCCGCCCGGAATCTTACCCACGGAATACAGCTTCTCCTCGTACTCTACGCTGCAGGGGAAGAAATCAATTCCCTCTCTCGGCTTCTCGGATGCGGTGGCGGTAGACAATACCGTCGTCTCACCATACTGCATAAACGCACAGCCGTTTGCCTGTTTTCCCACTCTGCCGATATCCACGCGAAGGGTCCGGCCGGCCAGTTCCATTGTGTAACTCTTGTACATGATCTTCTCTCCTTTTCTGCTCTGCGGTCATTCCATTCGCAAAGCGATACTCCATGCCTCAGGTAGAAGACGCCGAAACTACAAATATCTGCACAAACAAAACAGGCTGCACTCTGCTTTCTCTGCCTGGTTTATACTTATATTTGTGGTCTCGGATGCTTCTTCCACCCATACATTTGTTAACAGGTACCGTTCCTCGTCTCCGTTTCGCCTTATAAGTCTGCCTTACGGCAGACTCATTCTAAAACGGCTTTGAAAGAGGAACAAATGTGAAAAGACGAATGAAACTGGACATAATCCAGCCTTACATCCGCCTTCTGCCGTGTCTTATTTTCTAAGTCCAAGTCTCTCGATCAGAGCACGATATCTCTCGATATCCTTATCCTTCAGATAAGCAAGCAGGCCGCGTCTCTGACCAACCATCTTCAACAGACCACGTCTGGAATGATGATCCTTCGGATTTGCCTTCAGATGCTCTGTCAGCTCCTGGATCCTGGCTGTGAGAACCGCTACCTGTACTTCCGGTGATCCTGTATCGCCGGGTGTCCTCGCATATTCGTTGATAATTGCCGTTTTCTTTTCTTTCGAAATCATATTGTCTCCTTTCCTGTAAGGGCTCATCGTTCCTGCCGATACCCTTTAACCGCCAGACACCAAGATTGGGTTGGAGCCTCCCATCTCTGAGCGCCAGCTAAATTCTTTTCACACGCTGTTTATTCTAACATACAAAGCAGCTCTTGTAAAGAGTTTAATCATGCAATATCCTGACGGCCTTGACCGGACTTCTGTAAGAAACATTGGATATACGGATCCCCGTCTTAGGATTACTTGCATGGATAACCTGTCCGCCGCCGATATAGATCGCCACATGGTTGATCGATCTGCCATTGCCATAGAAGATCAGATCTCCCGGCTGCGCCTCCGAAACCTTGATCGTGGTACCGCTGCCTGCCTGCGCCACGGAGGAGTGCGGCAGGCTGATGCCGTACTTTTTGAAAATACTCAGCACATATCCGGAACAATCCGCCCCCCTGGTAAGGCTTGTCCCGCCCCATACATAGGGATTTCCCAGAAATTCCTTCGCGTACTGGCACAGATCGACCCGCACGTCCGATACGCCCTGGCCATAGAAAAGTTCCGTCATGGTAATGGCTGTCCCCAGCTCGGCGCTGACTTCCACATACTGCGCAGAGACGAATACTTCCTCATCATCCAGATAGACTCTGACCCAGTCGCCCTCTACGTCTGCAACCTCCAGTTCTTCTCCATTTGGCACCAGCGTGATCACTTCCGAGTCCGTATTGGCCTCTGCCCTCACCTTCAGGCTGTCGGTCGTAACCTTCGCCATCGTCACCGCCAGCTCTTCCGCTCTCCGCTTGGCGGCAATCCCTGTCAGAAGATATTCCTGACTGACATACCCCTCCACCTTGCCGGATTTGATATGCGCCCATGTATCGTCGCTGTCCAACACCTCACAGGCGGCATCCCTTGGCAGCTTTCCTACCAGTTTGCCGTCTTCCGCCGCAGCAGCACGGACATTCAGATTATTATCCACATTGGCTATGCCCAGATTGGTATAACCCCAGTTGGCATTCTTAGCCTTCTCATAAGCCCTGGCGTATTCTTCCTCCGTCTTGGAGGCTTCCAGGATCACACTGGAACCGATGGACTCTCCCAGAATATCCTGTAAGGCGCTTTCCCGCCTGCCTGTATCTTCTTCCTCTGCCGAATCCGCTTCCGGCTGCCCGTCCCCGGTTTCCTGATCCGTACCCTGTCCGGCTTCCGTATCCCCGTCGGCCGGCTGGTCCGGATCTCCTGTCGTTCCCGGGATTTCACAATTTATCGTCCCTATCGGTAAAAGATCCGGAAGAGACGCCGCCCGGGTGTGAAGCGGCGCAAGCGCCAGAATACACCCCGCCAGCAGTAAAATGATCTCTTTTCTTTTCATGCTGTCATATTCCTCTCATCATAACCTGTTACACTCGACCTTCCATGCCGCGACCCGCTGTGCACTCCAACAGGAATCTTGCAACATATTACGCACATCTCGCATACAGTTCATAATTCGTAACATTTCTGTAACAATTCCGAGGTTATTATAACAGCAGAATAAGCATCTGTCAAATGGCTATTTTCACCATCATGCACTCATCTCTTCTCCATAAGAATTGGAAAAGGCAATGTTGACCGCATGATCCCCGACTCTCTCCAGACCGGATATGATGTCCGAATACAGGGCCCCCGCTTCCGGAGAACATTCATTATTGGACAGCCTTTCGATATGCTTTTGCTGTAATTCCTTCTCTTTCTCGTCAATCGCCTCTTCAAGATGCAGGACATCTTCCATATGTTCTTCCGTGCTCTTGACAAACATCTCCAGCGAGAATCGAAGCAGCGTGTTGACCATGTCAAGCATCTCTCCAAGCTCTCTTTGCGCATCCTTCGAGAAACTTACACCGGTCTCTATCCTGCGCACGGCGGCCTCCGCGATGTTCTCTGCATGGTCACCGATCCTCTCGATATCATTCACCACATGGAACAGTGCACCGATATTCTTCAAGTCCTCGATCGGCAGCGTCGTCTGGTTGATCTTAACCAGATAATTCGTGATGGCATGGCTGAGGAAATCGATATTCTTCTCCACTTCCCTTACCTCTTCGATCTCGTCCGGATCCAGCGTCATCAAAACGTTCATGGCCCGGTTTAGGTTCTCGTCAGCCAAAGACGCCATACGATCCAGTTCCTTGATCGCCTCCACCACTGCCGTAGCGGGATTTAAGACCGACTTCTCCCCGATATATTTCAACTGATAACTGTCTCTGTATCCCACCTTCTTGTCGTCGCCGGGAACAAACAGATAAGTCAGCTTTACAATACCCTGAATAAAAGGCATCATGATGATCACCTGGAAAACCTTGATCGCAATATGTGCGTATGCGACAACACGCCCAAGATTGTTTCCTGTCACATAGATCAGCAGTTCCACAATCTCATGCACGCACAGCATAAAGATAAAATAGACAATGATCGTACCGATCACATTAAAAATCAAATGAATGGATGCCGCTCTCTTGGCATCCTTCTTACCGCTCAGCGAAGCCAGCAGGGCGGAAGTACAGGCCCCGATATTACAGCCAAGTATAATATACATACAGATATCCATACCCATCAGCCCCTGATTGGCAAGCAGGACCATGATACTGACAGTGACGGATGAACTCTGGATGATCGCCGTCAGAACTGCTCCCAGAATCACCGCAAGGATCGGCGTCTGCAAAGATGCAAACATATGTAAGACTGCCGGAGAATCCTTCATCCCCGCCATAGCGCCCGACATGGTGCTCAGCCCCATAAACAGGACGCCGAAGCCGATGATAACTTCTCCCCAGCGCGACAGCTTCTGCTTCTTACAGAACATAACGATCAGCACACCTGCCAGTAAAATGACCGGTGCTGCCTTCTCAAGCTTGAAGGAAACAAGAAGCGCCGTCACGGTCGTACCGATATTCGCCCCGAAAATAACGCCTGCCGCCTGTGTCAAAGTCATCAGACCGGAGTTAACGAAGCTGACTACCATGACCGTACATGCAGATGAAGACTGAATCACCGCCGTAAAGAAAATACCTACCAGAATACCTGTAAACCTGTTCGTCGTCAGCCGCTCCAGGATTCCTCTTAGTTTTGCCCCGGCAACTTTCTCGATACTGTCGCTCATGATACGCATACCGTACAAGAACAGACCAAGGCCGCCTGCCATGGAAAGAATGATTGTTGGATTCATCTGTATAAGCTTCCCTTCCTGTATCTTCTCAGTCAAATACCCAGTTATTTCTATTCTATCGAAAATATAGTATACTGGCAAGCCCATCCGTTACAAAAAGTTCACAAAAAATACATAAAAAGACAATATTTCTATCCCCTGTAGAGCTCCCCTGCCGCAATATCCCGCATCATTTGTGCCTTAAGAGTCTCTACGCTGTCAAATTTCATTTCCGGTCTCCGAAAAGCCAGAAGCTTTACGACAATCTCCCTGCCATAAATATCACCCGCAAAATCATATAGATAAGTCTCCACACCCATCACCCTATTATCACTCACCGTCGGCTTACAGCCAACATTGGATATTCCCTTATATTCCCTGCCGTCTACCACGGCTCTGGAATAATATACTCCGTTTGGCGGCAGAAGCTTGTCCGGCTCCGGTATCAGGTTCGCAGTCGGCATACCGATGGTCCGCCCCAGCTTCTTTCCATGATCGACATGCCCTGTTACACTGTACGGCGCCCCTAGCATATGCGCTGCCTCTTCCATGCGTCCCTGCCCGACTGCTTCCCGCACCCTTGTAGAACTGACCACCTCTCCCGCTGCCATGACCTTATCGATCAGTTCCACCTCATATCCGTGTTCCCCGGCAAATCGGGCAAGCGTCTCATGGTTGCCGGCTCCCCTCTTCCCAAAGGACAAATCGGGACCGGCACAGATATAGGATGCCCGCATCTGGCTTGCCAGAAATCTGTGCACAAACTCTTCCGGTTCCGTGGCTGCAGTCACTGCATTCAGGGGAAACTCGATCAATACATCCACACCCATCCGAGCGAAGATCCTCCTCTTTTCCTCCCTGGTCGTCAATTCCTTTGCCTCCCCGCCGAAAAAGGCCGCCGCCGACATATCAAAAGTAAACACGGTGGCAAGAAGCCCTCTGTCCTTCTGCTCTATGATCTTACGGATCAACGCCTGATGTCCCAAATGCACGCCGTCAAATTTACCAATGGCGACTGCGCTGTTCCTGTCCAGCCTGAATATAGTTGTCTGTTCAATGATCTGCATAACTGTCCTGTTCACTCCATGAAACTTTTTTCGTATTATTTTCCATCTTTCTGAAAGAAGATCCTGACCGGTTTAATAACATCTGCTTCTTTATGATACCGGTAGATTCCATAGAATCTCCCTTCTTCATCATATACCCTGATCTTCTCCTTATCCGCATAACACACCTGCCCCAACAGGCATTCCCTGCGGAGCGCATTGCCATTCTCCGCCAGTCTCCTGCCGTACGCCGACACAATGACCGCCTGCTCCTTCTCAAATACGGCATCCGGCTTGATTATAACATCCGATATTTTATCTTGGTCGCGCAGCCTCTCGATCTGTGCAAGCGTCAGGGCATCCTCTATACCGAAAATTCCCACCCGGCTCCGGACAAGCGACTCCATGGCGGCGCCGCAGCCAAGTCTCTCTCCTATGTCATGGCACAACGTTCTGATATAAGTACCCTTGGAACAGACTACCCGCATTGTCACCTTGGGCAATTCCATTTTCCGGATCTCGATCTCCTTTATCTGCACTCTTCTTGGCTTGCGCTCCACCTCTTTACCGGCTCTCGCCAGCTCATACAATTTCTTCCCGCCGACCTTCAGGGCCGAATACATGGGCGGGATCTGGTCATACTCTCCCAGAAATTCCATGATCGCAGTCCTTACGTTTTCTTCCGTCAAAGAAGCGGTCAGCCCGGGCGCGCACTTCTTTACCACCTGACCGGTCATATCCTGGGTATCCGTGACCACCCCCAGATAAAGTACCGCCACATATTCTTTGTCCCAGTCAGTTAACATGTCACACAATTTTGTGCCCGAACCCAAACATACAGGAAGCACGCCGACCGCTTCGGGATCGAGTGTTCCTGTATGTCCGATCTTCTTCATCTTACAGATACCACGGAGTCTGGCCACCACATCATGCGATGTGTAGCCCGCCTCCTTATATACATTCATAATTCCGTTATACATGATCCTCCTCATAAACCATCTCATAATCCATCTCAGGATGTCCGGAGCAGAAGCTTCAGATCATGCCAGATCCAGCTGCTCCGCAATCCCGATGGACAGATTATTGATGTTGTCATGATATGTACCGTTCATCGTGCATCCGGCTGCCCGGACATGACCTCCGCCGCCAAACCTCATCGCCACGGCCGCCACATCGACCTTTCCGCCGGAACGCATACTCACTTTATATTCCAGTGTTCCTGTCTCATACATAAAGATGGCGCATTCCACGCCTTTGACAGATAACAGCTGGTTCACAATGCCGTCCAGATCCTGCGGCGTCACCTGGTAGAAATCCATCATACGCCTGGACACCATACTTACAATACACCTGTTATGCATAAACCGGACACTCTCCAATACCGCTCTCCCCATGATCTGTGTCTGGACATAAGTCTTCTCATAGAAAGTTTTTTGTATGATATCAGAAAAATCAAATCCAAATTTAATCAGTTCGGATGCGACCTGCAGCGTGCGGGGCGATGTATTCGAATACCGCAATACGCCCGTATCATGAATAATCCCGATGTAAAGAGCCGTCGCGATCTCCACGTCAAGCATCTCCGGCGCCATCAGGTCATACAGCAATTCCGCAGTAGAGCTTCTGTCCGGCTCGATGATCCGCACATCTCCGCACCCCTGATTGCTGATATGATGGTCGATATTGATCCTTTTGTGTGCCTTCTCAAACAGGGGACGTGCATTTCCAAGACGATCGTCCGCACAATCCAACGCAATAAAAACATCATATATTTTATCCGTGTTAAATTCTAATTTAATATCTTCAATATGACTGATGCAGTCAAAAATCTCTGCCGGTTTATCCAGATATACGTCGATCTCTGCTTCCGGCATCTCCTTTTTCAGGTAAAGGTAAAGGCCCATAACGGAACCGACACAGTCTCCGTCCGGTCTGATATGACCGCTGACCGCTACCGATGCCGCATTCCCCACTTCATCGATCAATCTCATTTACACATTCCCCCCTTTCTCCTGATCCCTGCCGATCACATCATCGATCTTCTTCGACATATCTACACCGTAGGCGATCGACTGATCCTGTATGAAAGTTACCTGCGGTGTATTACGCAGATTGATCTTCTTAGCTAAGAGGCTGCGGATGTATCCTTCCGCACTTCTGAGTCCGGCCAGCGTATCAGCCTGCGCACGTTCATCCCCCAATACGCTGATCCATGCTTTACATGTCTTCAGATCCGGAGCCACCTCTACAGCAACCACCGAGGTCATCGGAGCGATCCTCGGATCCTTGATCTCTCCTCTGATGATCTCCGCGAGCACACGCTGTACTTCCCCATTGATCCTGGTATTTTTCACACTGTTTTTACGCATTTACTGACTCCTTTCTGCAGTCCGCATGTCAGCTGCAGTTCTCCTGTAAAGCTGCCGATGTAAAACTCCTTCCTGCAATGCTGCTTATGTGGTCTGCACGCCGATCAGCGGGGTACTTCTACCATAATATATGCTTCTACAATATCCAGTTCCTGCATCTTATCGAAACCGTCAAAGACGAGACCACACTCAAACCCGGCTTTGACTTCCTTCACGTCATCCTTAAACCGCTTCAGAGAAGCCAGTGCACCTTCGTAGATCTGCTCTCCCTCTCTGGTGATCCGGATCTTACAGCCACGCTGGAACTCGCCGTCCAGTATATAAGAACCTGCAATATTACCGATCGCGGAAGCCTTGAAGATCTGCCGTACTTCTGCATGGCCGATCACCTTCTCCTCGAAGATCGGGTCTAACATACCCTTCATGGCTGCTTCGATATCCTCGATCGCCTGATAAATAACCTTATACAGTCTCACATCCACGCCTTCGCGCTCTGCCACAGCCTTGGCCGTCGTATCCGGTCTTACATTAAAGCCGATGATGATCGCCGATGACGCGGAAGCCAGAACCACGTCGGACTCGTTGATGGCGCCCACACCGCCGTGAATGCACTTCACAACGACTTCTTCGTTGGACAGCTTCATCAGACTCTGCTTGACTGCCTCCACACTGCCCTGCACATCCGCTTTGACGATCAGATTCAGTTCCTTCAGATTGCCTTCCTGGATCTGGTTAAACAGATCATCCAGAGACATTCTCGTCTTAGTATCTGCAAGCATTTCTTCTTTATGCTGTGCCATATAAGTTTCCGCATAAGACTTCGCGCTCTTATCATTCTCATGCACGATAAACACTTCACCTGCACTGGGTACGTCAGACAGTCCCAGGATCTCTACCGGTGTAGAAGGCTTTGCTTCCTTCACACGTCTTCCCTTGTCGTCGATCATGGCTCTTACCTTACCGTGACTGGCTCCGGCTGAAATAAAGTCTCCCACATGCAGCGTACCCTTCTGCACAAGCACCGTGGCCACCGGACCACGTCCTTTGTCCAACTCGGCCTCGATCACCAGACCTCTGGCATTTCTGTCAGGATTTGCCTTAAGCTCCAGAATCTCCGCCGTAAGCAGGATCGTCTCCAGCAGATTCTCCAGGCCTTCCCCTGATTTGGCCGACACCGGCACAAATTCCGTGGATCCGCCCCAGTCTACCGGGATCAGTTCATACTCTGTCATCTCCTGCTTCACGCGGTCGATATTTGCATTCGGTTTATCGATCTTATTCACCGCAACGATAATCTCGATCCCCGCCGCTTTCGCATGGTTGATCGCCTCTACCGTCTGCGGCATAACGCCGTCGTCTGCCGCCACGACGAGCACCGCGATATCCGTAGAATTAGCGCCGCGCATACGCATTGCCGTGAACGCTTCATGTCCCGGCGTATCTAAGAAGGTAATGCTCTGGCCATTGACAGTCACCGTATAAGCACCGATCGCCTGTGTGATGCCGCCGGCTTCCTTATCCGTCACGTTGGTCTTACGGATCGCATCAAGCAGTGACGTCTTACCATGGTCTACATGCCCCATAACACAGATAACAGGCGGTCTGCTTACCATGGAGCTCTCATCCTCTTCGTCTTCTTTCAACAGTTCCTCTATGACATCCACCTTGACTTCTCTCTCGCAGATGATGTCGTACTCGATCGCAATATTCTCCGCGTCCTCATAGCTGACCTCGGAATTCAAAGTCACGATCTGTCCCTGCAGGAAAAGTTTCTTAATGATCACCGAGGGCTGAACCTTCATCTTATCCGCAAGTTCCTTGATGGTCAGCGAATCCGGGACCGTGATCACCTTGATCTGCTCTTCCGCCTTCTCTTCCGCCTTCTTCTCCGGCTTAATGAAACGGCCAGCCTTATTGCGGTTCTTCGCAGCTGCGTCATCCTCCTCGTAGATCAGATCTTTCTTCGAGCGTTTGTCTCTGTCCTGATTTGCCCTGCGCTTCTCATCCTCTCTGTGCTTCTCCACATCCTTGCCGGGCGTCTCAGGGATAAAGTCCTTTTGATTGTTATTTTTCCTGAATCGATTGTCCTGCCCGCCATTGCCTCTCGAAGGGCGTTCAAAACTGCCGCCGCCCCTGTTAGGGCCCGCACCAGGGCCGCCGCTCCTGCGATCGCCCTGATTGTTGTTATAAGACGGCCTGCCCTGTCCATCAGATCTGCGATTATCCCTGTTATCCCCTGAATTTCTCGGCCTTCTTGTTTCCTGCGGCGCTCTGGCAGTCTGTGCAGCCCCCGCGCCTGCATTTGCGCTTGCTTTCTCACGCTCCCGTTCTTTCTCGCGTTCACGCTCTTTCTCCCGTTCTCTCTCAAGTTCTCTTTCCCGTTCACGCTCTCTCTTCTCCTGCTGGCGCTGTTCCATTCTGCGCTCCTGCTGCTGCTTCTGGCGTACATCGTAAGGCTCGGCCGTGACAGGGATCGGCTTCTGCGTCGGCCTGATGATCTTATGAGGCGCATTCTGCACCTGCACCGGGCGGCCTCCGTTACCGGACGATCTTCTGTCCCTGTCTCTGTCGTTGTTATTTCTGCGGCCCGCATTGCTGCCGCCCTGGGAGGTGCGCTGCGTGCCCTGCGGCTGACGCTGCCCCTGCCCCTGCATCTTGGAATGCTGTGGGTTACTCACGAAGATGATCTTCTTCTTTTTCGGCGCTTCTCCCTTGCCGGATTCCGGTTTCCTGTTGTCTGCATTCTGTTTTGCCGGACCCTTACTTCCCTCCGGCTTTCCCTGCACGCCGCCTTCCGGCTTCACGCCGGCCCCGGAAGCATCTTCCGTCTTCGCTGCCGCACCCGGCTTCGGTTCTGCCTGGGAAGCTGCCTCCTTCTTCTGCTCTGCCTGGGGAACCGCTTTCTGCTCCGCTCTGGGAGTTGTTTCCCCTTTCGGTTCCGCTTTGGCCTCCGTTCCCGGCGCCTCTTTCACAGCACTCCCCTTCGCAGCGCCAAACTGCTTACGCACCAGTGCGATCGCCTCCTCCTCGATGGAACTCTGCGCCGCTTTCACTTCATATCCTTTATCCTGCAAAAAAGCTACCAGCTCTTTACTCTGCCTATCCAGCTCTTTTGCCAGCTCATGTACTTTCATTTTCGCCATGCTCACTACCTCCAACTATTTCGAATCTACCAAATGCTTCCGTATCGAATCTGCAAATCCCGCATCAGTCACAGCAAGACAGGAACGCTCTTCCTTGCCGATCGCGTGCCCCAGTATATCCTTCTCACTGTAATACTTGTATGGCACCTTATAAAATTCACACATATTACTATATTTTTTTCTGGTGTTATCTGAAGCATTCTCTGCTATGATAACCAGATATGCTTTTCCGCTCTTAACTGCTTCCTCTGTCGCAAATCCGCCACTGACAACATTTCTGGAGCGGGTGGCCAGCCCAAGCATAGATAACACCCGGTCTTTATTAGGTTTTCCCTGCATGTTCTCCCTCCTCAAACTCCTTTTCCAGATTCTCATATATCTCCTGCGGGATGCTCACCTTGAAAGACCGCTCCAGACCCTTGTTCTTTCGCGCCTTTGTCAGGCATTCCTTCTTCATGCACAGATAAGCACCCCTGCCGTTCTTCCTGCCGGTCATGTCAAGGACAATAGAGCCGTCCGTGCCTCTTAACACACGCATCATCTCTTTCTTACCCTTCATCTCACCGCAGCCCACACACTGCCGCATCGGAATCTTCTTTGCCATGCCCCTATCCTCTCTATTGTCTCCTGTTATAAATCCCGGCTCTACTCTTCTATAGCGTATTCATCATCTTCATACGCTATCCCTTCTTCCTCATAATCATCGTCCACATATTCGTCGGCATCGGAACCTTCGGGATCATCGTATCCTTCTTCGCCATAGTCTTCCTCGTAACTCTCTTCCTCGTAGCCTTCTTCCTCGTCATACGTCTCTTCATACTCGTCGTCATCATAGACATAATCCTCGACACGGAAGCCGACCGCATCCTTCGCCTGCGTCTCACTCTTAATATCGATCTTATATCCTGTCAGCCTCGCAGCCAGTCTCGCATTCTGCCCCTCCTTACCGATTGCCAGGGACAACTGATAATCCGGCACCACAACCTTTGCCGTCTTCTCATCCGGATCTGCGAATACCGCTACGATCTTCGCCGGTGAAAGAGCGTTCTGGATCAGATTGCCGGGGTTCTCATCCCAGTTGACGATGTCGATCTTCTCACCACGCAGTTCATCCACGATAGAATTGACTCTGGCGCCGTTGATCCCCACGCAGGCTCCCACTGCATCCACATTCGGGTTGGTGGAACGAACTGCCAGTTTCGTCCTGCTGCCTGCCTCTCTGGCAATGCTCATGATCTCCACCGTGCCATCCTTGATCTCTGTTACCTCGGCCTCAAACAACCTCTTAACCAGTTCCGGATGGGTACGGCTGACAAGGATCCTCGGTCCCTTCGGCGTATTCTTTACTTCCAGGATATAGACCTTGATCCTCTCGGTCGGCCTGAAGTTCTCACCTCTTACCTGCTCGCTCTCGTTTAAGATCGCATCTGCCTTACCAAGGTTGATGGAGATGTTCCTGCCTATATACCGCTGGACAATGCCTGTCACCACATCCTTCTCTTTCTCATAATACTGATTGTAGATGACACTCCGTTCCTCCTCGCGGATCTTCTGCAGGATTACATTCTTCGCATTCTGTGTCGCGATACGGCCAAATTCCTTTGACTTGATCTCCACATGAAGCAGATCACCCAGCTGGGCTTTCTGGGAAATCTCCCGTGCATCCTCCAGCGAGATCTGAAGAACCTCATCTTCCACTTCCTCCACCACCTCTTTCTCGGCATAGCAGAGAAAATCGCAGGTTTCCTTGTCGATCTCCACCTTCACGTTATCCGCCTTTCCAAAATGATTCTTGCAGGCAGTGATCAGAGAATTTTCAATCGCATCAAAAAGTGTCTCTTTTGGAATGTCTTTCTCTTTTTCCAGAATATCCAGCGCCTCCATTAACTCCTTATTCATTTTCCGTTATCCTCCTATGTCTGTTAATCTCTATCATCATTCCATTCATCTGCTCCAATAACGCCTGAACCTGCACACGGTCAGACCGCATATCTGCCTAAAGGGCAAGCGCCAGTCTGATCAGCGCGATCTCCGGGCGCTGAAATACGCGCTCCCCCTCCGCCTCCTCAAGCGTGATCGTCTCGCTGTCATAGGCCTTCAGCACTCCCGAAAATTCCTTGTATCCGCCGATCGCCTTGTAGGTCTTGACTTCAACCTCCATCCCCAGGCTTTTCTCCAGGTGTCTGTCTTTCTTCAGCGCTCTGCCCAGACCCGGACTGCTGACTTCCAGAATATAAGCGTCGGCTATATAATCCTCCGCATCCAACGCGTCCGAGAGCGCCCGGCTGACATTCTCGCAGTCATTGATATTGACCCCTCCCGCTTTGTCAATAAAAGCCCGCAGGTACCAGTCGCTGCCTTCCTTTACGTATTCCACGTCATAGATCTCTACCCCGAACCGCTCCGCGATCGGGGCAAGCAGCCGCTCCGTTCTTGACTCATAAGTCTCTCTCTTCGACATATATGCCTCCTATACCATAAGTAAACCTGCTACGGAAATTAACTTTGTGCATTACACATACCATAAAAGAGTGGACTCGCAAGTCCACTCTTTATCCTAACTCTTATTTATGATACTTAAACCAGTATAACATCTTCTTCCAGTCTTTGCAAGAAATATTTTCGTTATAACTGGAATACTTCCATCTCTTTCTGCAGATCGTCCGCGATCTGTTTCAGTTCTCCCGCCTTCTGGGAAATGCGGGACATATGCTCTCCGACCTCTGTCACCGAAGCCGAAGTCTCTTCGGTGCCTGCCGCATTCTCCTGTGCAAGAGAGGTGAGGTTCTGCACAATATCCACTACATTGATTCTGGTCTCGTCGATCTTCTCCATCTTCTCGGCAATGATCCGAATCCCCTCAATGGTCTTGTCAATACCGTCATGCATCTCCGCAAACTGATCTTTCGTCATGCCCACATTCTCATTCTGGTCTTCCATGACCTGCTTGACTTCGCCCATGGTCCTGACTGCCTTCTCGGAATCTGCCATCAGCAGCGCAATGATCTGTCCGATCTGTTTTGCAGATTCATTCGATTCCTCTGCCAGCTTCTGGATCTGCTCTGCCACAACGGCAAATCCCCGGCCCTGCTCACCGGCTCTGGCTGCCTCGATCGCCGCATTTAAGGACAGAAGATTTGTCTCCTCCGCAATGGAAGTGATCAGCGTCGTGGCCGCCTTGATCTTCATTGCCGACTCATTCGTCGTGTTTGTCTGTTCATAGATCAATTCGATCGCGCTTTGCGCCTTCCTGTTCACTTCCTCCATCGTGTTCAGTGTTCTGGCCGCCACTTCACTGGAAGAATACATACCCTCCGCCGTCTTATTAAGCTCTTCCATCTCTGCGCTGTTCTCTTCGATCATGCTACCCATCAGCACAATATTTTCGGTAGCCTTCTGGGTCTCCTCCGCCTGTGACATGGCGCCGTCCGCCATCTCCTGCACCGCCTGATCCACCTGCTGCACCGTATTGAAGATTGACTCCGTGTCACCATTCAACTGATGTGAAGTCTCCATCACCGTAGCGCTGTGCTCCTCGATCCTGCCGATCACACCCACCAGCTGCTGCCGCAGGGTATCCACTGCCCGGCTGATCGCACCGATCTCATCTTTTCTCTCGCTCAGTTTCTTCTGGCTCTCATCCTCCCTGAAGTCCAGACTGGCAAATTTCATTGCCAGTTCCGCAATATGTCTAAGCGGGGTAACGATGATATTACAGCAGAAGAAGGAGGCGATCATACAGATCAGCATTGTAATACAGCCCCAAAAGATACAGGTCCAGAAAATCTCGTCCGAAGATTTCATCTCACCGCCGGAAGATTTCATGGCGGCATCTTCATCTGCCGTTATGACAAATATGTAAGAACCATCCTCCGTAACACTGTAGGCGGCATATTTCTTCTCTCCATTATAAACGTATTTCACGGAAACCGTTTCTTTCGGAATGTTGCCTGCCTGTATCTGAGCCACTGCGCCGGTCACCGCTTCGTTCTCGACCAGACTGCCGATCTTGCCGGCCGTCGGATGATAACACATGATCCCGTTTCTGTCTACGATATATGCGTAGGAACCGTCAAGATCCATGATATTCACTCCGCCTGCCAGTTCCTCCCAGAATGCCGCATCCGGTTCTTGACCTTCTTTGGCCAGATCGGCTACTCTCAGGTTCATCGTCTTTCCATAGGATTTCGCAATATCATCCATATAACAGACTACCATATCCTTAAACTGCTTACTCGACATGGAATTAAAAATGGCAATCAGCGTCATACCCACGATCATGATCGCTCCCATCGACATAAATATGATCCTGGCACGGACCGATGCAAGCGTCGATATTCCCATATCCGTTCTTGAACCCGTCTTCCCATTTCCGGTTGTCTGCTCTTTGTTACTCATATCCTTTCTCTCCCCTTTATCTGAATTTCTGTCTGACAAAAAGCAAATGCGGATATCAATAAATTGGTATCCAGCATTTTTTCTAATTATATCCAATATTTACTTTTTCTTCAATCTATTTTTGTAAAAAAGACGGGGAAATACACTAAAATCCTGCTACAGCAGGGATAAGACCCCCTGGTTGCTCTGGTTGGCCTGCGCAAGCATCGATTGCCCTGCCTGTGCCAGAATATTTTGATTGGCATATCTGACCATTTCCGTTGCGATATCCGTATCCCGGATCGCAGATTCTGCCGCAGTCGTATTCTCCACGATATTATCCAGGTTACTGATCGTATGCTCCAGACGATTCTGGATCGCGCCCAGATTGGAGCGGGTCTCCGATACATCCGTGATCGCACTCTTGGCGAAGGCGTTCAGAGCCTGGAAAAAACGAACATCCGAAACCTTGTCTTCCAAAGCCTCTTCCGTACCTCCCGTAACGTTGGACGGATAATGATTCGTAAGTTTATCCTTCACATTTTCATCCGTGATCGCATTATAAGAAAAGCTGTGAAATACAGTCAGATCATAGGCACTCAGAAGGTGTGAGTGTCCTGGCGATCCCCACGGCTGGACCATGCTCTTATCCCAGTACTCCTGCTTTGCAAACGTCGTGCCAGTGCCAGGAATCCAATAGGCAATTACCCCCTGTGGATAACCAGGATTATTAGGATCCGGACTATCTGTGACCTTACACCTTTCGCTGTCATTATTCGTCTGATAGAAGATCCCCTTCGCAAGCGCACTTGCGATTAGATCATTCGTGCACATATTGCCTATGGTAATCGTGATATGCTGCCCCGATTCCGCTCCTATCTGCAGTCCCTTATTCTGGAAAGTGCCATCCAGCAGATTCTGTTCGTTAAATGTCGTCGTTGACTGAATCCGGTCGATCTCGCTCATCAGCTGCCTGACTTCCATCGTAATATAACTTCTGTCAGCTGTCGTTAATGTTCCGTTCGCTCCCTTGACCGCCAGTTCGTTCATGCGCTGCAGCATGTCATGAACCTCGCCCAAAGCACCTTCCGCCGTCTGTACACAGGAAATACCGTCTGCCGCATTGGCCGATGCCTGTGTAAGACCTCTCACCTGCCGGCGCATTTTCTCCGAGATCGATAATCCCGCTGCATCGTCCGCAGCGCGGTTGATCTTATATCCCGAAGACAGTTTCTCCGTAGATTTTGCCTGACTCAGACTGGTCAGGTTAAACATACGGTTCGCATTCATTGCGGTTAAATTGTGTTTGATTACCATATAGCTTCACCCCCACTATATTTCTTTCCTCAAATTGATCGCAAATTCCCCTGCCCAAGTTATATCGGATCATATCAGACAATTCTTAACCGCATTATTCATCAATATAATTATATTTTTAACTTATATTCTTATTTATATACTATAAATCAGCCAAAATAGTGCAAGTGTGAAATTACTTCACCGGACAAAAAAATGCCGTAAACCACTTCACATCATGGTTTCCAGCATCCTTTAGGGTTGGGCTGTTATAAACAGTCAACAGCTCGTAGGGGAATCGAACCCCTGTTTCCGCCGTGAGAGGGCGGCGTCTTAACCGCTTGACCAACGAGCCATTTGATTAGCACTTGCTTATATTATTACATTTTCCGAAAAAAAGCAAGTACTTTTTCAAATTTTTAAAAGATTTTGTAAAAAATTATTTGAGAAATATCACAAAACACGAGCAACCGAATAAATCAACTCACAAAATCAAACAAACTGATCTGATTCGACTCCGGCAGATTCCCCAGGATCCCCAGCGTACTCATCAGATCTATGATGGTCTTGGATGCCTTAGTGCGCTGCCTGAAATCATCTTTGCTGAGGAACGGCCCGTCCTTGGCCGCCTCCACGATGGCATCCGCCGCCTTCTCACCCAAACCGTCGATGCTGCTTAAAGACGGCATCAGCTTCCCGTCCACGATCTGGAACAGCCTGGACTGCGCCGAGAAAAGATCGATGGGCACAAACTCAAATCCTCTGGCGTACATCTCCTGCACGATCTTCATATCCTTATTGGTATCCTGCTCCTTCTTGGAGAGCGTATCGCTCCTGCGCTTGTAATCCGCCATCACATTTTCCAGATGCTGCTGCCCCTGGCACATGATCTCATAGGAAAAGGCCGAGGCGCGGATGCTGAAATAAGCCGCGTAATAAGCTAACGGGTAGTTGATCTTACAGTAGGCAATACGCCACGCCATCATGACATAAGCCGCCGCATGAGCCTTCGGGAACATATACTTGATCTTCTTGCAAGAACCGATATACCAGTCCGGCACACCCTTGTCCTTCATCGCCGTGATCCACTCGTCCTTTAATCCCTTGCCCTTACGGACGCTCTCCATGATCGTAAAGGATAAAGACGGGTCAACGCCCTTCTGCATCAAATAGATCATGATATCGTCACGACAGCAGATGGCCGTGGAAATCGTGGCCTTGCCCTCCTCGATCAGCGTCTGGGCATTCCCCAGCCACACGTCCGTCCCGTGGGAAAGACCCGAAATACGCACCAGATCCGTAAAGCACTTGGGCTTCGCGTCAATGACCATCTGGATCACGAACTCCGTCCCGAACTCCGGCACGCCCAGGCACCCCAGCTTGCAGCCGCCGATCTGCTCCGGCGTAATCCCCAGCGCCTCCGTCGACTGGAAAAGGGACATGACCCCCGGATCGTCTAACGGGATCGTGACCGGATCGATGCCTGTTAAGTCCTGCAGCATACGGATCATGGTCGGATCATCGTGTCCGAGGATATCCAGCTTTAACAGGTTATGGTCAATGGAATGATAGTCAAAATGGGTGGTGACGATGTCCGTGGTCATATCGTTGGCCGGGTGCTGCACCGGCGTGAAGGAATTGATGTCCTCTCCTACCGGCAGCACCACGATACCGCCCGGATGCTGTCCGGTACTCCTGCGGATCCCGGTGCATCCCGTCACAATGCGGTTGATCTCGCAGACACGCTTATGCCTGCCCCGCTCTTCATAATAATTCTTCACATAACCGAAGGCCGTCTTGTCTGCCAGGGTACCAATAGTCCCTGCTCTGTAAGTCTGCCCGCTGCCGAAGATCACCTCCGTGTATTTATGCGCCTTACTCTGATACTCACCGGAAAAGTTCAGATCGATATCCGGCTCCTTATCGCCTTTAAATCCCAGGAATGTCTCGAAGGGAATGTCAAACCCTTCCTTGTCAAGCGGCGTGCCGCAGACCGGGCAGTTCTTGTCCGGCATATCACAGCCCG
The DNA here is from genome assembly GCA_947564645.1 of uncultured Lachnospiraceae bacterium. Taxonomy (GTDB): domain Bacteria; phylum Bacillota; class Clostridia; order Lachnospirales; family Lachnospiraceae; genus UBA3282. The sequence goes on from CANOCU010000008.1 coordinate 67,078, forward strand.
CGCCGCCGCCGTAGGCGCGCACTTCCTCGGAATCGAAATCATAATAATGGCATTTCGGACACAGATAATGGGGACTTAAGGAATTTACCTCCGTGATCCCCGCCATATTGGCCACGAAAGAACTTCCCACGGAACCGCGGGAACCTACCAGATAGCCGTCCTCCACCGACTTCCACACCAGCTTCTGGGCGATGATGTACATCACCGCAAAGCCGTTGGAGATGATGGAATGCAGTTCCTTCTTAAGCCTGTCCTCCACGATCTTCGGCAGCGTCTCCCCGTACAGCTCATGGGCCCTGTTATAACAGATCTCCGTAAGCTGTCTGTCGCTGTCCTCGATCACCGGCGGGCACTTGTCCGGCCGCACCGGCGACATGATCTCGATCATATCCGCGATCAGGTTGGTGTTGGTGATGACCACCTCCTCGGCCTTATCGCTCCCCAGATAGGCAAATTCCGCAAGCATTTCCTCGGTCGTCCGAAAATACAGCGGCGCCTGGTTATCCGCGTCGGGAAAGCCCTGTCCCGCCATGATGATCCGGCGGTAGATCTCGTCCTCCGGGTTCAGGAAATGTACGTCGCAGGTGGCCGCCACCGGCTTGTGAAACTGCTCCCCCAGCCGCACGATCTTACGGTTGATCTCCATGATGTCTTCCATGGAATTGACATTCGCTACCCGCTCGGACTCGATCATGAACTTGTTGTTGCCAAGCGGCTGGATCTCCAGATAATCATAGAAATCCACCAGTCTTGCGATCTCCGCATCCGGCCTCCGCTCCAAAAGCGCCCGGTACAGCTCTCCCGCCTCACAGGCGCTGCCCACAATAAGCCCTTCCCGGTACCTGTTCAGCAGGCTCTTCGGGATCCGCGGCCTCCTGGCAAAATAGGTCAGATGGGACAGTGAGATCAGCCGGTACAGATTCATCCGCCCCACGTTGTTCTTGGCCAGAATGATGCCGTGATAAGTGGGAAGCTTCTTAATAATGCCAGGGCTTAGATTCCCCTTCTCATTGATCTGCGCAAGCGTCGTGATGCCTTCCTTCTCCATCATCGGGATCAGCTTGACGAAGATCTGCGCCGTGGCCTCCGCGTCGTCCACCGCCCGGTGATGATTTTCCAGGGAAACGCCGAGCGTCTTTGCCACCGCGTCTAACGTATGCTTGGCCTGGGCGGGCAGCATGACACGCGCCATCCCTACCGTGTCCACATAAGTAAAGTCATGGGCGATCCCCTGCCTGTCGCAGTTTTCTATGATAAAGCTCATGTCAAACCCGGCATTGTGAGCCACCAGCATACACCCCTCACAGAACGTAAGAAACTGCGGCAGCACGCTTTCGATCTTCTCCGCATCGATCACCATGTCGTCCCGGATCCCTGTCAGCTTCTCGATCTCGAAGGGAATCGGCACCTCCGGATTCACAAATACCGAAAAGCGGTCCACGATCTTACCGCCGCATACCTTCACTGCGCCGATCTCTATGATCCGGTTTTCCACCGGGGAAAAACCTGTCGTCTCGATGTCAAACACCACGAAATCCTGACTAAAATCCTGTCCCTTGTCGTTGGTCGCGATCTCATGCAGGTCGTCCACCAGATAGGCCTCCACACCATAGATCACCTTGAAGAAGTCCTGCTTGTCCGGTTCGGGATCCCCCGCTTCCTTACGCTTATTCTTCTCCGCCTTCCACAGATCCTCCCAGACATGGTTCGCGTCCGGAAAGGACTGTACCACGCCGTGATCCGTGATGGCGATCGCCGGATGTCCCCACTGGTAGGCCCGCTTCACAATATCCTTGGCCTCGGATACGCCGTCCATATCGCTCATCTTCGTATGGCAGTGCAGTTCCACCCGCTTGCGCACGCTGGTATCCATGCGGGACGTAGTGAAATCCGGTATCTTCTTGATCCCTGTCAGGGAACCGATGGTCAGCTCATGGTCGAACTTATCCGTCAGCGTCATGCCCTTGATCTTTACGAAAGCCCCCGGCTTCACATCACCGGTCAGCTCCGCCACCTGATCGTTGTGCACGAACATCTTGATCGTCATCGTGTCCGAAAAGTCCGTCACATCGAAGATCAGAATGGTCCGCTCATTCTTGATCTCCCGCTTGTCCATATTTAAGATCTGCCCGCGGATGACCACCTCGCCCATCTCGCCGATGATATCGCTGATGGGCATGGGTTCTTCCTCAAAGTCCCGGCCGTACAGCACATCCGGGTTGTCGGAACGCTTAAGCGCCCTTCTGAAATCACCCTTCTTACCCTGTTCACCCTTTCTGCCGCCCTGAAACGACGTCTTCGATCCGTATCGCCCTAAAGCGCCTGCCCCCTGCATGGCCCCTGTCTGACCCTTCTGGCCGTTTTGGCCAGGCGCTGCCGCTCCTGCTTTCTCCGGATCCTGCGGGACACTAACGGAAGCGCCCGGCCCTTCCGGCCAGGACACAGAATCCTCCGGCATTTCCGTTCCCATGCTGTCCGCATACCCTTCCTGCCTGCCTCCATATCCCGCTCTGGCAGAGATCTCCGCCACCTGCATGGCCAGACGGTGCTCGTCCTCCTTCTTATACTTCCCCGTAATATGCTCTTTATAAGCGATCTGCACCGACACCGCGAAACCGCAGCGCTCATTATAGATCTTCTCCAGGATCCGGATCAGCTCCTCCGCCTTCCCCTTGCCAAGCACCGTATCCTCCACGGTCAGCTGCAGCGTATCCCCTTCCGTAAACGTAAGATCCGCCTTCTTGAACAGATTGTATTCCACCGGAGAATACTCCCGCAGTTCCAACAGGATACTGTCCCGGTAGATCTCCATCAGCTTGGGCGGATCATACTGGGAAGAAAGATGAAATCTCTCATAGAACTTGATCGCTATCGGCACATTCGGAAAGAACTGCTTCTTGATCTCTCCCTCCGCCCGGAACACATCCTCCTTCTGGATCAGCCGGTCCGAAGAAATATAGACGCGCAGGAAATCCTTCCGCTTCGTGGAGGAAACCTTCTCCACCGTGACCTGCTCATACAGATCACGCAAGCCCGTATCCAGTTTTAAAGAAGGAAATACCTCAAAGAATTTCTTGCCCATCCGTCACAACATTCCTTTCTTCCTCTCATGCAGAAAAAGTGTCCTTTTCTCATTCTCTCAGACTGTCCGATCCCAATTCAGAAGTTCTTCCCGCAGGCACGCAAGCAGCTGATCCTCCGGCACCTTCTTCACGATCTCGCCCTTCCTGATCAGCAGACCCTCTCCCAGGCCGCCTGCGATCCCGATATCCGCTTCCTTCGCTTCTCCGGGGCCGTTGACCGCACACCCCATCACGGCTACCTTAATAGTAAGCGGAATATCCTCCACCATCTTCTCCACCTGGTTGGCCAGACCGATCAGATCAATGCGTGTCCTGCCGCAGGTAGGACAGGATACCACCTCAATACCGCCTTTTCTAAGCCCCAGGGTGCGCAGGATCAGCCTGGCAGACTTGATCTCCTCCACCGGATCGCCGGTCAGGGAAACCCGGATCGTATCGCCGATCCCCTGATGTAAGATCAGTCCCAGGCCGATGGCGGACTTGATATTACCGCTCGTCACCGTCCCGGCCTCCGTGATACCCACATGCAGCGGATAGCCCGAATTTCGCGCCAGTACCTCATGAGCCGCCACACACATCATCACGTCAGAAGATTTGATGCTGATCACCAGATTATCATAACCTAAGTCCTCGATGATTCCCACTTTATCCAGAGCGCTCTCCACGATACCCTCGGCTGTCACGCCGTGATATTTTTCCACCAGTTCTTTTTCCAGGGAGCCGCTGTTGACGCCCACACGGATCGGTATATTCCGCTCCTTCGCCACCGCCACCACCGCTGCGACCTTATCACGGCCTCCGATGTTCCCGGGATTGATACGGATCTTATCCGCCCCGTTCTCCATGGCTGCGATCGCCATCTTATAGTCAAAATGGATATCCGCCACAAGCGGAATGTGTATCTGCTTCTTAATCTCGCCGATTGCCGCTGCCGCTTCGGACGTCGGCACCGTGCAGCGGATGATCTCGCACCCTGCCCGCTCCAGCCGCAGGATTTGCGCCACCGTCGCTTCCACGTCCTCCGTATTCGTATTCGTCATGGACTGGATCAGGATCGGATTGCCGCCCCCGATCACCTTGTCGCCGATCCTTACTGTCTTCGTATTATCCCGATGCATATCTGCTCCTTTCTATGACCGTTCTCTTCTGTCTCTTGCAAACTGTTATTATTCTATCATACCATGTTCTCTGTTGGAAGTCATATCTGTTCACAAGTCAAATACCCCGCAGCAAGCTTGATGCGCAGCAGAGCTGCGGGGTATCTGGTCTACGCTTTGCTCCGGTCCGCGCTGAACATGCGCCACTGGCGCATAGCGCCCCTCGCGGCATTCGCCAAATACTCGTGCAAGCACGGTACTTGGCTCATTGCTCGCGGGAATGATTGCATGGCTGAACCGGTTCTTCCATCTCGGTAAGCCAGATCTGTTTCTCCACACGGCGTATAAAGGACTGCCTTCGCCGATGTTTCCGGCCGTCTTCACATTGCAGCAGATCTTCCCCGGCTTCCACCGCCAGCTGATAGCGCTCTTCCGGATCCACTCGGATGCATCTGCGGATGATCTCCTCGATCCGCTCCCCTGCAAAAGGCTGATATTCCCGCACTGATAATGCCGCATAAGGCGGTTTCGCAATATCGGCGCCTGTCACCATATAGTACAACAGCATACCGAGCGCATAAATATCACTTCGCTCGTCTGCCCGGATACCCTGTCCGTTCCTGCCAGACTGCTCGGGTGCACCGTATCCAGGCGTAAATGCCATCCTTCTTTCTTCTGCCGCTCCAAAATTCTTCCGGTATGCCGCCCCGAAATCCACCAGCCGCAGATGTCCGTCCGGGCAGACGATCACATTCTGCGGTTTCAGATCTCTATAAATAACAGGTGGTCTTCTTGTATGAAGATAAGTAAGGACCTCTGTCAGCTGTTTTCCCCATATACACGCCTGCTTTTCTCTCACATAGCCGTTCCGTTCTATATAGTCACCCAGGGTCATACCCTGAATATATTCCATTACCAGACAGCGGACACCCTTATCGTCTTCAAACAGATCGAAGATCACCGGCAGCATCGGATGCTGCAGCTGCCTGAGATGTTCTGCCTCGCGCATCCCTCCCTCGCCCTCAACATCCTGCGTCTGTCCTGTTTCCGCTTCCCCGGCTTCTTCCAATCTACGGATCCGTTTGATCGCCACATACCGCTGCAAGCGCTGATCCCATGCCAGGAAGACGCTGCCCTCTCCTCCCTTCCCCAAAGGCCTGATCAGCGTATATTTATCCAGGAAAACACCTCCAAACTCCTGCAGCTGCTTTCCGCCGTCTTCCATCTGCATTTCTTTCTGTTCCTCCATCATGGTTTTCTTCCTCCTCCGCAGTCTTTGCATTTACTTTACCGGTCTGATATAAACCGCCGACATATTGTCCCTCTCGCCGCGCTGCATACATGCCCGGCCTATCTCCTGCAGTCTGCGCGTGATCTGTTCTTCCTCCCTGATCAGCTCCGGGCTTAGGGCATCTGCCAGTTCCTGATTTGTAACATAATGCCGGAACCCGTCGCTGCACAGCAGTATGGCTTCTTTGCCTCTGAGTGTTCCCATACAGAAATCCGGTCTCTCATAACCGAAACTTCCCACACATTTTGTCAGCCTGTTTGTCCCTTTCACATGATCTCTTGTCATACATACCACATCGCTTACCCTGCCGTTATTTGGCCCGTGGCCGCATTGACCGCCCAGCCTGTACACCCTGCTGTCTCCCAGATGCCAGATAAGGAATGTCTTTTCCCATAGAAGCAGGACAGTCATCGTCGTTCCCAGATCACATTTCTCCAGACCGGCATATAGGGAAAGCTGTTCCTGCATATGATAAGTCAGCCTGTCCAGTGATCTTCTGATCACCCAGAAAGGTTTCTTCTTCCGAATCGCCCCAAGCAATGATTCATAGAACCATTCCTGCAGCCTTCTCGTTACATAGCCACTGGCGGCCTCTCCCTGGGCAAGGCCTCCCATGCCGTCACAGATTGCCGCTAACAGGATCCTTCCCCTGCCCGTCAGTACCTGCAGCAGAATAAGAGAGTCCTGATTTACATCGGCTATCCTTCCCCGCTCCCAATATACGCCTGCTTTGTACTTCATCTTCCTGCCTTTCCTTTCCGCATACGCCGTCTTCGCCTCCATGCCCACTTACGGCCCGTCAGGACAAGCATTGTTTCCCGGTCCTGATCGTAAGATTCTTGTATTGTATAAATATAACAGCTGATATCTTGCGGGAATCCCGCCCGATCTGCTTTATCTGCCCTGAGATTTCGAACGAAATCTGACCAGAACAAACGAATCTTGTATTACCCAGACAGTATAACATTATTTTCTGCCGTATACAATTGTTTTTTTAGTTTATTTGCTTATAGGAATAACAGTTCAGCCATCAATAGGAAAAATGATGAGGGCCAAACTGTTACCTTTTCCCTGAAATCTCTTTATCGTATCAGTCTCATAATATCATTGTACATGACAAATACCATCAGAATCATCAGCACCACCAGTCCCGCGAAGTGCACCATTCCTTCCTTCTCAGGGGATACCGGTTTCCCCCGCACCACTTCCACCAGCATGAACAGAAGTCTTCCCCCGTCCAGCGCCGGCAGCGGAAGAAGATTCAGGATACCCAGATTGACAGACAATAATACCACGATCTCCAGCATCGTCAGGATCGCCGATGACGTCCCGTAATTTTTCTCCGCATGGTCATAGCTTTCTCCGACAAACTGCGCGATACCGATCGGCCCTGACACATCGTCTTTCGTTACGCGCCCGCGCAGCAGCATACCCAGACTCTTATAAGTCGTCTTTACATAATATTCCACTTCATAGAAACCATACTGGAATACCTGCAGCGGATTACACTTCAGATATTCGCCCGCTCCGGTAAATCCCATATAATAACGCCCGGTCTGTTCATCATAGCGGGGCTGTATTCTGGCGACTTTCTTCTCTCCTTCCCGCTCATAATGAACTTCAAGCGCCTCTCCCTGATTCAGAGAAGAGATCACTACCACCTCACGATAGAAATGGATCTTCTCATGGCCGATCTGTGTGATCCTGTCGCCCGGCTGCAGACCGGCCTCCCCGGCCGCGGAATCTTCCGTCAGCTGCCCGATCACCGGCAGGTCGGCGCCTAAAAACGCCGTCAGCGCCACAGCCACCACAAAAGCCAGGATAAAATTGAAAAACGGTCCCGCAAACACGGCTGCTATTCTTCTCCAAACTCCGGCTTCAGAAAAGGCTACTCCCTGAGATTCCAGATCGGTTCTGCCGAATCTGCTGTTTTCCCTGTCGGAAGGCAGCGGAAGATCCGCCTCCACTCCGGCCCGGCGATGCAGACTGCCTCTCTCTTCCTCGTCTTCGGCAGTTCCATCTTCTCCGTCAAACATGCAGGCTCCCCCGATCGGCAGCAGTTTCAGAGAATATTTCACGCCTCCCTTGATAAAAGAAAACAACGTAGGACCCATGCCTACCGAAAATTCCAACACGCGGATACCGTTTTTCCGGCCGATGAGAAAATGCCCCAGCTCATGAGAAATAACAACAATACTGAAAATAATGATGAATAAAATAATTGTCCTGATCAAGTTTCCTATTCTCCAAACTTTTCTTTAATATACGCATAGGTAGCGGCTTCCGCTTCCAGAATCTGTTCCACCGACGGATGTCCGGTCACCTTGTGCTGATCCATGGAACATTCGATCAACTCCGGAATCTGCAGAAAAGCAATCTTCCTTCGCAGGAACAAAGCCACTGCCTTCTCATTCGCCGCATTGAACACCGTCGGAAGCGTTCCTCCTGCTCTGGCTGCCCGGTAAGCAAGCCGGAGTCCGCGGAAAGTCTCCGTGTCCGGTTCCTCAAAAGTGAGCTGCCCTAGCTTGAAGAAATCCACCCGGCCGTTATCCATCGGGCGTCTGTCCGGATAGAAAAGTGCATACTGAATCGGCAGCTTCATATCCGGAACGCCAAGCTGTGCCATGATCCCGCCATCTACATACTCGACCGCCGAGTGAATGATACTCTGTGGATGCACCACTACCTGGATCTGCTCTAATCCTACGTCAAACAGCCATTTCGCTTCCATCACTTCCAGTCCCTTATTGACAAGAGTCGCCGAATCGATCGTGACCTTCTTACCCATGGACCAATTAGGATGCTTCAGAGCATCCTCCACCGTCATATCGGCCAGCTGCTCTTTCGTTTTTCCCCGGAAAGGCCCGCCGGATGCCGTCAGCAGGATCTTACTCACCCGCTCTTTGTTCTCGCCGTGCATAGACTGGAAAATGGCGCTGTGCTCGCTGTCCACCGGAAGGATTTCTACCCTGTTCTGTGCCGCTAACGGCATGATGATATGTCCCGCCGTCACCAGAGTCTCCTTATTGGCCAGAGCGATCGTCTTATGATGCTCTATGGCTGCGATCGTCGGTCTGATACCAATCATACCCACAATAGCCGTCACCAATACATCCGATTCCTTACAGACCGCCGTCTCCAACAGCCCATCCATGCCGCAGACAACCCGGACCGGCAGATCCGCCAGCCTTTCACGCAGATCCTGTGCCGCCTTTTCGGACCACATGGCTGCCAGGACAGGTTTAAACTCCCGCACCTGTCGCTCCATTAACTCTACATTCGTTCCTGCTGCCAGCGCCACCACCTGCAGATCAGGTTCTTTCCTCACGATCTCCAGCGTCTGTGTTCCGATCGACCCTGTAGATCCTAAAATCGCTATTTTCTTCATAGGTAACCCCTTCTTATGTCAAAAACATCAACCCGATAAAAATCAGCGGCGCCGCAATGATCACACTGTCAAAACGATCCATGATCCCGCCGTGACCCGGTATCAGCTTACCGTAATCTTTGATTCCCTGATCCCGCTTGATCGCAGATGCTGCCAGATCCCCTATCATGGACACACCCGCGCCGGCTGCGCCGAGCACTGCCACAAGCGGAAGAGAAAGCGCGGCCGCCGAGAATCTGTTCACGGCAAAGTATGCATACAACACAAACAAAAGCGCTGCTCCGGCCACACCGCCTACTGCGCCTTCTATAGATTTCTTCGGGCTCAGCCTGGGCGTCATCTTATGTTTGCCGATCAGAACTCCCACCGCATAGGCACAGGTATCGCTTCCCCAGGAACAGAGAAAAATAAACCATACCAGATAATTTCCATGGGGAAATCCCTCTCTTGTCAGATAAATAAAAGAAAGCATCACAGGCGCGTACAGAAAGGCAAACATAGACGCCATGATCTGTGACGCCTTGTAACGCGGAAACGTAAACACATAAGTAAACAAAAATGCGATCATGGCCATCACCACTACGATCATAATGACCGGATACACCGGTGACAATCCTTCTCCCTGCCCGCCGCTCTGGTAAAGCGCTGCGTACAGAAGACCGTAATAAAGGACCGTCATGACCATGCCCACAGCCTCCGGGGCATTGACCCTTCCTGCCTTATGCGTAAACCATACTGCCGTATTTCCAAGCGTCCGGTCCTTCAACTGCCGCTCTGTTCCCTGCACGGAAACTCCACAGGCTTTCGTCAGCTCTTTGTAAGCAATCAGGGAAACCAGACATAACACGACCGCCAGCACTCTGCCACCCGACATGATTGTTGCCAGCGCTATGATCACCAACAGGATACCGCTCAATAACCTGGTCCGAAACATAATACCGCCCCCTCCTACTCATCCTTAACCAGACCATACCGCCTATCTCTCTTATTATATGCGTCAATCGCCTTCTCTAATTCTTCTTTGGAGAAATCAGGCCAGGCGACCGGTGTAAAATACAACTCCGTATAGGCAAGCTGCCATAAAAGAAAATTGGAGATGCGCTGCTCATTACAAGTGCGGATCAAAAGATCCGGTTCCGGCAGCCCATGGGTATCCAACGCATCGCCAAGCAGATCCTCCGTGATCGCATCCGCCGTCAGGCTTCCCTCTGCCACCCGCTTTGCCAGTCCCCTGACAGCACGGACGATCTCATCCCTGCCGCCATAATTGATCGCGATCTGAAAATGCAGACCGGTATTCTGCTTCGTCGCCTCCTCCAACTGCTCCATGCGCTTCCGGATATCATCGTCCAGTCTGGGCTTCTCGCCGATGATCCGCACGCACATATTATTCTTCGCGGCCGTCTTCAGGCAAGTCTTCATATAGTTGCGCAATAGTCCCATCAGCGCATCTACCTCATCCTGCGGACGCTCCCAGTTCTCTGTACTGAATGCATAGACGGTGAGGTACTGTATTCCCATGCGGTATGCCTCCTCACAGATCACTTCCACCGTCTTGGCACCCTGCACATGTCCATAGTTTCTGGGCATTCCTTTCCGCTTAGCCCATCTGCCGTTTCCGTCCAAAATGATCGCCACATGATTCGGAATCTTTCTGTCTGCTCCCATAAAATACCTCCAATTTCTACCCTCACATGAGGAAAAGGGACAACAGAATATTCATTCCGTAAGTCCCCTCTCTATCCACTTCATTTCATTAATTACTATCCCGTAATTACTATACCGTGAGAATTTCCTTGGATTTTTCTTCCACGAGTTTGTCAATATTCTTGATAAACTTATCCGTCATCTTCTGCAGCTTCTCTTCCAGCTCCTTGATCTCATCCTCGGAAACCTCGGCCTTGGCCAGCTTCTTAAAGGCATCATTACCGTCCCGCCTTGTATTACGGATCGCGACCTTGCCTTCCTCACCGCGCTTCTTCACATCCTTGACCAGCTCCTTACGGCGCTCCTCCGTCAATTCCGGGAATACCAGGCGGATCACAGCGCCGTCATTGGTAGGATTAATGCCTATATCCGATGTCATGATCGCCTTCTCGATCGCCTTGATCAGCGTCTTCTCCCATGGCGCGATCTGAATGATCCTCGGCTCCGGGATCGTCACATTACCAACCTGTTGTATCGGTGTAGGCGTTCCATAATAATCTACTCTCAATTTATCAAGAACATGCGGATTAGCACGTCCTGCACGAATCGTAGCCAGATCCCCCTCAAGGTAATCATAGGACTTCTGCATCTTCTCCTCATAGGGCTTTAATCTCTCATTCATAGCCAACCTCCATCTACTTATACCGTTACCTTCGTACCATTAAATTTGCCCTTCACGGTATTCACAATACTGTTCTCTTCATTCAATGCAAATACCCACATCGGCATCCTGTTGTCTCTCGCCATGATAGAAGCCGTCATATCTACCACCTGCAGATTCTTCTCTATTACTTCCTCAATAGAAACCTCCGCATACCGCCTGGCATCCGGGTTGCATCTGGGATCGCTGTCGTAGACGCCGTCCACCGCCTTCGCCAACAAGATCACATCAGCATCCACCTCCACGGCGCGCAGCACAACTCCGGTATCTGTCGAAAAGTACGGATGTCCGGTACCCCCTGCAAAAAAGACTACCATATTCTTGGAAAAATACTTGTTGGCCCTGTCCTTTGAGAACAGTTTCGTAAAGGATCCGCATTCAAACGGTGTCAGAACGCTGGTCATCATCCCTTCGGAACGGAATATCTCCGAAACATAAATACAGTTCATGACTGTTGCCAGCATACCGATCTGATCTGCTTTCGTCCGGTCAATACTGTCACTGGAACGACCACGCCAAAAGTTGCCGCCGCCTATCACAATACCGACCTGGATCCCGTCATTCACCAACTCCCTTACCTGAACGGCCACACCACGTACCGTATCCTCATCAAAACCCGTCTTCTTATCGCCCGCCAGGGCCTCTCCACTCAATTTCAACAGTATACGCTGCATAGATCATTTCTCCTGTTTTACTCTGTTGACGCCACATACCATGTTACTGTTGCAAAGCCCTGTCCTTATTTCTGTTTCTTAAACTCCTCGAAGAAGGTAGACGGACTGATGTCTGCATAGCACTGAGAACACAATCCCTCGATAACGGCTCCGTTATTGATCTGTACCGATTTGGACTTGATATTACCCATAACGATCGCTGTCGTATCCAGAATAACCGGTCCATGTACGTCGATATCACCCTTTACAGCACCTGCGATCACCGCACTCGTAGCCGAAATATTACCGATAATAACGGAACTTTGTCCGATCTTAACGCTGCCGTCACTGTTGACCTCTCCGACGATCTTGGCGCCCTCGGCATAGATCTCCGCCGCTTTGGAATTACCCTGAATGGTACCGGTAATATTGAGTTTACCGTAAATGTCGAGGTTACCGTTAACCGTACCGATCAGTTCCATCGACCCCTCAGACACAATATCACCTGTTATGGTCATTCCTTCTGTTACCACTGCTGTCTCATCTACTGCTACACGATTAGTCTGTATATCCATAGTCTTCTCTTCCTCCCCAACCGGCTGAGCTATCATATTGTCTGTCTCTGTTTCTTCAGCAGGCACAGGCTCTGCTGCAAATTCCTCTTCTATTTTCTCTGACGGGAGCTGCTCTTCCTCAAAAGTCTCCTCTGGCATCTCCGCCAGTTCTTCAACTGTTTCTTCCGGCTCCACCGCGTCTGCCGACTCGACCGTATCCGTCCAGGACAGATCTTCCGGCGTCTCCAAAGCGGCATCCGGCGCTTCGTCAGCAGCTTCTTCCGATGCTTCCTCCATCGCATCCGCTTCATCCAGCTTGTCCAGCATACTGCTGATGTCGAAAGAATTCACCGTAGCCGGTGTTTCCTCCATCACGGGTGCATCCTGAACATACTGTTCATCAGATAACACGCCTGCTGTCTCCGGTCCGTCTGCCATGCCGGCATCCAATGCCTCTTCCGGCATCAGCTCATTAACAGCCTGAGACAAATCTTCCTTCAAATCTGAGAAAAACCCCATTCCCACATCCTCCATTCTTTAGTCATTACTTATATGATGAATCGGTTCCGTATCATCTGTGATCGGAACGATCTTCGTATCCTCCATGGCCTGAATCGCCTCGATAAGCGCCGGCAATGCTTCCACGGTGCTCCGCTTTTCATAAGCATCATGCATTAATATGATGGATTCGTCATACTCCTGCAATTTGGCCGTGCAGTTCCTCACGATACTCTCCGGACTGATATAAGCGCTGGATGCATCACCGGAAGAGACGTTCCAGTCAAAATAGGAAATATCCTGCTGATCCAGATAATCGATCAGCTCATGCATGTCTACTCTGCTCACCGTATTGCTGCTGCCACCGGGAAACCTGCAATACCTGCACCAGACACCCGTAATATCATACAAAAATTCCTGCAGTTTACGTAGATCGGCGCTGTAGCTCTCCACTGTCTGATAGATCTCATTGTATTTGTGGCTGTATGAGTGCATCCCCAAAGTATGCCCCTCCTCCACAATTCTTCTGTATAACGCCTGATATTCTTCTTCCTCTTTCCCTACAACAAAAAAAGTTGCTTTCACATCATAATCAGCCAATATGTCCAAAATCTGATCTGTGTTGCTGCTGGGTCCGTCATCAAATGTTAAATAGACTTTATGGACCCCTTCTTCCTCCTCTACCGATGCTGTCTCGATCTCAACTGCCTTCCTGCCGGACTCATTTACCCCGGAAACTGTGTACAGCGATGACTCTTCCTCAGCCTTCACCGGATCACCTGTTTCTTCCCGGTCAATAACAGATGTTCCCTCCAGCCTGGCCAGCGCATCCCGCAGTTCCCCTTTCACCATATGAAGCCGGACTCCCAGAAAAAGACATACAGCCGTCAGAATCACAATTGCAGAAAACGGAACAAAGATGATCAGCTTCTTCAAGCGGCGAACACGTCTGCTCTTCGCCAACTGTACCTCCTGACCGGCATCCAACTGTGCCATTTTCATCTGCTCCTTATTCCATATTCTATTATACTATATCACATCCGACGAATTACGAAAAGAAAATTTATAAAAAAAGCAGAAGAAAAATTTTCCGTACAAAAAGAGCCCCGGATAACACCGAAGCCCTTATCAGTAAACTGCATATACTGTGCCTCAAAAGACAGAGCAGGCCTACATGCCCATCTATTGTGCAGCATCTGTTCTGTTCCATCATTCAATATATCTTCCCTATCAGTTATCATTATCGCACCTCTTTTTATCTCACATCCCTGCTATCCCTTTTCTTCCTCAAAGCTTTTTGAATAATCTCATCCACATTACTTTCCTTTACTTTTTCCCCTTCAT
>CANOCU010000009.1 GCA_947564645.1 uncultured Lachnospiraceae bacterium
ACGATGGCGGAGGGAATATTGTTGACGAATTTGAGTTAGGGGCAGAATATTGGGATTCCGTTGATGACCAGTATGATGAGAACAGTGATTTTACTTATCGTGGCGAAAAAATATCTATGAGAGAGTTTGAAGAATTGAGAGAAGAAATTTTTGGCGGGTAATCGTAAAAATGGAGGAAAAATGAAGATCAGAGAAGCAGTGCCAGAGGAGGCACAAAAGGTTGCGGGTCTGGCCATTCAGATGTGGAGATCACACACAATAGAAGAACTGGAAGCGGAATTTAGCGAGTACATAAGGAAAGAAGGCGGTACTGTTTTTCTTGCCCTGTCGGATGGATGCGCGGTTGGATTTGCACAATGCGGATTAAGGCACGACTATGTAGAAGGCACGGCTTCCAGTCCGGTAGGATATCTGGAGGGGATTTTTGTAGCAGAGGAATATAGAAGGAGAGGATTGGCAAGAGAGCTGATAGAGGCTTGCCAGAAATGGGCAAAGGAACAGGGGTGTACGGAATTTGCCAGTGATTGTGAAGCGGACAATGAAGAGAGCAGAAGATTTCATGTAAAGACGGGATTTGAAGAGGCGAACAGAATTATTTGTTTTACGAAGAAATTATAGAACCGCTTTAGGAGATGGAAGTTCTCATGAAACAAAGATTGTGAGCAGACTATATTCTGACAGGAAGGAGGCGCCGTCTTGAGCGCGACTGAGTTTTATTTGAATGGGTTCGTAGATTCTTCGGTTGCGCATATCGCGTTGGCGGTCTACCTGTTCGTCATCATGGACGAGAAGAGATTCGGGATGCTGCGAAAGCTGCCTGCGCTGGTGTTATCCCCGGCATTGGCAGTGATGCTTAATCTGCTCCTGTATAAGGCGTTCACGGCATATGTGAAAGTTGATTATTACGCGACTTCTATCGCGATCGTGCTGCTGTGCACTTTATGGGTGCGATGGGCGTGGCGGGTTGGGTTCTGGCAGGCGCTTGCCGCCGTATGCATGGCGGGTATGTTCCAGGTGGCGGTGTCCAGTTTGTGCGGGATGTTGTTCAGGATGCCGGCCTCGAATGAAGATATGCAGTTTATGGCGGCGACGGTCATTTATTTTACGGTGGCATTATGCTCGGCCGCTCTGCTGCGCTGTTTGCATTTCGGCACATGGTTTCGGCTGCTATTGGAGGAAGACGGCCAGTGGAAGACGGCTTTGCTCCTGTCTGTGATGGTGGGGGTCATGGAGGTGTTCTGTGATCTGCAGAGGGGGATCCTGCCGGACTATCTGCTCTCATATTACCTGTTGGGTATCGCGCTTGCAGTCCTGATGGCCACGCTGGTTGTCTACCTGGCCAGGCGTCTGGATGCCGTCCGGAAAATAGAGATGCAGCAGGATGTGATCGCCAGACAGCAGCTCTATGAGCAGGATCTGGAGTCTATTCGCCGGGAAGTGCGGGCCTTCCGGCACGATTATAAAAATCTGCTGGCCGGGTTGTCGGCTCAGGCAGGGGCGGGAGAACTGGAGGCGCTGCGGGCCTCTTTGGATGAGCTGGATGCAGGATTTGACAGACGCGTGGGGGAGAAGATCCGGATATCCACCCAGATCGGCAACCTGCGTATGCCTCAGATGCGCGGCCTTCTGTTATCCAAGATGGCAGCCATGGGAGAGAGGGGCGTGGACTGCCGCCTGGAGGCGATCTATCCCGTGGAGCGGGTGGGGATGGATTCCTGGGATTATGTGCGCTGTCTGGGTATCCTGTTGGATAACGCCGCCGAGGCAGCTCTGGAGACGGAGACGCCCTGGGTGGAGGTTGTCCTGCTGGCCCGGGAGAACGGTCTGTCCCTGCGGGTATCCAACCCATATGTGGGGACGATCGACCCGGACAGAATCTGGACGGAGGGTTTTTCCACCAAGGGGGAAGGCCGGGGATTGGGACTGCCCGGATATCAGCGCATTGTGGCGGCCTGCCCCGGAGCAGCCAGTTCCACCAGTTGGGCGGCAGGGGTGTTTGTCCAGGAATTGACAGTGGAGGATAGGTCATGATTCAAATTTATCTCTGTGACGACGAGGAGAGTGTCCGGCATCATCTTAGGACCGCTCTGGAGCGGAAGATCTGTATGGAGGGCTATGACATGAAGGTGGTTTGCGCCGCGTCCGCCGCACGGGAACTGCTGGAGGCCGTGGAGGACAACAGCCGGAGCATATACTTTCTGGATGTGGATCTGAAGGACGGGGCGTGGGACGGCTTTACGCTGGGGCGGGAACTGCGCAGACGGGATCCCCACGGCACGCTGGTGTATATCACCAGTTACGGCGATCTGGCCTGGAAGACTTTTCAATATCATCTGGAGGCCTTCGACTATATCGTAAAGGAGGGGGAGCAGACCGGACGGGCCGCGGCCCTCTGCCTGGAGGCGGTACAGGACCGGCTGCTGAACGAACGCCGGGACCCGGCGGAGATATTCTCCCTGCGCGCAGGGGACGAGACACGCCACCTTCCGTTGTCGGAGATCCTGTTCTTTGAGACCGCTCCCAAATCTCACCATGTATTCCTCCACACGGCGGACAGCCGTCTGGAATTTGTGGGCAGTCTCAACGAACTGGAGATTGAGTTGAGCGGCCGCTTTGTCCGGGTACACCGGGCCTATCTGGCAGCCCTGGATAAGATCGAGGCGGTGGACTGGAAGGAAGGACATGTCCGGGTGGGCGGCCGGACATGTCTGCTGTCCCGGGCCGGTAAGATCCGGTTAAAAAGAGAGCGGGAGTAAGGGAAATGTTGCAGATCCGATGCAGGAACCATTCGGCAATGCAGGCGGATTCTGGTTTACCGGTATTTATGGCGGTACTGTGCCGGTGTAACTGAGGTAACTTTACGGAAGGCTGTATTGAAATAGGATACCGAGTTATAGCCCAGGGCCTGTGCGATCTCATAGATCTTCATATTTGTATTCTTCAGATAGTCCTGGGCCTTACCGATCCGGAAATTATTGATGTAATTTGGTATGCTGACGCCTACACAGCTGTTGAAGGTCCTGCTCAGGTAGTTTTCGCTGATCTGCAGATCTTCTGCAATTTGTGTGATGCGGAGATCCTCTTTATAGTGCAGCTGAATATAGCGGATCACGTCCTTCGTGATATGATCGGCGTCCGACAATGCATTCAGACAGATGGTATCGTAGAAATCTTCGACAAACTTCTGATGCAGTTCTTCATAAGTCTCGAGGCGGGCATATTTGTCGAAGGGAATCTTCAGGTGTTCATTTGCGGCGATCAGCCTGCACATACTTGTGTACAGGGAACGGAATTTATCCGGATCGGGATATTGGCAGGTATCCATCTGATTGACGGTCTGAAAAATAATATCCAGGTATTCTTTCAGTTTCTGATACTCTTTTCTGATACAATATGAGATTGCCCGTTGCTCCACCTGCTCGAAATTATCTTCGGAGATATCTGCAGTCCTCGCATTTTCATAGAAGATGATATTGCGCTTGTTGTAAAAGGAGGAAAGAAGCGCGGTCTGAGCCTGCCTGCAGGATTTGGACAGACTGCTGTAATCTGTGCAGATACCGCCGACGCCCAGGATTAGCTCTACATTCAGGTATTGTTTTGCCAGATAGATAAATTTCTGTATGATCGTATTTTGAGTCAGACGAATCTTCTGGGCAGACTGCAATTTAGAGAAATCGGTGAGAAATGCGAACAGGTTGGGTTCTATCTCACAAAATTCTCCTGCCTGCCCCTGTTCCAGGGAATTTTTGAAAATATTGAGTAAGGAATTTGTCATAAAATCCATGTTTTGATCGGGATAGCGGGCTGTAATCTGTTCATAATGCTTTATGGAAAAAAGGATACAGCAGCAGTTCTTCTGACTCACTGCAAAATAGTCTGCAAAATTTTCTGTCGTACCGGTGCCGGATAAGAGACTCCGTAATAGATTCTGTCGATAGAGTATTTTTTGATTCGGATCAAGCGCCGGCGGTTCTGTTCCGTTCCAACGAGAATCATCTTGTATTTTGGAAGCCTGTTTGTCCAATGCTTCTTTCAGGGAAGCCTGGTCAAGACTGTTCTTTAGCAGATAATCCTGGGCGCCGTTTGTCAGGGCTTCTCTCACCAGATTGAACTCGTCATGACAGCTTAGAACGAGAAAGCGGGGCTTTCCGGGAATATCTTTTACTGCTTTCAATACCTCAATTCCATCCATGACCTGCATGGAAAGATCCAGAAGAACAATATCGGGATGGTTTGCATTTATAAATGCAAGCGCCTCCCGTCCGTTTCCGGTTTCACCGCAGATCTGATAGCCGGGGATATTCTTGACCAGTTCATTTAATTCGATTCTCATAAGCAGCTCATCGTCAACAATAAGAATGCTGTAAGACATATCATGACTCCTTCTTTGATTCAATACAGGGCAGCTTGTAGGATACGGAGGTATATTCGCCGGGGATGCTCTCGACAAGCAGCCCGAACTCTTTGCCATATAGCAGGCGTATCCGTTGGTGAATATTGTAAAGACCTATTTGGTCCGAAAGATTTTCGGAGTCTCTGTTCGAAGCGATTCTCTCAAGCTCCTCATCTGTGATTCCAATCCCGTTATCGGTTATGCAGATAGAAAGAACAGATCGTACCCGGCTGGCAGTGATCTCCACTCTTTTATCAGATCTTGTATTCTGCGCGAATCCATGCTTGATCGCATTTTCCAGAATGGGCTGCAGGATAAATTTCGGAACGATGCATTCCTGCAGTTCTTCGGGAATCGTACAGGTGTATTGAAAAGCGCCCATATAGCGGAAATTCATAATTGTCATGTAGTTGTCTGCAATCTCCATCTCTTCTCTTAAGGTTACGATATTCTGGTCGTTTCGGGCACAATACCGCAGAAAGGAAGTGAATTTGTCGATCATGTCCGCGACAGGAACGGCGCCCTGCAGTTTGGCCATCACTTTGATTGACTCCAGTGTATTATAGATGAAGTGAGGGCTGATCTGTGACTGCATGGCGAGCAGTTCGATCTTCATCTTTTCCTTTTCTTCGGCTTTGATCTGAATGATTAGATTTCTTATGTGTTCGATCAGATGATTATATGTCTCAGCCAGTTTTCCGATCTCATCGTTGGACATCTTAAAGTCGATGGCACTGTAATTATCACTGTCCTGTGTCTGTGCCATCGCATTTTGCAGGGAAACGACGGGAATGGTTATTTTGCGGACGGAAACACGGATCGTTGCCAGAAGCAGGAAGAGCATGATCAGGGTGACCGATGTTATCCCCAGGATATAAACTTTGTTCATCTGAACGAGCTCGGATAAGGGGGTGATATTGATGATGCGGATTCCGTTGGCGTCGGGCGCGGAAATACTGGCAAAACATAAGGCGCCGTTGTACTTGTGAATGCTTCTGCGCGGTTTGTCTTCATTTTTCCCACTTTGACTGAGATATATTTTCTGCAGTTGATCGATTTCCGGAGCGGACAGTTTCTCACTGCCGATCATGGTATCCTGCCAGCAGATATAATTCCGGCTTTGCTTCGTCTGTCCGTCAGTATCGCAGAACTGCCTAAACTGCTCCATGGAAACATTCAGAAGAAATACGCCCATAAGACGGTTGTTCTGCAGCGGATTGATGATCGATCTTCCGACGATGATGGTGTCCGGGTGGGAAAGTAGCAGCGGATTTTCCAGAACGATCTGTGTCGTGATCTTTCCGTTATTATTGACAATGTTTTTGTAAAAATCATATTCGGTAACGTCTGCGGATGGCGCGATCGTTGCGTCGGCTCTGTAGTAGTGATCGTAGTTCTCAGGAAAAAGGAACACAGACGAAATGTTGCTGTTCAGATGAAGGAAAGTGATCAGGCGGTCTTCTACCTTCTTATTTGACTGGTATTTCATCAGCACCTCTTTACCCGGATACTCGGAATAATCAAGGGAAAGCACGTCCTGGATTTCCGGATCCAGGACGACGTAATTCGTCAGATCTTTCATGGATGCCAGAAAATTATCGATGCCGGTGAGGATGATCTTATTTTGATAATCCAAAGAATCGGCGGCAGTCCTGATCGTCTGATTTACGATGATCGCCATGGAAATGATCAGAAATACAAACGTAGGTAAAAAGACTCGCAGTATAATCAGCTTAAAAAACTTGGTTTGAATTGACTGAAATTTATCTTCTTTTCTTGCTCTCATAGTATTAATTTATAGAAAATGTGCAAAAAAATCAACAGCAGATCGGAAAAGTTAAAGAAATAGCACAATTTTGGATAGAATATCATAACAGGTCTGATAAAATGGCAACATCAAAAGAAAAGCAAAAGGAGGAACATTATGCGAAAGAAAAACTTAGCGATACTGTTAACCGCTGCACTTACAGCAGCAGCGATCACCGGTTGTGGTGGCTCGTCCGACAGCCCTGCTGCACCGGCAAAGGAGGATACACAGGCAGCGGAGGATGCCGGTGGGGATGAGACGGGAGAAGAGACGGATACTACAGCAGAGGACGCATCTGTGCAGGAGAGCCAGGCAGAGGAAACGTCCGATGGGGATGGCGTGATTATTAAATTCGGCGCGTGGGGATCCGATCATGATAACGCGGCCTTCCTGGAGATGGCGGAAGGGGTAGCCGATGCGGTTCCGGGCGTAAAGGGTGTTGAACTTGTAACTTATGCAAGTACTTCGGACTTCTGGAATAACCTTCCGTCCCAGGTGGCTGCAGGTACGGCGCCGGATCTGGTGCTTCCCACCAACGAAAATGTATTCGAGTATATTGACGGCGGACTCTATCAGCCTTTCGATGAAAGTCTGATCGATCTGAGTAATATTGATGAGTCGGCTATCAATGTATGGACGGTGGATGGACAGCTATATGGTATTCCGATCGACGCACAGCCTACCTGCCTGCTGTTAAATGTGGATCTGTTTAAGGAACTGGGTTATACGGAAGCGGATTATCCGAAGACCTGGGATGACGTCCGCAAGATCAGTGAGGCAGTAAGCGACCCGGAGAATAACTTCTATGGTATGTGTATCAACGTCACAAGTCTTTTCCATGTGACGCAGATCCTTCAGGGGTTCGGCGGTGACTGGGGGAACGGGGCTTCCATTGACAGCCCGGAGAATGAAGCGGCGATCCAGTGGGTGATCGATATGTTTAAGGACGGTCTGGCAGTCAATCCCGCGCAGCTCGGAGATGACTGGGACGGGACAACCTTTGCGACCGGCAAGGCTCTGATGACGACCGGTGGAGTCTGGTATTATGGCCAGATGTCCGCAGCGGCTCCCGACACTGATTATATTGCGCTGCCGATTCCCTATGCAGAGGAAAAGAAGCATTCTTCTTCCCTGCACTCGGACGCGATTGTAATGCTCTCCAGTTGTCAGTATCCTGACCTGGCGGCCAAGACAGCAGCTTATATGGCGAGAAATGATGCGCAGACGATCCGGGCAAACGGTACGGGAAGCATTCCTTCCAATCCGGAACTGGCTGAGAGTTATTATGAAGCACACCCTCAGTTTGCGTCGATCAAGGGAACGGAGAGCTATTCCGTCGCCTTTGGATATCCTGCCCAGACATCACAGTTCGAGACCGATTTTGTCAACGATCTGACTGCGGTACTGTTCGACTCGACAAACGACACGCCGGCGGCAGAGATTCTTGCAAATCTGGCGCAGAACTATGGAACTAACTGAGTGTCAGCGGGTATAACTGATTGAATGTTGCCAGGGGGATGCCTGATACAGCAGGTATCCCCCTGTGTGACAGTCAGGACAGTAACAGATGTCTGTGCCTGCGCCCAAATTCGCAGGCCGGGCAGGAATGGGGGATTTTGATGAAGAAGAGAATTTCAAGAAATACAAGGAGCAGATGGATAACGGCATATCTGTTTATTCTCCCGGCATTTCTATTCTGGCTGATCTGGTTTTTTATGCCGGTGTGTCAGTCGCTGGGACTCAGCTTCTTTGAATATAATTATGCCATGCCCAAGAACAATCATTTTGTCGGTTTTGAAAATTACCTTAATTTAATACGAGATACAAAATTTCATCTGGCGATCGGCCATTCCCTGACGGTGGTAGTGATCGCTGTTCCGATCCAGACGATCCTGTCGCTGGTCATGGCGCTGCTGATCAACAGCAAGTTCAGGGGAAGGGGAATTTTCAGAACGCTGTTTTATGCGCCTTACGTCATCTCCTCTGTAGCAGTAGCGACTGTTTTTATTTACTTATTTGCGCAGAATCAGCCGGTGACCAGGCTGTTTGCCAGGTTGTTTGGAATGGAGAATATCGCCTGGTCAGTCAGTGTCCGCTATGCGCTGCCACTGGTCATCATGATGTTTATCTGGCAGCAGGTTGGTTTCTATATGATCATGTACCTGTCCGGTCTGCAGTCCATTCCGACAGAGCTTACGGAGGTCGCTTCCATCGACGGAGCTACGAGATTTCAGAGCTTCCGTTATATTACATGGCCGCTGCTTTTGCCGACCACCTTTCTGGTCGTGACTTACGGGATCATTGCATCGTTCCAGATCTTTGACCAGATATCGGCGGTAGCCGGAACCGGAGCGATCGGTTCTCCGGGTAATGCGTTGAATACGATCATGTCATTTTTCTACCTGAATTCATTTCGCTATGGAAACGTAGGCTATGGCAGCTCGGCAGCGGTATTTTTGTTCATTATGATTTGTGTGGCGACAATGGTTCAGAAGAAGTTTTTGGATAAGGAGGTGTAGCGGATGAATAAAGTTGTGAAAAAGAGTATATTTTACCTGGTATTGTGCCTGTTTACACTGATCTTCTTATATCCGATCCTCTATACCTTTTACAATTCCATCGTACCCCTTGGGGATGTGGGAAAGCTGGTGTCCCCCAGCCACTGGACATTGGAGAATTACAACATTCTCTTTACACAATATCCGGTGCTCCAATGGCTTGGCAATACGATCGTGGTTACATTGGCGTGCACGGTTGGACAGCTGATCGTCAACACGATGGCCGGCTATGCCATTGCGAGATTTGACTTTCCGGGAAGAAAGATCATATTTAATGTCGTGCTCTGTTCCATGATGGTGCCTTTTCCGTTTATTATCACGCCGATGTATATTAATCTGGCCAGACTGGGATTGAATGACACCCTGTGGGCGATGGTGATTCCGTTTATGTATAATACACTTTACATTTTCATGGCCAGACAGTTCTTTGTCGGGATGCCTCAGGAACTTGAGGATGCAGCAAGAGTAGACGGGCTGGGACATGCGGGTACTTTTGTCAGGGTTATGCTGCCCAATTCGAAACCACTGATCACGAGCGTCATTATTCTGACGTTTACAGGTACATGGAACTCTTATCTGGCGCCGTCCACTTTTATGGTGACGAAGGAGAAGTTCGTCCTGTCGGTAGGACTTAAGACCGTAAAGGATTTCCAGTTTGAGAAGATGAATCTGACGCTGGCCGGTGTTGTAGTGCTTTCTTTGCCGATATTGATCATGTTTCTCTGCCTGCAGAAGCAGTTCGTGGAAGGCGTCGTGACAAGCGGCATTAAAGGGTGAAAAGAGAATTGTTTCGCGGGCTGAGCGAGAATGGAGGGTTATTATGAGATATACGAATCCGACTGTAAAAGGAGGATATTCTGATCCCAGTATCTGTAAGGCAGACGGCAGGTACTATATGGTATGCTCTACAGAGAATGTGTTCCCGGGAATCCGTGTGATGGAGAGCGAGGATCTTATAAATTGGGAACAGATAGGATGGTGCATCACAAGAAGGTCACAGATTGACTTCGCAGAAATGGCTTCCGATGACGGTTTGTTTGCACCGACGATCAGATTTCATGAGGGACGCTTTTATGTGGTTTGTACCGACAATACGAAGAACCGTAATTTCTATGTATATACGGATGATCCGCACGGTGAGTGGTCTGAACCGATCGATCTTCATCAAAGCGGTATCGATCCTTCTCTCTTATTTGAGGATGGTACGTGTTATTTTACCAGTAATGGAAGAGATGAGTATAATGTTCCTTGCATTCAGCAAAGCGAGATCAGGATTGAGACAGGAGAGATCATAAATGGCCCGCATATCATCTGGTATGGATCGGGTGGCAGGTTGGTTGAAGGCCCTCATCTGTATAAGATAGGGGCATATTATTATCTGATCGCGGCGGAGGGCGGTACGGAATACGGACATATGGAGACTTATGCCCGCAGCAGATCACCTTTTGGGCCTTTTGATAATTATGCGCATAATCCGGTGCTGACAAACAGAGATCAGGGAGACGATGAAATTCAGGGCACAGGACATGCGGAGCTGATTGAAGACTACGACGGAAACTGGTGGATGTATTTCCATGGTTTCCGGCAGTTGAAGAAATGGCGGCAATATCATACACTTGGCAGAGAAGGCTTTCTGATGCCGGTGGTGTGGGACGATACAGGCTGGTTTCACGTTATGAACCAGGGAGTGACGACCGCGGAAGTCGATGTACCCTGGATCGGGAAACAGATCGTGCAGAGAGGCGCCGTTGATGTTTCCATGAAAGAAGAGGGATGGCATGGCCGTTGGGGATATCTCCGTAATGCGCAGGCGGATAATTACCGGATCAGCACAAACCTGTTGGAGCTTAGGGGAACGGACGTGACCTTAAACGATGAGGGTTCTCCTACGCTTACTTTTACCTTGCAGGAGGATTTTGAGGCAGTGTTTGAGACGCAGGTAGAGGTGTTGGAAGGAGAAGCAGGAATTACGGCCTATACAGACGAAAGGCAGCATTATGATATTGCACTTGTCAAAACAGAGGAAGGATATGCTTTTGTGTGTCATCTGACTGTGGGCGGCGTACATCAGGATTTCCGGATGCCGGCATTAAGTGCAGAAGGAACGCTGCGGATTATTGCGCATAGACATTTTTATGAGCTGGAGGCGTTATGTAACGGTGAGACTATTCTGCACAGAGAGGCCGAGAGCCGTTTCCTGGCGGCGGAGGTGGCAGGTTATTTTAATGGCGTTATGCTAGGAGTCTACTGTGTGGAAGAAGATCCGTCTAATCGTGCATTCAATCGATTTACGAAACTAACGATCACATATGACAGGTGAACTGCGAAATGGAAGATGACATGATCAAAAATGCTGAATGATACATAGAGATGCTTTATAGATTGGGGGAAATGGTTATGGGAAATTTTATTCAGGCAGTGGGGGATCATTTTGAACTGGGCGGACAGCCGGTCATGCTTCGCGGATGGGCACTGGGTTCCTGGATGAACCTGGAGCATTTTATGATCGGAATGCCGGGAACAAACTCCATGATCCTGGAAGCCTTTGCAGAAGTGTATGGAAAGGAACGTGCCGAACGATTTATGGATACTTTGTTGCTGGATATGGTACGGGAGGAAGATATCCGGTATCTGAAAAGCCTTGGTATCAATACCGTGCGGATCGTATTCGGATATCACTATTTCTGGGATGACGACAATCCCGGTGTTATGCTGCAAAGGGGGTTGGAGCATCTTGACAGGGTCGTACAGCTTTGTGCCGGGCATGAATTATATTGTATCCTTGATCTGCATTCAACGCCCGGTTCGCAGAATACGGACTGGCATTCCGATAATAACACCGGTCAGGCGTTGTTCTGGAAATATCGCTGCTTTCAGGATCAGGTTGTGTGGTTTTGGGAGGAATTGTCGGCAAGATATGCCGAGAACCCATGGGTCGCAGGATATGACGTGATCAACGAACCGGGATGGGATGTGACGGCAGAACAGATCAACGGTTTTTATGACAGGATCATCAAAGCGATACGGAAAAGGGATAAGAACCATATCCTGTTTCTGGAAGGGACGGATTTTGGACGTGATTTTTCCACACTACAGGAGGTATCGGATCCGCAGGTTGCGTATACCGTTCATTTTTATCCGTTTGTACTGGAAAATGATATTCTGGATCCGAAGCTTGACGATGCAAAGCGAATGGAGATCTTTACGGATATATTTGAGCGGCAGCTGTGTGAGACTGCCCGTCTGCACAGGCCCGTCTGGTGCGGGGAATCCGGATATGAGATACTGGATGGGATGGAAGATTTCTACGGACTTCTTTTGCAGCATAATATCAGTCTCTGCGAAAAGAGAGGTGTTTCCTGGAACTTGTGGACTTATAAAGATGCGAGAAGAATGGGAATCGTCATACCGAAGACGGATTCAAAATGGATCAGGCTTCGCCGACGGATCGAGGCGGACTGGAATCATGACTGGGAACAGAAAGTTTCCATGGAGATTATACATTCGATCGGCGACCGGTATTATAGGCATTTGGATGAGAAACTTGCTTACGAACTTGATTTCAGAATCCGTAGTGTGATGCACAGGATTGCGGTGGAGCAGATTCTAAAGCCCGCGCTTAGGGAAATTCCGTGGGAGGAGATCATTACTTACCCGGAGAGCTTTCTGTTTGAACAGTGTGACAGACGGGAGAGGGTGATCGAATCGTTATTCTGAGCGGCTTCCGAGCCGTGAATAGCTTCATGCCCGGGAAATAAAAGATTTGCCTTCTTGTATGGAAAAGGATATGATATAAGTAAAGGTACAACTTATGATAAAGGGCAGGAGGAGAGAAAGACTTGGAAAAAAAGAAGATAGAAGTGATCCCATATCTTGCATTTCAGGGTAACTGTGAGGAGGCGGTCAATACCTATATTAAGGCATTTGGCGGTGAGATCTATTATATGTCCCGCTGGTCGGAGAATACATTTGACCAGACGCCGGATCAGATCGGTAAAGTGATGCATGTGGAGTTTGTGCTGGGCAGTACGCGCATGGCGGCGGGAGACACCTTTGACGGTGCAGGGGGGAATACGGATATCCGACTGATGATCCATATGGATTCCGAGGAGGAAGCGCTGCATACGATATCTGTCCTTGCGGAGGGCGGAACCGTACTTGCACCCCTGCAGCCGCACCCGGAGCCGGATGACGACGGCTGCGGTTCTGTCATCAAGGACCGTTTTGGGTATACCTGGATCATTACATGTCCCAATCCGGCGAAGCTTCGTGCGGTACAGGCACAGAACCTGTCAGAAACGAGGGACTGATTTGGAGACCAGGGGCGGATTTTATATTACACAGATAAAGCAGCGGCAGGAGAGGATCTTCGAGCGGCTGCTTAAGGAGAACGGGATCGAGATCAGCGGCGGCCAGGGGCGGATCCTGTTTGTGCTATGGAAAAACAATCCTATGTCGATCAGTGAGATCAGCCGGGAGACTTCTCTTGCGAAAAACACGGTCTCTATCATCGTGGACGGGATGGTGCAGAAGGGAATCCTGGAACGGAATATCAATCCGGATAACCGCCGTCAGACGATTATATCCCTTACAGAGTATGCGAAGAATCTGCAGGAAAGATACGAACAGGTGTCACAGGAGATGAATCATCTCTTCTATCAGGGATTTACGGAAGAGGAACGGGAAATGTTTGAGCAGTATCTGGAGCGTATACTGGATACGCTGGCAAAGATAGAGAATGAAAGATTCTGATCGTGGGATCTGCGACGGGCGGGGAAGTTCCCCGCCCGCAATTTTTTCTCATTGTATCTGCTGCAGGATCTTCGGATCCTTAATCTTTGTATCCTCTGCCAGAAGCAGGATCTTCGACAGAATCTCCGCGGTCTTCGGATCGTCGTCCACGAAAGGCAGGAAGATACGGCCTCTGTGTTGGGAGTGGACAGGCACGATGAAGAGCATGGCGTTTCCGATCTGATGCACCACGCCGCTGCCGAGGTGGACGGTGTACTGTCCGAGTTTGCCGTCGATGATGGCGTGATTGCCTTCCAGACGGACATTCTTCGTGCGGAAAAGAGCGAGATTGCAGGCTACGATGGCCCTGCGCATCTCGATGGTGGAGTGGCTTGTCTCCGGATCCACGCCGCCTGCGTGGGCGACGCTGACTGCCAGATCCACGTCCCGCATGACTTCACTGTAGATGATGTCAGGGATGTCTTTGATCTTAAGGGCGGCACCTGTCTTGCGGTCTGCAAAGACCACATATTCCAGAGTCGGCGCCTCCACGTCGCTTGGGGTAAACCAGTCTGCCATAGCGTAAATGCGCGCTACGATGTTTTCTTTATAGTAGATCTTCTGCAGGCCGTCGTCGTAGTCGGCCACCCAGCGTCGGCTGCGCAGGGCGCCCACCGTCTTCTGGGGCTGGATCTGGTTGCCGGAGAAGAGCAGGGATTCTTCTTTTTCCAGTTCCTCGTCCAGCTTCACGTACAGTTCCCGGAAGACCTGCTTGAAAGGCTGTTTGATCTGCCTCTCGAAAAGCAGCTTCTGATATTCGTGCCAGTGGCCGCTTCGGTACAGGTCGAAGGGGTGCGCGATCAGGATGCGGTCTTCCGGATCTACCGGGCAGAGACTGCCGGAGAAGTCTGCAATGCCGTCCGGGGTGAGGAACCCGAGCGCGGCATCCGCTGTCTGCACGATCAGCCGCTCCGTAATCGGACGGGCTACCGGATTCTGGTACATCTCCAGGAACTCCCAGACCTCGAAGGCGGTCCGGTCTTCCATGGCCTGCTCCATCATCTGTTTCGTGCGGCTGTACTGCTCTTTAAGCTGCTTGACAACTGCCTGGAATCGAAGTGTGGTTTCGTCCTTCTTATACCTGGTGGGAACGGATTTCAGGAGTTTGCCGTCCTTGCGGCATTTCAGACTGCTTCTGCCGTTCTCGTCCACGTCCACCATCAACTCGATCTCGCCGGTCTTTTGCCAGTCGAAATATTCTGCGGACTGTCTGGCAAGCTGTCCCTCCATTCGCAGCACAAGCCGCGTCACATCCGTAAAGCCGGCGTTGACGCTTAAGTTGCGCAGGGCGATCTCCACGGCCCGGCCTTCACTGGCCCGGCGCTGAGCTCCGAACTGGCGGCTTTCCTTCTTGTATTTCTGGATAAAACGATAGCGTGCTAACATCTCGGATTCCCGGTCCTTCTTGTGGTCGGACAGGGGCAGCAGGCCCAGGCTCATCAGCAGATCTTTGTTGCGTTTTGCGTCAATCTCCGTCGTCAATGCCGTGAGATCTACTTTGCCCAGCGCGGCGTCCGCATATTTTCTGGCCCGGCCATGGGCGATGCCGGAGGAGGAATACTTGGCAGCGTCATAGAGCAGCTTGAAATCTTTCTCCCCAAGCTTCCCGTAAGCCTCGAAGAACCAGTGGATGTCAAATGCGCCGTCCTGCAGTTCCTCCGGGGAGAGGGGCGTATATTTGGCGATGGTGGACAACACCTGCTCGTCGAACAGTTCACTGGTATGGGCCATGAAATAGTAGCAGGCGCTGGCGAAACCAGGCAGTGCGAAATATTCCTCCAGCATGGGGATCCACTGCTGGGCGTACATGGCAAGCTCCACGAGCCGTTTTTTCGTGATATCGGTGCCCCGCAGAGCCTTTCGCAGATCGGCAGCGGTTTCCTCTGGCTTGGGCATGGAGACCTTCAGCAGGTGGCTGAGCACCGTCTTCCGATCGGTATTGTTGGAATAATAGCTGTAGCCGCGTTCCAATGGGTCTTTGCCGAGAGCGGTCAGGATGCGGATCATATAGTCGATGCCGTAGATGACCTGGATACTCTTGACCTCGGAGGAAAAGGGGGTTGGCTGCTCGCCGCGTTTAAGTTCCACCGCGAGCACCACAGGCAGCGTTTCCCGATAGAGCATGTGGGCAAAGTCCATTTCCGGCATATCTGCGTCCGGTGCATCGAAGCGGTATTTGCCGTCTGCGGGTTTGATCGCATTCAGCCCGAAAAAGGCGTTCAGGGCATGGGGCCTGGCCTTGCGGGAGGTCACGGCGCCCTTCTGTTCCACGATGCTGACAGGCTCCAACAGGACGCCCAGACGGAAGAAAGTAAACACTGCCTTATAGAACAGGTCTTTGTCCCAGAGGCCCCGCACATAGCATTGCACATAGTCGGAAAGCTGTACATAGCCGTTGTTCTGGCTGCTGTAGGCGTAGCGCGGTTTCTCTCTGTTCCTTTGCCCGTTATAGTACAACTGCAGGCGGAAACGCAGGGCGAAGGAATTCTCCCAGTCTTCTTTGCCGGCCTGATGCATCCACTGATACAGACCGGAGAAGATGGGCAGTTCCACGGCGCGGCGGGTGTAAGTCTCGACAACGCCGTTCCAGCGCTTTTCCTGCACGGTAAAAAGGTCGGTGGAGGTATCCAGGACCGTTAACAGCCTGGCGATACCGCAGAGGGCGAAAGGCACTGACAGGGATTTCGGGACATACTGCTGAAAGAGCACATTAAGGACCGTAGTCACCTGGGGGCCGTAGGAGAGCCGCACATTCAGATCAGAGAAGGGCGGTTTCTTAAAGAGGCCGCTGCCAAATACCTTCTTATAGAGGGCAGAATGCTTCGTATAGAGATCCTGCTGCGCAAAACACTGTCGGTAAAGCTCCAGTTCGAGCATAAGCCCGGGTGTCCTGATCTCCTGCTCGTAAAAAGATTCCCACAGCTTCCGGAAAGGGTAGGCGTCCAACGGTTCCGCGTCCGGGTCGTTATGAAGGTAACGGCTGCGCTCCAGTTTGCTGCCAAGCAGCAGGTCTTCGTTCCAGGCCGTGGTGTAAGCCAGTTCCCTGTTGGCGCCGATCAGGGCATCCAGTTTCTGCATGATACGGATACATGTCTCATCCTTGCAGGTAAAAAGGCGGGACGCGTCGTCGCTTACGGTCACAGACGGCAGGATCCAGTCCTTCGTCACATCATACAGTCCGTAGCCCGGCGTGTTCAGAATGTCCTGGGCCTTGCTTTCCGCGCCAAGAAGTTCCTCTAACAGCACTTTTTCCCTGCCGGTAGGTTCCGGGCCGGGGCACTGTGCGGCGGAGGGATCTGCAAAGGCGCGCAGTGCTGGCAGGATCCGGGCGAAGGAGGAGGCGTCTTCCTTCTTTAGCTGCAGGGCAAGATCCAGGGCGCCCATATGGCATTCTTCGGATCTTGCGGTAAGCAGTCTGCCGATGCAGGCGGTGAGATCCTTCTTGTCCTGCTGTTTTAACAGGGCAAGGGTCTGTGCGCGCCCCTTCTTATACTTCAGATTCTCCTCGATGGCCCGATAGTCTTCCGGCGTCAGCTGCATGTCCTCCACCAGCCGGTGGGCAATGCGGTTGGTGCTCTCCTCCGCGTTGTGCAGAAGTTCGAACAGCGCTTTCCTGCGCGCTTCGGTGGCGGGACGGTAGAGCAGCACCCGCGCCACGGCTGAGCGGGAGGCGCCGTAATAACCGGTTTCCCCCTGCCCCACCAGAGAGACCAGGCCGGCAGCTTCGTCGAGCAGCGTCTCGTCCTGCAGCATCCAGGCGATCAGGCACAGGCGCAGGGCAACGTCGGACTGGCTCATGGTCACCTGGTGCCATGGGAAAATACAGGGCGACAGCGTCAGTCCCTTTTTGGGGATCCGGTTTAACAGGTTCTTCAGGATATCGTAGAATGCTGCCGCTTCTTCCCTGCTCTGGAAAAAGGTTTCCGGCGATAACGGCTTCGGTTTCCGGATCCTGTCGTCCTGCATACGGAAACGGTTGTCCTCTTTGGCAAGTTCATAGAACTGCGAATTTGCCGAGGCCAGAAAGCCCGGCAGGAAACAGGCCGCAAGTTCCAGATCCTCCGGGTAAGAGCGGAGGACTTCCTTCGCTGCCTGCATCTGCAGTTTGGGATCCTGCAGGGACAGGTTAAAGTAGGAAGCCGTCATTTTCTGCTGTCTGGTGCCGTCTCTGATCAGGGTGATAACGGCGTTTATGGCATCCTGTGCGTCGTAGAAGCCTTTGGCCCAGAGGGCGCAGCTGATCGCCACGGCGTCGTCTGAAGCAAGCTGTTCTGACAGAAAATCGTTATCCCGCAGGCACCGTCCCATCATCCGCAGCAGCTTGTCGCTGATCCGGTCTACGCTCTTTTCGTCGAAAATACCGATCCATGTGCTGACTGCTCGCCTGACGGAAGAGTAGCGGATCAGGTTGTTGTCCTCGATCACGGTAAAAAGGTGCAGAAAGGCTTCCGGTCGTCCGGCGTCCATGGTCTCGCAGACGGCCTGCCTTGCGCCTTCCTGTAACCTTGCCGCCAGCAGAAATTTCCCCAGATCTTCGTAGAGTTCCTGACACTTGCTCTGCACGATCCCCAGGATCATCTCCCGGCTAAGCATAAGCGTGTTATTTTCCCCGAAAAGGATGTCTCTGACGGCCTGCTTCGTCCTGGCGTCATGTCGGTCTAATAGCGCGGCCAGAATGCCGGCGTAGGAGAAAGATTCGTTGCGGGCATGATCGTAAAGTTCCGGCGTCAGATTGCCGGTCAGCACGTCCGCAAGTTCCGCATCGTAGAAATCCAGGCGCGCAAAGGCCCGCAGAAGCTGAATGCTCTGCTCCACGAAAGGAGCGTAGCTAATGGAGCGCAGGCTGCGGCGGAACCACCCGGCGGTCATCTGGTACTGGTTCATCTGATCCAGCGCGTAGTAGAAATCTTCCTGCCATGCCTTCCGCACGCACACATCCACCAGATTCGGGAACTGCTTCCGGTACAGCTCGCTTAAGGTCTGATACTTACCGCCGGACAGAAGCTGCCGCATAGAGCTGCACACATCCTGGGGCATGATGTAGCAGGAGAGCTCCGGCAGCATCTTCTGCTCGCGCTCGGAGAGAAATCTGGCTTTGGTCTTTAGGCCGCGCAGCCATGTTTCGGTTAGTTTTCTTCTGGTTTGGTAGGTAAATTCTGCCATGTGGGGGACTCCTTTCATGATCTTATGCTTATAAGGGAGAATGCGAAGCATTCTCTGAATCGAGCGCGCCGGCGCTCGATTTTTTAAAAGCCGGAAAGCATCGTCAGTCTGATAAATGTAAAGACCAGACCGTCAGCCCAGGGGATTGTCTCTTCCAGTGTGGTCAGCTCTTCTTCTCCGGCGAAGACGCGGAAGATGCCGTCCTCGAAGCATTGGATGGCATTCTCCAGGGCTTTTTCTTCCACGGCATCCTGCCCGCCCCGCAGCCCTGAAGCGATCTTGCCGCGGGCAGCCTGATCTGCGATCTCTTCTTTCGTCAGACAGGCGAGGATCTGGCCTACGTCCCTGCGCGCGTTATATTGCCTTACGCCAAGCACCGTCAGGCCGGTGAGGAGGTCCCGGACGGTTTCCGGTTTCTGATCGAGTTCAAAAGGGACGGGATGTAAGTCTGCGGATTTTTGTTTTCCGGGTTTTTTCATGCGGACCTGGATCGTAAATGCCATATGTGCCTCCTGTTCTTTGATGCTGCGCTATGGATTCCCGCGGGCGGTCAGTCAGACGGATGCGGAGCCAGACATTTGGTGAATGCTGCGCGGGGCGTTTGGCGACAGCGTACGGGTTCAATTACAGTATAAATTACATGATCCATACATCGCAAGTATCTTCCGCGCTTTTTCTTTCATGAGCAGTCTTGCCTCTACCGGCGCGACGATCTCAACGTATTCGCCAAAGGACAGCAGGTAGAGGAAGGTCCAGTCGCTTAACTGGAATCGGAAGTTTACTTCCAGCGTGCCGTCTTCCAGTTTCGTGATGTATTTTTCCTGAAATTCGTCGTAGACCTTATACGCGATCTTTTCCGAGAAGTGCAGTTTAAACAGGGGGATATCGTATTCTTCCTTGTAGGCGGGCGTAAGGGAAAAATCGGCCGGCAGCTGCCGGTCGAACAACTGGTCCGTGATCTGCAGATCCCGGATACGGGACAGCTTGTAAGTGCGGATCTCTTCCCGGTGCCGGGAGAAGGCGATCAGATACCAGGAATGGGATTTAAAGACCAGCTTTAACGGTTCCACAGTCTGTTTGGTTACGGTCATCTCCGAATTACAGTAAGTGAATGTGATCACGTATTTGTTGATGACGGCACGCTCCAGAGCCGTCATATGGAGCCGCTCCTTTTCGGGACTTCCCCAATAGGAAAAATCGATCTCTAGCCATTCAGACTGCAGCGTGTGGCTGAACAGTCCGGCGACCTTGTTCAGCGTCTTATCTGCGTCAGGATAATTTGACGACTTTAAGATTTGCAGGGCCTGTATAATATTGCTCTGCTCTTCTTTCGTGAAATAGGATTTGTCCAAAGAGAAGCCCTCCAATAAGGAGAGACCGCCGCGGTAGCCCTTTTGGGAGATGATGGGGATGCCGGCGATCGAGAGCGTATTGATGTCCCTGTAGATCGTGCGGGTAGAGACTTGAAGTTCCTCCGCCAGCTGCTTTGCCGTGATATTCTCGTGCCGCAGCAGGAGAAAGATGATCTGGATTAGTCTGTCTATCTGCATGATGGTCCTCCGTGCGCCTGCCCAAGACCGCGATTTCGTATCTCACAATCGCTGCACATCTTCTGAGACGGCGTATCGGAATGACACCCCAGGCAATACATATCTTCTGGTGAGAACTGGCAGGTATCGGTGGAATATTCCGCGGCCAGTCGTATTTGTTCTTCGGTATTTCCGCCGAGTGAAGCCAGATAAACAGGGCACTTTTCACAGTGCAGTCCGCAATATGCTGTTTCCATCAAAACACCACCTCTCCTAAATATTTGTCATGGGGAACGACCAGGCACTTTTCGATCGCCTTCCAATAGCTGTCGTAAAGATTTTTCTGCGCCATGCCGTACTGTTCTTTCGTATCAAATTCCCAGTAGAGCATGTATTTGACACTTTTGACGATGCGGGTGAGCTTAAGCGGGGGAAGGCCTTCTTTGATCTGCGCCAGATCAATGTGATAGCCCCGCCTGACCAGCCGGAGCGTGCGCAATCCCTCCTGCTTTTCCAGCAGCTCTTTTGCAGTCAGCATCAGCGCTTCGAATTCCTCGGTTTGCTGCGGTTTGACCTGATAGATACAGATTTCGGTAAATGGCATTGTGGATACCTCCTTCTATTTTGCTGTTTATGATAGTTTAACAGTGGGAATATGACATAAGTGTGTCGCATTTTTCTGATTTTGTAAATAGATATTGTAAAGAACGGACGGTTCCATTAAACTTTAAGATATCAAGGGGGGTTATCTGTTATGGATACGAAAACAATCAAAGCATATCTTGACGAGGACGGCCGCGTGACCCAGATGCCGTCGAAGAAGAAAAAGAAACTCTTTGTGCTGTCCTATCTGGCAGACCGTATTCCGGAGGACCGGGAATATACGGAGCGCGAATTTAACGAAGTGCTAAGCGGGCTGCACACGTTCGGGGACGCGGCCACGCTCCGGCGGGAGATGTACGATTACTTCCTGATCGACCGCAAACAGAACGGGAGCCTGTATGCGGTGAAGAAGGACAGGCTTCCGGCG
Organism: uncultured Lachnospiraceae bacterium; assembly: GCA_947564645.1. GTDB lineage: Bacteria > Bacillota > Clostridia > Lachnospirales > Lachnospiraceae > UBA3282. The sequence continues at coordinate 21,272 of CANOCU010000009.1, forward strand.
GAAGCGCTAGTTGAGAGATATTGCTGATAAGACTTGGAGCAGAAAGAAGAACCCTATGGTCACACATGAAATAGATGGAATCAGATTTCAGCTTAAAACCTACCAGGATCTGACATGGTTAAAGAAATATGGCACGGTGTTCTCCGTGATCGATGCAACAGGATCAGGGTGTATCTGTTTTGGCGTGGCGGATAAAAATGGCCGTGACAGATATTTTATCAAAATAGCGGGAGCGGATACGGTGGATGCGGAAATCGCTCCTGCGAAATCAGTGGAGATCCTGAAAGGTGCGGCAGAACTGTACCGGGTGTTAAAGCATTCGTCTTTGGTGGAATTGCTGGCGCATTATTCTTACCGCGCGTATTATGTTGCGGTGTTTCGCTGGGTGGAAGGAGAATGTCTTTTTGATCATTGGAATTTTGATCAGTATAATAAAACACCAGGTTTAGTCAGTCCCGCAGTACGGTTTCATAATCTGCCGGTTGAGAAGAAACTGTCTGCGGCAGAACACATTTTTTCCTTTCTGGAGACGGTAGCCGCAAAACGGTACGTGGCGGTGGATTTTTATGACGGAAGCCTGATCTATGATTTCAAGGCAGATCGGATGATGATCTGTGACATTGACTTGTTTCGGAAACAGCCGGCTTACAATGATATAGGAGAGGGATATTGGGGAAGCAAAAGGATGAAAGCGCCGGAAGAATATGTCCTGGGTGCTGCGATCGATGAAAGAACGAATGTGTTTACGGCAGGTGCCCTGCTCTTTGGCTTTTTCGGAACTTATACACAGGCAGAGATCGAGGATAGATATCGGTATGGAAGAGTGCTTCCGTGCAGGATAGAACAGTGGGAACTGAGTAAGGAAGCATATGCTGCGGTGTCAAAGGCGATCAGTCCGGACAGGGAGATGCGGTATCAGACAATGGCACAGTTCCGAGGGGCTTTTCTGGAGGCAGTTGGGTGGCAGTAAGAGCAGATGTGACCGCGGTGGGCCTTCAGCAACAGGGTTATTTTAGAGGGGATTGGAAAGGAGTATACTTTGCAAAAACTCAATTATTTCATAGAAGGCCTGCAGGGCGCAGGCAAGAGCACTCTGGTACAGAAGCTCTCGGAGCGCCTGTCCGGTTATACCGTATTCCGGGAGGGGGACTATTCCCCTGTGGAGCTGGCATGGTGTGCCTATACGACCAAAGAACAGTATCAAGACATATTGGCGCAGTATCCGTCGCTGAAGGAAGAGATCCGGGCCAAAACGGTTTCCGAGGGAGAGCGCAGGATCATCTGCTATACACAGATCCTGACAGAGATACCGGATTTTCACAGGAATCTGGAAAAGCTGGAGATCTACAACGGAAATCTGGACAGGGCATCTTTCGAGGCCGTGGTTCTGGAACGTTTTGGGAAGTGGGACGGTGAAGGACAGATCTTCGAGTGTTCCATGTTTCAGAATATCATTGAGAACCAGATCCTCTATCTGGGAATGGGCGATGAGGAGATCCTTGCTTTTTACAGAAGACTGGAGAAGCTTTTGGACGACAGGCCGTATCGGATCCTGTATCTTGATGTGGAGGATATTGCGGGGGCGATCGCTGTGATCCAGAAGGAGCGGTCCGATGATGCGGGGAATGAGTTGTGGTTTCCGCTGATGCTGCGCTATCTGGAGGAGTCGCCCTACGGGAAAGCGCATGGCCTGCGCGGACTGGAAGGACTGCTGGCGCATTTAGAACATCGAAGAGACCTGGAACGCCGGATCATAGAGGAAGTCTTTCGGGAGAAGGCGGTCGTGCTCAGGGCCAAGGAGTATCAGATCACAGAGTCGATGATCACAGATCTTGCGTAGGCGCCTGCCGAAGCCATATACAGAAGCTTTTGCCCAAATTCGCGCGTTAAGCAAGAAGGGAGAATTATTATGAAGACAATACGGGTAGCGGCGGCGATTATCTGCGACGATATGGAAAATCCCGCGAAGATATTTGCGACAGCCAAGGGATATGGGGAGTTCAAAGGACAGTGGGAGTTTCCCGGAGGCAAGATCGAGGCAGGAGAATCCTCTGAGGAGACGCTTGTCAGGGAGATCAGGGAAGAACTGGATACGGAGATTGAAGTGGGCGCACTGTTCCATACCATTGAGTATGACTATCCGGCATTTCATCTTTCCATGGATTGTTTCCTGGCGAAGGTGAAGACGGGCGGCCTGACGCTGAAGGAGGCGGAGGCGGCCAGATGGCTTACAAGAAGGGAACTGTATGAAGTGCAGTGGCTGCCGGCGGATATTTCGCTGATAGAGGTGTTGGAAAAGAGGATGACTGGCACAGATGCTTTGTAAAAAGTATAGTTAACGGCATTAGAAATTTCGTTTACTATAAGTACAAAGCAGACAGGCATAGAAGGAACAGGAAGTGAAGTTTGAATGAGTGAGAGAGAGCAGATTATCTATATGCAGACCAGACTGATCAGGCTGGCGTCTGAAAAATGGAACCGGCCAATAGACCAGATTGCCAGACTATTTGCAAAGCACGGCGTGTTAAAGTATATAGAGGAATGTTTTGAAATTTTTCATGTGGAGGGCGATGAAGCGATCTTAGAAGATATTGAGGGATATCTTAGAAACAGAGGGGTAATATGAGAATGCAGGAATTGGTAAATGACATGATCTTGTATCACGGAAGTTATTGCGAGGTGCAGACGCCAAGGCTGCAATACTGTGCCAAACATAAAGATTTTGGTCAGGGATTTTATTTGACCACATCTCGTGATCAGGCTGAAAACTTTGCGCGGATCAGTACCAGAAGGGCGGTTGCTAATGGACATGTTAGCGCAGACAGGCGCTATGGGTTTATTTCCGTATACAGGCTTCAGTCTGTTGAGGGGCTTTCGATCAGAGTTTACCAGACGGCGGATGCAGAATGGCTTCACTGTGTGGTTGGTCACAGGAAAGCGCGATCTTTTCCGGATTTGATCCGGGAACTTGGCGAGATGGATATCATCGGCGGAAAAATTGCCAATGACAATACGAATGCGACGATAACGGCATACATGGCAGGTGCATATGGGCAAGTAGGAACATGGCAGGCTGATGATATATGTATCAGCCTATTGCTTCCGGAGCGGTTACAGGATCAATTTTGTTTTAGAACGAAAGCGGCGCTTAAGCGTCTTGCATTTGTGGAAGGCAGGCAGATATGGCTATAGAGAAGGTGGTTTCTGAGGAAACAAAAAAGAATGCGATTGACTTACTGGTGACTATGGTAGTGGATGAACTGGCTGAAGAGATGAGCGTGCCGCCGGAAGAATTGCTGTCGGAGTTTATTGCGTCCAATACAGGAAAGCTGCTCTATGACGAGACTTCGAAGTTGTGGTGGAGCGGGCCGTCGGATCTTGCAGAAATGTATAAAAAGGAAATAGCGGGAAATTAAAAAAATATCTTGACTCCTACGTTACGTAATAGTTTATTGTATACTTACACGGGAAAATACAAAAAAGAAAGCCTATGATTGCAGTCCTGCCTCCCTGCCGTGCCGAGCGTACACATGCCATACAGATACGCAGCAAAGCGGCAGGATGCAGACACAGACGCAACAAGGGGAAAGATTCATGGTAAGGATGACAGTAAAGGAAGTAAGTAAATTGACGGGAGTGAGTATACGCACTCTCCAATATTACGACAAGATCGGACTTTTGCCGCCGACGGGTTATACGGAGTCCGGTTACCGGCTGTATGACGATACGGCTATGGAAAGGCTGCAGCAGATTTTACTGTTTCGGGAATTGGAATTTCCGCTGAAGGTGATCGGAGAGATTCTGTCCGGACCGGACTTCGACAAGGACAAGGCGTTGGAACAGCAGATCATGCTGTTGACGCTGAAAAAGGAGCATCTGGAACGGTTGATCGATTTTGCCCGTGGAATACGTTTGACAGGAGGAAGGACAATGGATTTTTCAGTATTTGATCAGCAAAAGATCGAGGAATACAAAAGACAGGCAAAGGAGCAGTGGGGCAATACGGCCGAGTACAAGGAGTCGGTTCAAAAGGCAGCAGGCAGAAGCAGTGAGGAAGAGAAGGCGGTGATGGAGAATTTCATGCAGATTTTTGCTGAATTTGGCAGACACAGGGATGCCTTGCCGGAATCTGCCGATGCACAGGAGCTGGTGAAGAAACTGCAGGATTTGGAAAGCAGCGGTATAACATGTAAGAAGGAAATGGGGACTGCCCCGACGGCGCCGGATCTGACGGCGCTGACGGGGCAGTTTCTATATAGGTACTGTCGACTGATTGCATTAACTATATGGGCATTCAACTACGCAGTCAATGACAAGACAGTGAAAAGATGTTATTATAAAACAAATGTAGTAGATATCGTCAATTTTAGTTATGCGAAAAGAATGCGACGGAGGACAAAATGAGACGCAGACCGGAATATGACAGAAGAATGATCGGAGAGAACCTTCGGAGATGCCGTCAGCGGAGGAACTTGTCCGTTGAGCAGGTCAGGGAATATCTTAACATAGGTTCCCTTCAGGCGATCTATAAGTGGGAAGAAGGTAAGAGTTATCCGCAGACCGATACGATGTTTGCGTTGATGGAATTGTATGAGATTGAACTGCGGGATTTATTGGATTGTTCCAGGACAACGGATTTCGTAGATGAAGGAGAGACTGGCCCTGAGAATATACCGCAGATTACCCTGTGTTGTACGTTAGGTACGGTCGGCGGGTTTTTGACGATTGAAAAGGAAGGTGTTGGAAAACGGCGAAGGATATATACGGAGTTGATACACTATATGTCTAATGGTCATCACCAGATGGTGGGAGGCGTAACATAGTCAGATGATAGTCAGGGAGTGGCCGGATGTTGTTTCTGATCGATTATGAGAATGTGGGAAACGCAGGCATGAGAGGATGCAGTCTTTTGAATGCGCAGGATCATGTGATCGTTTTTTACAGTGATGCCAGTAAGAATATGGAGCGTGGAAGTCTGGAGGAGATCAGCGCTTCGGAGTGTACCTTTGAAGTCTGTAAGCTTTGCAAGGCAGGGAAGAATGCCCTGGACTTTTATATTGCATCCAGACTGGGGGAGATGATCGGCGGCGGTTATATGGGAAGTGTGGTGATCGTCAGCAGAGACAGCGGATTTCAGGCGGTTCGGGATTACTGGAACGTGAGGGCGCCACATAAGAGGAAGGTATTGCTGCAGCCGTGTATTGAGGACGGTGTTATAAGCGGCAATAAGGACAGTGAGCTTGTGAAGGAATTGAAGCGAAGGCATGAGAACCTTGCCATTGGAGATTATTATTCTGTCTGGTCGAAAAGAAGAAAGACGAAGGAAATTCTACAGAAGCTGTTTGCCGGCACGGAGTATGAGGATAAGACCGACGCGATCTTTTGTCTGTTGGAGGGTAAGAAGAAACATCCGAGAGAAATTTACCTGGGCAGTCTGCATTTATTCGGACGCAAGGATGGGCTGGCGATCTACAACAGGATCAAAGCATGTGACAAGCTGTGAACAATATATTAGCAGGGGGATTCCGTATATGGAGTGCCATCTGCTTTTTTTAGGCATTAACGTATGAATTGAAGGAGTGTACGAACAAAAATGCATCTGTGCATTTATGAGTCAATATGATAAAATAGACACGGATAAAACAGGATGCAGAAGGATTACAAGAACGTGAACAAAAGAAACATCAAATGTAATAATGAAATGAGAAGATGAGAGAGCGAAACGCTAAGGAGACATATATGAGCCAATGTATCAGAGAACTGACACTGAATTTAGGAGACGACACAGAAGAAGGGAGCGTTTATAAGCGGCTTGCCGCCAGAGGGATCATCCGGAGGAATGATAAATATCTGGCAATCTACGGCAAATACGGCGACTATAAATTTCCGGGAGGCGGAAGGGAAGCAGGAGAGGAACTGGCGGATACCCTGATTCGGGAAGTACAGGAAGAAACAGGCTGCAGGGTAATACCGGAAAGCATCGGAGATTATATACTTGTACATGAGAGGCGAAAAGGCAATCCGGAAGACTGGCTGGAGATGGATTCCTGGTACTATTTTTGTGATGTGGAAGAAGCGATGTATGAGCGTAGTCTGGACGATTATGAGAGGGAGTACGGGTACCGGATGGTCTGGTCGACTTTGGAGGAGATGATTCGTAAGAACGAGGCGGCCGACGCGGAGAAGACACCCTGGAGTGTGCGGGAGGCGATGGTCATGCGGGAACTGGCCAGGATAGAAGAGAGGGACCTATTTAAATCTGGCAGGTGAGGAGGCACAGCATTTCTACCGTAAGAATCATTATGTGGATGCGGGGGTACTGCTGTTACCGGGTGAGCCTCTGGAGATTATTTTTATCAAGGAAATCGCGCTGAACGTATCAGCGTCATGCAGCTTGAATAGCGAAGGGAGAGAATAGGATGAAGGATATCAGAGTGGCTTTTCTGCAGATCGCGCCGACAGGCTCAGCAGACGGCAATCTGGAAAAGGGCAGGACATACTGCAGGATGGCGAGGGAACAGGGGGCGGATATCGCGCTTTTTCCGGAGATGTGGAGCAGCGGGTATCGGATTCCGGAAGACATGGAAGAGCTGAGAGCGCTGGCCGTTTCCCGGAACAGTGACTTTGTGACAGCATTTCAGACACTGGCGAAGGAACTGCAGATGGCCATCGGCATTACCTATCTGCAAGCATGGGAGCCGCAGCCCCGGAATACGATCACTTTGTTCGACCGGCATGGGAAGGAAGCTTACACATATGCCAAGGTGCATACCTGTGATTTCGGGGATGAGTGCAGGCTTACCGCGGGCGACGACTTCTATGTGGCCGATCTGGATACGGAGAAGGGAACAGTCAGGGTGGGCAGTATGATCTGCTATGACCGGGAATTTCCGGAGAGCGCCAGAATCCTGATGCTAAAAGGGGCGGAGCTGCTGCTGGTGCCCAATGCCTGTCCGATGGAGATCAACCGTATTTCCCAGCTGCGGGGCAGAGCCTATGAGAATATGGTCGGAATCGCTACGGTGAACTATCCGGAGCAGCAGCCGGATTGCAACGGGCATTCGACGGCATTTGACGGGATTGCGTATAGGCCGCAGGAGTCAGGCTCACGGGATACCCTGTTCATGGAAGCCGACGGTTCGGAGGGCATCTTTATGGCGGATTTTCCGATCGACGAGATCCGGGATTACAGGAGCCGGGAAGTGCATGGGAATGCCTATCGCCATCCGCATAAGTATGGACTGCTTGTAGCACAGGAGATCCGGGAACCTTTTATCCGGAAAGATTACAGGCGGTAAGATAGTATGCATTTGGATGGGAAGGATCTGTTGCTAACCGTATTAAAAATTTTGTTTGCGATATGTGACAGTGAGGAACAGGTTCGCATTATTACGAACGAAAAGAAAGTGATAAAAAAGCGACAAAAAAGCAATGAAGAAAAGATATAAAGAGACAAGAAAGCGAAAAGAAAGTGATAAGAAAAGGGGAAGTCATATGGATTTGCAATTAGAGAGACCGGAAGCAGTCATAAAGGCGCAGGAAAAGCAGAAGGGTATGAACTGGTTTCTGGAGATTCTGGTATTTGTTCTGTTATTTTTTGTCTGTGCGTTTGCGCAGATCATCATTACCCTTCCGGGGGAACTGATGCTGATCTCCAACAATGTGAATTATCAGATGTCCGCGGCAGCCGGGGATCTGGACGGGATGGCCGAGGCGGCGCGCCTGATCGGAAATTCCGACCTGTATATGGTACTGGCATTGGTTTCAACCGTGGCGATGACGGCCGTCACCCTGTTATTCTGCCGGCTGATCCAGAAGCGGAAGCCGGATACGCTGGGATTTGTGAGAAAGGGAGGCGGCAGAGAATACCTGATCGGGCTGGCGGCCGGATTTGCAGCCTTCACGGCGGCGGTACTGCTCTGCGTACTGACGGGGGCGATCAGGATCGAAGGGATCTCGGAGACCTTTGGTGTAGGTATGTTCCTGCTTTTTCTGGCTGGCTATATGATACAGGGTATGGGAGAGGAAGTGCTCTGCCGCGGCTATCTCATGGTGTCTATCGGCAGACGGTATCCGATGTGGGTGGCCGTTTTTTCCAACGCGTTTATTTTTGCGGCGCTGCATCTGTTCAATAACGGGATCAGCGTACTGGCATTTCTGAATCTGACTCTGTTTGGTGTGTTCGCGTCGCTTTATTTTATCAAAAGAGGCAGCATCTGGGGCATCGGCGCCTTCCACAGCATCTGGAATCTGGTGCAGGGGAATTTCTGGGGGCTGAGCGTCAGCGGCGGCACGACGCAGTGTTCTGTCTTCAAAAGCGCCGTGACGGAAGGAAGGGATATCCTGAACGGCGGCGCATTCGGACCGGAGGGCGGGCTTGCGGTGACGGTGGTGCTGCTTGCAGGCCTCCTGGTGCTGCTCCGGAAAAAGAGGGCCGTTTAAAGATATCCTTCCATTGAGAAATGTCACTTTTGAGAGATGTTACTTTTTAAATTTGGTAGAGTTTCGTATATTTCTTTTTAAAATAGCGGATGAGCGGTTCGGCGGAGATTTCCTTGCCGCAGACTGCCATGATAGCGTCTTTCGGCTTGCGAGTACTGCCATACCGGTGGATCTTCCTGTTCAGCCATGCGGTGATCTCTCCAATCTTTCCGCTTTTTAGCAGTTCATCCACGTCTCCTAACTCTTCCTGGAGCGTGTCAAGCAGCATTCCGTCGTAGATACTGCCCAGCAGATAAGAAGGGAAATAACCGAAGCCGCCGTCTGACCAGTGCATATCCTGTAGGATGCCTTCGGCATCGTTTGCGGGTGTGATCAGCAGATATTCCTGCATTTTCCGGTTCCAGAGTGCAGGCAGGTCGTTTACCGGCACATGGTCGCGAAAGATGGCCTTCTCCATCTCATAGCGCAGGATGATATGGAAGCAGTAGGTCACTTCGTCCGCATTCACCCGGATAAAGCTGTTCTTCACATGATTGATCTCCCGGTAGAAATCATCCAACGATATTGCCTGAAAAGGCGGCAGCAGTTCCCCCAGGGTGTCGTAAACAGGCAGCCAGAAGTTGTAATTTCGTCCCAGGATATTCTCATAGAACCGGGACTGGCTCTCGTGCAGGCCCATATAGCGGCAGCTGCCGGCCACGGTGTTGTCATATTCCGGGTTAACGTTCTGTTCGAAGATGGCATGACCGCCCTCGTGGATGGCGGAGAAGATGGCGCTTATCGGATCATGCTCATAATAGTGGTTGGTCAGCCGTACATCTTTGGAGGAAAAATTCAAGGTAAAAGGATGCTCCGACTCACCGACACTGCCGGCGTCTTTGCGGAAGCCGATGTAATCGAGCAGCATATCCTGCACACTCTTTTGGCCGTTTGTGTCGAAACAGCCTTTGAACGCCTGATTCTCCGGTTTCTGTCTTAAGAGGATTTCTTTTACAAAGGGGATCAGCTCCTTTTTCAGGTCTTCAAACAGACCGTCTATGGTGGCTGAATCCATGCCTTCCTCGTATTGGTCAAGGAGGGCGTCGTAGACTTCCATGCCCGGATCGGTATAACCGGTTATCTCGACTGTCAGGTCGATCATTTTCTGCAGATAAGGGGCAAACAGACTAAAGTCGGATTTCTCTTTGGCCTCCACCCAGACATTGCCGGCCTCGGCCTGCGTCTGCACGAAGGCTGCATACACATCCGCCGGAATCCGTTTGTCCCGGTCGAAATCGCGCTTCATGCGCGTGACGATGAATTTCCAGGTATCCGTGAGGGCATCAAATTCTTCGGGTTTGGCAAGCCCGGCGAGCATTTCTCCCAGCTTCTCGGAGGTAGACAGGGCGAAAGCCTCTGTGGAAAAATGGGTCAGCGCCTCCACATGTCCGGCCTGGCCCAGTTTCGGTGCGCCTGTCTTCATGTCCCAGTACAGCAGTGTGGTCACATGTTCGTACTGGTTCATTTTACTTAGATAGTCTTGAAATTCTTCCAATAATTTACTCATAATGGCTCCTTTCTTCGGTCGCTTACATCATGTTCTCATAACGACTTACGGCTTCGAAAATTATATCACATTTTCCGTGATCTGTGGTAGAATGTACAGGACAAACGTTTGTTTCTATTTTGGAAAGTTGGGGGCAGATGATTCCTTGCATGGGAATATGTGTTAAATGTCCTCTTTTCATGGAAATATGTGTCAGAGGCGATATGGAGGTGCAAGATTGAAAATGAGAAGTCATTTTCATTACGTTTTGTGCCTGAGCGAAGCGAAAGGAATGGATATAAGTATGAATGCGGTTTCCCGGGATATTTTCCGTGCGGTCCATGAGGGAAAATGGATGAGCATCGAATATCATAACAGAGAAGACCAGATCACAAAATACTGGATCGGTATCCGGGATCTGGATGTGCGCAGCCGTACGCTTTCCGTGGACGGGCTTCATCTGGGGAAATATACGGTGGAGTCCTATGACCGGATCCGGATCGATGCGATCCTGTCTTCCAAGATCATAGAGGGTTCTTACTGTTCGGTCAATGAAGAGCTGGTTCGGGATATTTATTTAAATCCGCACAAATACAACACTCTGTTTGACAATACGGCCAATTTGAAGATCCTGGGGTATCTGGAGCTGTGCAACCGCCTTGACGCCGTGCCCTATAAGTCGGATTTCAGTCTGGTGCGCTATCTGGATCATGACACGATCAGGGGAGAATTGTACCAGCTGAGTTCGGAGCAGTTCCGGGAGATCGTGAAACATTTCCAGTATCAGTCGGAGTCGGAGAAGCGCGAGGACGGCAGGCTGCAGATCAAACAGCTGGCAATGAATGTCCTGAGCATTCATATGACGAAGGGGCTGTATGTGCTGGCTTATCGTAAGCTGCATCTGGATGTAAAGCAGCGGGCTTTGAAGCCGGAAGAAGAGATCACGATCTGTACGGAGTTTGCGGTCAGGGAGGAGAGAGGCGGTCGCCTAAGTGACTGCGGGGAAGATGGCAGCTGCCGGAAGAACAGCCGGGGAGATCATGGGGCCGGGGCTGCGGGTTGGCGTCCCGCGGAGGTTTTGACGAAGCAGAGCATCCGCCGGTTTCTGGATGGGGATGAGTACGAACTGCTTTCCGATTTTGAGGCCAATCAGGAGCGGATCAAAGACTGCATTATGAGACGGATGCCCCGGGGCAGCTGCAACGTGGACGATATGCCGTATATCATTGGCCTGGAAGCGGATATCGCCCTGGATCTTCATAAGGAGTACCAGGCGGTTATGAAGCTGCATCAGAAGAAGGAAGCGCCGGTGCCGATCCGGGCTTTTTTCGGGGATCTGCTGGAGCGGCCGAGACGGACGGCGGCCTATCCGATCGCCCTGATCAACCGGAACATCAATATGGATCAGCTGCTGGCAATTCACAACGCCATGAAATATCCGGTGGCCTATATACAGGGGCCGCCCGGCACGGGGAAGACAAATACGATCATCAACACCATCGTGACGGCCTTTTTCAATGAGCGCACGGTGCTGTTTGCATCCTACAACAACCATCCGATCAACGGTGTCTGCGAGAAGCTTTCCACGCTGGAATATAACGGGAAGACGATTCCCTTCCCGATCCTGCGGTTGGGTAATCAGGAGAAGGTGCGGGAGGCGCTTTCGACGATCAGACGGCTCTACGCGGATGTGCAGAACGTGAAAGTATTCGAGGACACTCTGGATCGCAATAAGGACGACCGGAAGAGGCGGGCCAGGCGTCTGTCGGATGTGCTGCGCCGGTATGAGGAGTTGCTGGATCTGCGGGAGCGGGAGGAGACGATCGACCGGGTACTGGAGTATGAGGAGAAAAAAGGCGTCCTGCTGCAGACGATGGCCTTCGAGCAGGACTTAAAGGTCAGGCAGCGCGGGCAGATCAGCAGGAAGATCGAGGCCACGGGAGAGGTCTCGGAGGCGGAGGCGCTTTCCCTTCTGGATGATAATATCGAAGATCTGAAAAAGTACCTTTACTATATCTCGGCAGGCTATATCAAGAAGATCGGGCTTAAGAGAAACGACGATCTGCGGGAGATCCTGGAGATGGAGGAGGACGGGAAGCAGTTGGAGGCTTTCACGAAGTACCTGGGGAAAAAGGAGAATATCGAGAAGCTTCTAAAAATCTTCCCGATCATTGCCACAACCTGTATCTCGGCCCACCGCCTCGGGGAGCCGGAGCCGATGTTCGATATGGTGATCATGGACGAGGCCAGTCAGTGCAATATCGCGGTATCGTTGGTGCCGATCCTGCGGGGGCAGAGCCTGATGCTGGTGGGAGACCCGCAGCAGCTCAATCCGGTGATCCTGCTGGATGAATTGACCAATGATAAATTGAAGAAGCGCTATATGGTGTCCGATGAATATGATTACCGGAAAAACTCCATTTATAAGACGTATCTTGCCTGTGATGCGGTCAGCGACGAGACGCTTCTGCATAATCATTACCGGTGCCATAAGAATATCATCGGTTTCAACAACCGCAAGTATTATAATTCCAGGCTCAGTATCCTGTCGCAGAGCAGGGAGGAACAGCCTCTGGTCTATATGGATATGCAGGACACTTTCGCGGATCTTAAGAATACGGCCCCGGCGGAAGCCAGTGAGATCGCCAGATATGCCGCGGCGAACCCGGATCGGAATATCGGTGTCATCACGCCCTTTGTCAATCAGAAGAAGCTGATCGAGGAGGCGTTGGCGCGGGCGAAGGTGGACAACGTGACTTGTGGGACGGTTCACGCCTTTCAGGGAGATGAGAAGGACGTCATCCTTTTTTCCACGGCGATCACGGAGCAGACCCAGGCGGGTACCTACGAGTGGCTGAAAAATAACAAGGAACTGATCAACGTGGCCACATCGCGGGCCAGGGACAAGCTGATCGTCCTCTCCAGCCGGAAACACTTAGAGCGGCTGCATCAGAAGGAGGGGGAGGATGACCTGTATGAACTGGCGCAGTATGTGTGGACTAACGGCGCTTCTACGGTGACGCCCAAGCAGGCGGCTTCCCGTGCGCTGGGGGTCAAGCCTTTCAGCAGCGCCACGGAGGAAGCCTTTCTGGAGAATCTGAATCATGCGTTGGGGAATCTCTTTTTGACCCAGAGCCGTTACACAGTCCATAAGGAGGTAGCTATTGCGCATGTCTTTCAGGAAAACGAGAATTGCAACGACCTTTTCTATAACGGACGGTTTGATTTCGTGGTGTACGAGAAGCATGGGACGAGGGAACTGCCGATCCTGGCCATTGAGCTGGACGGCAAGGAGCATTTTGAGGACGAGGTGGTGCGAAATCGTGACCGGAAGAAGAAGGCGATCTGCGACGAGCATGACCTGCAGTTGATCCGGGTGGAGAACTCCTACGCCAGGAGGTATCAGCATATCAAAGAGATTCTGATCAATTTCTTCCAGGTTGCGCATTGATCTCATGGACAGCAGGCAGGAAATCACGGATTTCCTGCCTGTAGTTATACCGTATACGAGACGATTGGCTGTCAGAGCCCGGACAGATCTAATCCCTGCCTTTCCAGGAGCTGCTGCAGCCTGGAAAGTTTGTCGGTTAATTCTTTGACTTCATCGGCGAGGGCGTTATTTTGGCTGGTTAATGAGTTGTTTTCATCAGCCAATGAGCTATTTTGATCGGCCAATGAGTTGTTCTTATCGGCAAGCGCACTGATCTCATCGGTCAGTGTATTATTCTGATCGGTTAATATATTCCGCTCCTCAAGCAGCGCTTTGGCCTTCCGGATCAGCGCCTCATTTTCAGCCGTCTGTTTCTCTATTAGATATTGAATATCCCGCTGCGTACGGTAGTAATCCTCCCGCGCTTCGCATTCCATGCGGATGCGCTCTTCCTGTGTAAGCTGATATACGGTTCCTGCGGCTTTGCAGATTGCTTCGTTTTTCTGTGCAAGCATATTGACCTCCTCCCAGGTAGTGGCTTTGAAGAAACCTGCCCAACAGTCAAGCTGATGGGAGCGGTCTTCTTCTGTGGCAAGATCTATCTGAGTTAAGTCTAACACGGAAAGACGTAGTTTGTCACTATATAATGAATGATTTTTAACATTTAACAGCTGATAAGTGGCATAAAATTCGGGATGCTCAGCGAACAGGGTATAGTTGAGCAGGCCGATCTGGACAACGGGTCTGGCATCCAGGTAATTCCGGCCAGCCTGGAGATGGTCAAAACTTCTGCAAAGATAACTCAGGGAACGTTCCACCCAGTTATGCTGATTGATCACCTGGAGTTCCAGATTGATAATGACGAGATCGTTCAGGCTGACTCTGACATCCAGGATAAAAGTCTTGTCGGTGAAGGACGTGCCAAGTTCAATGGGATTGGTAATCTCCACAGTGTGAATTTCTTCTGCAGAAAGGTGCAGGAGAGAACAGATCAGACCCTTCAGCACATGATTGTTTTGCTGTAAGAGGGCACGGAAAAGATAGTCGTTGGTCATGGGAATGACAAGCGGGCCGGAGGTGGGAAATGGCAGAAGAATGTCAGTATCTGCAGAGTCAGACGGCACGGATGACGGAACAGAGTTGTTTTGCGTGAGAGTAGTTTGATCGGATAATTTGATGTGTTTCATAGAAATGTCCTTTCTTTTGTTCAGATGCGTTCGGAGATGCTGTGTGCCGGCTCCGAAATGAATGAAGTTGCGATAGATTATATAGATTTTATAAAAAAGATTGAAAGAATTGTACAACTCTTTTAAAATAGGTTATAGCATGAGAATGGAACAAAAGCAACAGTATCAGAAGGATCAGACTGTAGAAAAATCGGGGCTGTTTCTCCGGAACAAAAAATACAGGATACAATATGTTGTATGAGAAAGTTTCTTTTTTACAGAAAGCACAATATGATGTATTGTGCAATTTTACATCTGTAATTTGAATTTATGGATAATGGGTGAGAAATATGGCTCATGGCATCCCTGGCTAAGTGAATGGAACGGATAGAAGGGAGGGACCCACAGCATGGAAAACGCATTCGTACTGGAATTATCCGAATCAAAATTTAAGGATCTGTTTGTCTGTTTCTGCGGCTATGCCCAGTGCGAGCCGCTGCACAGCTTCGGTCCGGCAGTGCGGCCGAATTATCTGCTTCATTACATCATAGACGGGAGGGGCTGTTATCAGGTAGGAGATCACAGGTATTATCTGGAGGCCGGAGAGGGGTTTCTGATCGAGCCGGATGTGCTGACTTTCTATCAGGCGGACCAGAAGGAACCATGGAGTTACCTGTGGATCGGCTTTGCGGGTCGGCGGGCCGGAGAGTATCTGGAGGATCTGGGACTAAACGGCGGACAGTTGACTTTCCGCACGAAGCAGGGACGGGAATTAAAGCGGCTGATCCTGCAGATGATGAAATGTTCGGACGGTTCGCTTACGAGTCAGTACAGGCTGCAGAGCCTGCTGTACGCTTTCTTTGCGGCGTTGGCAGGGGACAGGCAGGAAGCCGGGGAGGCGGTGCAGTCGCAGGAGAATTTCTATGTGGAACGCGCCATTGGTTACATACGGAACCATTATGCGTCGCAGATCAAGGTGACGGACATCGCCAACTATCTGTGTGTTAACCGCAGCTATCTGTATAAGCTTTTTCAGAATAGTCTGCAGATGTCTCCGCAGGAGTTTCTGACACGTTTTCGGCTTTCCCGGGCGAAGGAACTTCTTACGACGACGCAGTTATCGGTTGAGAATGTGGCGTTTTCCTGCGGCTACCAGGATGCGCTTGTTTTTTCCAAAGCTTTTAAAAGAAATACGGGATGCATTCCGACGGCATACCGCACGGAGCACTGGAGGGCTACGCGCAGACATTATGAGGAAAACAGGGAACTTCTGGAGGAACTGATGCAGGAGGATTCTCTGCGAAAACTGCAGGTAAGAGGTTGATCTGAAATGGTGCAGGGTGGCAAAATGATGATAATATAGAAATATGAAACATTTTAACTGTCAGTGGAAACAAAAGCTTCTCCCATTCTTTCGACATGTTCTACTATAATAAAGACATGTTGAGAGACATGCGCGCAGAAGTCTCACTTAATATTAATATATCAAAAACTGGAGGATATTAAGATGAGTAAACTGACACCAACTAATGCAGCACCGCAGTACAAACATGTATCTGCCCGTGAAAAATATTGTTTCGGAATCGGCGCGATCGGCAAGGATGCCATCGTGAATCTGGTCGGCGCCTTTCTGATGCTGTATTTTACGGACACTTTATATCTGGCGCCCGCTTTTGTCGGCGTATTGTTCTTCGTAGCGCGTATCTGGGACGCTGTCAATGATCCCATGATGGGGATGATCGTGGACAACACCCGCTCCCGTTACGGAAAGTTCCGGATCTGGCTCGTGGTCGGCACCCTGCTCAACTCGGTGGTCTTCGTGCTTCTGTTTCACAGCTTTCATCTGCAGGGGACGGCGCTCTATGCTTACGTGTCCGTCATGTACATACTGTACGGCATGACTTACACGATCATGGACGTGCCTTACTGGTCATGGCTGCCGAATCTGACCAACGATCCGAGAGAACGGGAGAAGGTATCGGTGATTCCAAGATTCTTTGCCAGCCTGGCGGGCTTCTCGGTAGCGACTTTCGGCCTCTATGTGATCCATGGCCTGAACAGAGCGGCAGGGAAGGAAAATTTATATGATGAGCACGGTTATACCGTATTTGCGATCATCATTGCAGTCATCTTTATCGTTACCATTGGCATTACCGTCTGCAATGTCAAAGAGGAATCGACACTCGGCAGCAAGGCAACCAAAACAAACCTGAAACAGGCCTTTAAAATTATTGTGCAGAATGACCAGCTTCTGGCTTTTATCGGATTGTTGCTCACTTTTAACCTTTGCACGCAGATTGCAAAAAGCTTCGCGGTGTATTACTTCAAAAATGTCTGCGGGAACGAATACTTATATTCCATCTTCGGATTTGCCATTATTGCCGAGATGGTTGGGCTGGTCTGCTTTCCGAAGATCGCGTCGAAGATCAGCCGTGAAAGGGTATACTTTCTGGCCTGCTTCCTGCCGATCTTAGGATTCATCCTGTTAGGCGCATTCGGTTTTATTGCGCCCCGGAGCGCAGTTTTTGTGGTGATCAGTTGTGCGTTTATTTTCTTCGGTTCCGGCCTGTCTCTGGGTGTCACCACGTGCTGTATGGCGGACGTGATCGATTACGGTGAAGTAAAATTCGGTGTCAGGAACGAGAGCGTGACCTGTTCCGCCCAGACATTCCTGATGAAAGCGGCAACGGCAGCGGCAGGCGGCCTGTCCGGTGTGGGTCTGCAGATCGTAGGATACAACGCAAAGCTGGAAACGCAGTCGTCCGGTACGATCCTGGGAATTCGCGTTATGATGATCATTGTTCCGATCATACTCGGCGCGCTCAGTTATTATATCTATAACCGTTACTATATCCTTAAGGGGGAAAAGATGGCTGAGATTACCGGGAAGCTGAATCAGCTACATTAAACTGCTTTTACGCACTCGTGGATATTGCAGGCACAGCCTGCAGTTATCCACGGCGAGGCAAATAAAAACTACGGAGGGCATCCATGAATATCGTATATCACGACAACACCAAGACATTTCATCTGTACAACGACAGCATCAGCTACATCATGACGATTATGAGAAACGGCCATCTGGGGCAGCTTTATTTCGGGAAGCGGATCCGGGATAAGGAGGATTTCTCTTATTTCCTGGAAACCTGCGAGCGTCCCATGACCTCCTATCTCTATGAAAACGACAGAACCTTTTCGCTGGAGCATATCCGTCAGGAATATCCGGTGTTCGGCACTACGGATTATCGGCAGCCGGCGGTGGAGGTGCGGCAGGAGAACGGCAGCCGGATCTCCGAGTTTCGCTATAAGGGACATGAGATCACGGCCGGAAAACCCGTACTGCCGGGCCTGCCGGCGACCTATACGGAGACTGACGAGGAGGCGATGACACTGACCGTCACGTTGGAAGATGCGGTGACGAAAGTGCAGGCAGAACTGCTCTATACGATCTTTGTCAGGGGCGGTGTTCTGGCCCGCAGCGTGCGGTTTCATAACGGTGGGACGCAGACCGTACGGCTTGGCCGCGCCATGAGCCTGTGTCTGGATCTGCCGGACAGGGAGTACGTGTGGCAGCAGCTATCCGGCTGTTGGGCCAGAGAGTGTCACATCCACACCCGCAATCTGGAACCGGGCATCACCGCCATCGGCAGCATGCGGGGTAATTCTTCTCATGAGCACAATCCCTTCCTTGTGCTGCGGCGGCCGCATACCGACGAACGGCAGGGAGAAGCGATCGGATTTTCCCTTATCTACAGCGGCAATTTCAGAATGCAGGCGGAGGTTGACGCCCACGACACGCTGCGGGTGATGGCAGGAATCGATCCGGAGACTTTTGAGTGGAAGCTGGAGAGCGGAGAGATTTTTCAGACGCCGGAAGCCGTCATGGTCTACACCGACCGGGGCTTAAACCATATGAGCCAGACCTTCCACAAGCTGTATCAGAGGCGGCTGGCAAGAGGCTATTGGCGCGACCGGGTACGGCCGGTCCTGAACAACAACTGGGAAGCGACTTACTTTGATTTTACGGAAAGCAAACTGGTGGAGATCGCGGCCAGGGCGAAGGCGTGCGGCGTGGAACTTTTCGTTCTCGACGACGGGTGGTTTGGTGCAAGGAGCAGCGACAGGGCCGGCCTGGGTGACTGGAAGGCCAATCGTGACCGGCTGCCGAACGGCATTACCGGGCTGGCGGAGCGGATAGAGGCTATGGGGATGCGGTTCGGCCTCTGGTTCGAGCCGGAAATGACCAATAAGGATTCGGATTTCTATCGGGCACACCCGGACTGGATCCTGGCCACGCCGGAGCGCAGCCAGTCCCATGGCAGATATCAGTATGTGCTGGATTTTTCCAGAAAAGAGGTGGTGGATGCCATTTACAAGCAGATGGCGGAAATCTTAAGAGAGGCGAGGATTTCTTACATCAAGTGGGATATGAACCGCAGCATCACGGAATGTTATTCGGCCGGGTGGCCTGCGGACCGGCAGGGTGAGATTTATCACCGGTATATTCTGGGAGTCTACGACCTCTATGAACGGTTGACGACGGAATTTCCACAGGTGCTCTTTGAATCCTGCTCCAGCGGCGGCGGGCGCTTCGACCCGGGTATGCTTTACTATGCGCCTCAGGGCTGGGTCAGTGACGACAGTGACGCTATAGAGCGGTTGAAGATCCAGTACGGCACGTCTCTGTGCTACCCCGTCAGCAGTATGGGAACCCATGTGTCCGTCACGCCCAACCATCAGGTATTTCGTAACACCCCGCTGCACACGCGGGCCAATGTGGCCTATTTCGGCACTTTCGGCTATGAACTGGATCTGAATAAGCTGACGGCGGAGGAAAATGAAGAGGTAAAAGAGCAGATCGCGTTTATGAAGAAGTACAGACAGGTTCTGCAGTATGGCACATTTTACCGGCTGAAAAGCCCTTTCGAGGGCAACGAGACTGCCTGGATGGTGGTGAGCGAAGATCAGAAGACCGCCCTGGTGGGCTGGTACCGGGTGCTCAACCGGGTCAACGACCGCTACACGAGAGTACGGCTGGAAGGCTTACATCCGTCTTACCGCTACCGGAATGTGTACAGCGGCACCAGCCATTACGGAGACGAGTTGATGAATGCGGGGCTGATCACCAGCGACGAAACCGCGGGCCAGGTGCCGTCCGGGGTGGAGCCTTATACGGATTTTGAATCCAGGATCTATGTATTGGAGGTGGAGGAATCTTGAAACAAGAAGGAAAAGAAAGAAAGAAATACTCGCCCTGGAATCTTCTGCTGATGCTGGTGGGCATCCTGCTGATCGGTATGTGTGTCGCGACCTATCGGATGAGCGGCTTTGGAGTGGATCCATTCTCCTGCATGAATCTGGGCATCAGCGGTTTTCTGCGGATGTCCTTCGGCACCTGGCAGTTAATCATCAATGCCGTGATCCTGGTCATCGTATGGTTCACGGTAAGGCAGTACATTGGATTAGGAACCGTAGTCAATATGGTATGCGTGGGATATACGGCGGATTTTCTGTGCTGGATCTTCTTAGAGCAGATCGGCCTGCAGGTGACTATGCCGTTACGCATTTTGTTTCTGATCCTGGGCACGCTGTTTGCCTCTCTCGGCTGCGCCTGCTATATGATCGCCAATATGGGAATTGCGCCCTATGACAGTGTGGCCTTTATCATCACGAAGTATACGCACGAGAAGATCCCCTTCCGTTTCGCCAGGGTGGTGTCGGATTTGACGGTTGTCGTGATCGGCATCGTGTTCTGCCTGATGGCGCATAACAGCATCTGGGAGATCGTGGGACTGGGTACGATCGTGAATGCCTGTCTGAACGGGCCGCTGATCCAGTTCTTCCGGGACCGGATCGAGGCGCTGTTAAAAATATAGAAGCTGCTATGCATGGAGCAGAAGCTGAAAGGAGGAGGATAAAATTCATGGAGATCAGGCAGATCAGGCAGGAGGATGACAGAATGGCGATCAGCCATATTTATGAAGAGAGTTGGAAATTTGCGTATCGGAATATCGTTCCGCAAAGCTATCTTGACAGCATACCTGTGGGTGCGTGGGCGTCCTGTCTGGACCAGGAGGGCGCGCATACGCTTGTGATGGTTGAGGACGGCGCCTTCGTTGGCACCTCCAGTTTTGGCAGGTCCCGATTTGCCGAGTTTAAGGAGTTCGGCGAGATCATCTCGATCTACCTTCTGCCTGAGTATATAGGAAAAGGATATGGCGGACCGTTACTTGACGCTGTTGTGGATAAGTTAGGAAAGCTTGGCTTTCGCGATATATTTTTGAGAGTGCTGGAGGAGAACACAAGAGCCAGAAGATTCTATGAGAAAGCGGGGTTTTTCCCAAGCGGCGTCTGGTGGGATGATACGATAGGGGGAAAAGAACTGCGGGAACTGCAGTACTGCCGGAACATCTTATAGATCATAATGAATTCCAGTACAGGACAAAGATCAGAACGCATCCCCAGGCATTCCCCGTAAGCTTACGGGTGATCAGCATCCCGTAGATCAGAAACATGGTGCAGAGCATTTCGGCGACCGCATCCGGAGTCACGCCGATCACACCGTGAATCACGATACATAAGACGGCGCAGGCGAAAGCGCCTGCGTCCCACAGTCTGCTGTTGGAGGGATAGCGTTCGCTGATTTTATCGCCGATCACGACATAGTTAAAGCCTTCGAAAAATCCCCAGCAGACAGACGTAATGAGCATACCGAGAACATTATACGGGAAACCGCTTGCGATCACTTCCGACGTCGTATGGACGTCGGAGAAGGGGAACCATGCGTGGATGTTTCCCGCAAAATAGTTATACAGAAAGTCAGGAACGCAGCAAAATGCGCTGAGGGCCAGAGTAAGAGGAATATTTTTGCGGGTCAGTCCATGACTGACAAAGCTTTCTTTTCTGATGATGGAAACGATCGTTATGCCAAGTCCGGCGAGCCCGAACTGAAAAAGTACGCCTATAAAAAGAACGCGCAGTACGATATTGACGGAAGAGTCGGATACAATTTCATTTATGGTCTTGCCCCAGACGCTGTAAATGGTCAGAACAAGAACTGACACGGCAGCTATGATCCATAAATCTGTGTCAAGCTGTCTTTTGCGTTTCTTTGTCAACATGGTTGCGTTCATTTATGCTTGGAACTCCTTTCCGCGATTGTTTCATGAAGTCGTTTATCCAGGTCCTATCACGGTGAAGATAACCCTGATGTATTTGCGTATTCCGCATTTCATTATAAGGCATTTACGAACGATCTACAATACCGGGTTTCTTTACAGTATCCCAAACTGTGTTACAATGATAATAAGCGGTATTTCTAATGTCGTTAACTGCCAAACAGCTATAGAATAGAACATACTGGAAAACAAAGATTTGAAAAAGGATGAATCTGAGATGATAAGAGACAATATTATTCCCCTTCCAAAAGAACAGTGGAAGGGCGCGGTCATACCGATGCGTTATACGACGGAGGAGTATTATGATGTGGATCTGCAAAAGGCGGCGGACGGATATGATATTGCCATGCGCAGGAAAAGATTTGATACGCCCGTGACACATTTTCCGGAGGAGTACGATTTTCCGGATAAGCTGTATCAGGAGCATTGGGAAAAAGCCTACGCGTGGGGAATCGTGGAAGAAAAAGACGGGCGGCAGGAACTGCTTGCCTGTATCGAGACGTGCCCGGAGGAGTGGAGTAATCGTCTGATGGTCACGGAATTGTGGGTCCATGAGAAAATAAGAAGACAGGGCGTCGGCCATGCGCTGATGGCGGTGGCGAAAGAGCAGGCAGTTTTGGAGCACCGTCGGGCGATTATTTTGGAGACGCAGTCCTGTAACGTGGGCGCGATCGCTTTTTACCAGCAGGAAGGGTTTGTGCCGATCGGATTCGATACATGCTGTTACAGCAACCGGGATGTGGAGAGAAAAGAAGTGCGGATTAACATGGGCTTTTTCCTGCGGCGGAGACAGGGAATGACAGAGGATCTTGTGATCCGCAGGGAGGAACCTGACGACTATCATCAGACGGAACAGATGACGTTAAGAGCCTTTTGGAATAAGTATCGTATGGGGTGCAACGAGCATTTCCTGGTGCATAAGATGCGGCAAAGCAATGGATACCTGCCCGAATTGTCCAGAGTGGCGGTTGCCGGTGATGAGATCGTGGGAGCGATCTTCTACTGCAAGGCCTGGCTGAAACGTGACGCGGGTACGTCGAAAGAGCAGGTCAAGGAGATTTTGGCGTTCGGGCCGCTCTGCGTGGCGCCGGAGTGGCAGGGCTGCGGCGTGGGCGGACGGCTGCTGGAGGAGACATTCGCGCTGGCGAGGGAAGCGGGATATGAGGGGATTGTGATCTTTGGCGAACCGGATTATTACCCACGGCATGGATTGCAGACCTGCGATCACTTCGGCATTACGACGGCGGACGGGAAGAACTTTGACGCGTTTATGGGAATAGAACTGGTGGAAGGCGGGCTTGCGTCGTTTGGCGGGAAGTTTTATGAGTCTGAGATCTTCGAGGATCTGCCTGAGGCGGAGAACGAGACGTTTACAAGACAATTTGACGCGCCGGACAAGAGGAAGTTCCCCGGACAGTGGGACTGAGAACTTTCGGAGAGCAGCGGATTTATACAGTATAGTAGCTTATGAATCGTTGTCTGCAAAGTAGAGATTTACCATGGCAACGATCTGCCGCTGCATTTCCTCGACCGTTTCGATCCGGATTCTTCCCATCGTCCGCCACAGCGTCTCGAAATCTATGTCGGGAAACAGACTTTTCAAGGCTCGATTTGTTTCCGGGGATGCGCCCATCAAGGCAATCGCCAGGGCGTTGTCATCAAGTGGTTCCAATACTTCTTTTAATACGTGTTCCTCTATTGTTTCTATTTGCTCAAAATCAGTTATTTTTTGCGGGGGAATTTGCGGTTCCAGTATATCATTTATCGTAATGCCGTACAGTTTGGAGAGCGATAGCAGTACATCCAGATCCGGGACTGTCGTTCCGGTTTCCCATTTGGAGACGGCCTGCCGGGACAGGCTTAATTTCCGGGCCAGATCTTCCTGCGTATAGTGGTGGCTTTTGCGTAAAAATTGTAAATAGCCTGCGATCATTTTTGTATTCATGAGAATTACACTCCTTGTATGATGTATAATAACTGTAAGATATATGTGCGGATAAATCAAGAACCTGGCAGGCGCAAAAAAGCAACCGGCAGAAGAGACTGATTCCGTGTTAATGGCCGCCTGCAACCGGCGGTTGACAGATTGGCAGGAAGAAATGGTGGAAGTGCAACCGCGCTGAGTTGTATGCTATAACAAACGATATAACACCATCAAAAAACAAGGAGGCGCCGGTTTATGACAATAGCGGACAGAATACAATCGTTAAGAAAAGCCAGAGGAATATCGCAGGAGGAACTCGCGGATCAGATTGGAGTTTCCAGGCAGGCGGTATCCAAATGGGAGAGTGAGCAGAGCAGTCCTGACCTGGAAAAGATCATTTTGTTAAGCGATTATTTTGAGGTGACGACGGATTATCTGTTGAAAGGAATCGAATCGAAAGCGGAGAACAGGGAGAAGGACAGACAGGATGCCAGAATTTATGCGGCAGGCGGCACTGCGGTCAATGGGATTGGGCTGGTAACGGCGGTGATGACCTGGGTGGAGGAGCGGTCGTCTGGTTCTGTCGCCATTGGATTTATCTTTTTTGCCATTGGCTGTCTGGTTTATATGATAGGACAGTTTGTGGGAGAACAGAAAGCGCCCGCAAGGAAATGGTTCCTGCTGATCAATGCGTGGATCCTTCTGTTGATCCCCGTTTCCTGTATTTCCAATTTTGTACAGGGCATGATCGGCGGGCATTGGTGGACGCTTAGTCCGATACCGCAATGGTCTCAGTCTTTTGCCGCGCTTGGTGTGTCCTGGCTGTGCTATGTGGGGATTTGCGTTCTCATAGATGTGATTGTGGCTATCTTCATATAAGAAAAGAAGGGACGGAGACAGTGATCACGCTTTTTCACAGGGATAAGGAAGCATGAATGCGTACGGATGGGAAAAGAACGGCGGTACTGCAGGAGGAAAAGGATGCGAAGGATTTATAATGATCTGGATATCAGTTTCAGCGTGGAGGGGGTGTCGGTACATGCCCTGAATATCGTATTTGAACGGTTTACCCGTACGATTCCGCCGCATACGCATGGCAGCGGCTGTTATGAGATCCACTATATTCCTTTTGGGAACGGACGGCTAAAGGCGGAGGGACAGTACTATGATGTCACGCCCAATACGTTGTTTGTTACGGGGCCGCAGATCGAACATGCGCAGATCCCGCTGCCGGAAGATCCCATGCAGGAATATTGTGTCTATTTTAAGATCGGCAGAACGGACAGGATGCGGGGAAAAGCCGCCCTCATGGAGACCTTTACCGGTACGGCTTTCTGGTATGGGCAGGATACGCAGGGGCTCCATCTGCTCATGCGCAGGCTGTTTGCGGAACTGGAAGGTCACTATATCGGGTATCAGGAACAAGTCAGGCTGCTTCTCGCACAGCTGATTCTGTCTACCGTCCGTAATTATCAGCAGAAGCAGCTTTCCAGAACGGCCTTCGCACCCAATAATCTGACGGATTCGAAATCGGTCATTATTGAAGAATCGTTTCTCTATGAATATCGCGCGCTTACTCTGGATGCACTGGCGAAGCGGTTACGGTTAAGTCCCCGACAGACCCAGCGTCTGTTGATGGAACATTATGGGAAGTCTTTCCAGCAGAAGAAAAAGGAATCCAGGATGGCGGCGGCAGCGATCCTGCTGACGGACACGGATCGGAGCATAGCTTCGATTGCCGAAGAACTGGGGTATTCTTCGGCGGAACACTTTTCTTCCGCTTTCCGGAATTATTATCAGACAAGCCCGGGAACGTATCGGAAGAAACCGGTCACCAGGCCGGATGGGAGAAAATACCATGATCAATGCACAGAATCTTAGCAAGGTATACAGGATCAACGTCAAGAAATCCGGCTTAAAAGGCGCTCTTGGAAATCTGTTCCATGCGGAATGGGTGGAGAAGGTGGCTGTGGAAGACCTGTCTTTTCAGATGAAAGAGGGCAGCGCCCTGGCCTGTATCGGGGAGAACGGCGCCGGGAAATCGACGCTGATCAAGATGATGATCGGGATACTCACGCCCACTGCGGGGCAGATCCGGGTCTTCGGGGAGGAACCCCGCAAGGCAGGGAACAGCTATCTGAGAAGGATCGGTGTGGTGTTCGGGCAGAAGACCAATCTCTGGACGGATATCCCGGTGATCGAGAGTTATCAGGCGGTAAAGACATTGTACAAGCTGGATGAAAAGATCTTTCGTCAAAATTATGACAGGGTGGTGGAACTTTTGGAACTGCAGCCGTTACTGTCCGTTCCGGCCAGAAAGCTGTCGCTGGGACAGCGGATGCGGGCGGATATCGGCATGGTGTTCCTGCACAGCCCGGAGCTTTTGTTTCTGGATGAGCCGACGATCGGGCTGGATATCAATGTGAAGCATACGATCAGAACTTTTCTGCGGCAGATGAACCAGGAGACGGGGACCGGTATCTTTCTCACCAGCCACGATCTGGACGACATCGACGAGATTTGTGACGATGCGATCGTCCTCTCCGGCGGCAGGCTGATCTATGACGGTACGCTGGAGCAGTTGAAGCACCGGTTCGTGCAGGATAAGATGATCCAGGTGGTGGGAAGGCAGGAGGGAGATATCCAAAGCCTTCTTCCGCTTTCCAGGATCAGCGTGGAAGGCCGGGTGTGGAAGATCGTGTACCCGGTCAGGGAGTATTCTTCGGCCGAGGTACTAGCGGCAGTGTCGGGCTGCTTTGCGATCGAGGATATCACCATCGGGGAGCCTGATATTGACGAGGTGGTCTCCCGGATCTTTGCAGGGGAGGGGATGCCATGAGAACTTTCTGGAAGCTTACGGCAATCTCCATACAGGGCCAGCTGTATTACAGGACCAGCTTCTTCATCAACCTGTTAACGCCCCTGGCGCTGCTTGGAGGGCAGTATCTGCTGTGGGCGGCGCTCTATGAGCAGCAAGGCGGCGCAGCTATCGGCGGGATGGAGCGGCGGGAGATGTTTGCCTACATCCTGTTTGCCTTTGCCATGAGCAATCTGCTTAACTGGGCGGGAGAGAACAGGCTTTCCCGGGAGATCAAGACCGGGCAGGTAGCGGCCAGGTGTGTACGTCCGGCGGCTTTTCTGACGCAGTATCTGGCAGAAATGACAGGGGCCCTTTTTTTGCAGGGAATAGTCAATCTGCTAGTGGTTTTGGCCGGATTTCTGTGTTTTGGCAGATATATGACAGTTCCGTCAGTTTCTGCGCTGCCGGCCTTTATCCTGTGTCTGGTCCTTGCGGTGGCGCTGCGGCTTATGATGATCGATGTTTTCAGCCTGCTCTGTTTTTTTACGACGGGCTATCTGGGGATTTCCTGGACGCGGGCGGCGCTGTTTGATTTTTTCTCCGGCGCCATGATCCCGGTGGTGTTGTTTCCGGGCTGGTTGAAAGCCGTGGCCTGCTATACGCCTTTTCCGTATATGCTGCAGGCGCCGGTGGCGGTGCTTCTGGGACAGGATACACTGGTCGGACTGCCGGCAGTGTATGGACTGCAGACAGTCTGGATCTTGATCTTTCTTGGACTTCACGGCCTGATCTACGGCCTGGCGCGCAGAAATCTGACGATCGCGGGAGGGTGAAGGTCCGTGCATTCGGGGATAGGGCAGGCACGGCCCGTACGGAGGTAAGTGTGAAAAGAGAACATCTATGGCAACAGTTCAGTGCCATGGGAATTTGTGTCGGGAAGACATGGAGGTGCATAGATGATCAGGATTTTTCTAAGTATGAAAGCTCAGTATATTAAGACGGAGATGGAGTACAGCGCTAATTTCTGGATGATGTTACTTTCCGGCGTGCTCACCCGGTTGGTGAGTATGGCGGCGCCTTTTGTAATCTACAGCAATCTTCCCGACATTGCCGGATGGAAGAGAGACGAAATCTATCTGATCCTGGCTTTTCTTTTTATTGCGGAAGGACTGTGCAGCGTTTTGTTTGAAGGGATCTGGCAGATGCCGGCCATGGTGTTTGACGGTAAATTTGACTGTATTCTGTCCCGGCCCGTTTCGCCCCTGTTTCAGGTAATGTCCTATGGAATGGGACTGCAGGGGATCAGCGTCTTTCTGGTGGGTGCGGTCAGTCTGCCGGTATTCCTGAAAAGACTGGGCTTATTTCAGCCGCAGGGCGTGGTATTAAGCCTGTTCTTTGTCCTGTGCGGGACGTTACTGTGTATGTCGATCTATTTGATGGGGAACTGCGTGGTCTTCTGGTTTGACGCCGGCGGCAGGACGACGATTCCCTATACGCTGTCGCAGGTAGGGCAGTATGCCAGATATCCGCTGGAGATCTACCCGGATATCATGCGGTTTCTGCTGCTGTTCCTGGTGCCCTACGGCTTTATCTGCGTCGTGCCGGTGGAGATCCTGCGGGGCAGCGCTTCCCTCATATGGGACTTTGGCGTGGCGGGAATAAGCGTCGGTTTCTTCCTGTTGGCGCGGGCCGTGTTCTACAGGGGCATCCGGCATTATGAGAGCGTGGGGATGTGAGAGCTGTTGATATAATCCCGGGGAGAGATTCCCGTCATCTTCTTGAAAACGCGGCTGAAATAGAAGGCGCTCTCAAAGCCGAGGAGGTCGGAGATCTCATAGATCTTCAGATCGCCGTCGCGCATCATCTTCTTGGCTTCTTCCACCTTGCGCTGGTTGATGTAGTCCGAGAAGCCGATCTCATTGTATTTGGAGAAAAGAACGCTTAAGTAATTGGGGCTGATATTGAACGCCTCCGCCACCTTATTTAAGGTCAGCTTCTCCCGCACATGTTCGCTGATATACCGCTTGACATTGACTACGATATGATTCTTGTAATCTTTGTTCTGGGCGGCAAAATCAGCGCACAGCCCGTCCCGAAGGACGCGGAGCCATTCCAGGATCTGGGGGACGGTGCTTAGTTCATACAGGCAGCGGTAGCCGTTGCTCCTGTCCCGGAAGATCTCCGAGACGATCTGCTCGCCGTTCGTTAAGAGGGACAGGGAGAGATAGAGAATGTTCCCGGCGGCGTCCAGCGCCTGTACATAGTGAGTCTGCTGGGCATCAAACAATTCTATGATAGAAGTAAAAATGTCATACAGCGCTTTTTCGTCAAACTCGTCATAAGCCTTTCGAATATCGTTCCGGAACAGGGAGAAATTAAATACGTTTTTCAGCGGGGCGTTGTCCGTCACATCTTCCAGGAAAAGAATGGGCGTATCCGCGTTCGCTCTGGAGAAAATCTGTCTGGCGTCCTGGTAAGATACGGATACCTGATACAGTGTACTCACCGGGGCGCCGACGCTGGCGTGGATTGTCACGCTGTAGTAGTTAAACAACATAACTGACACTTGTGTCAATGTTTCCAGGATCATATTCCTGTAATCTTTCCGGGAATCCTCCGACAGAAAGAAGATCACGCAGAAATGCCTGGTGTCCAGAGAAAGGACATGGCAGGCGCAGTGCTTGGAGATCAGTTCTCTTGCCACCTGCAGGCTGCTGGCGTACAGGTTGATCTGCATATCTGACGACATATGTGTCAGTTTCTCGCTTTTGATCTCTATGTAGCCGGCCACGTAGGCCGGATAATCGATACGAATTTTCAGATTCCGGGCCTGCGTGTGAAACTGGCCCTCCGATTCAAACAGATTGAAGATCAGCCGGGTATAAAACTGTTCCTTCATCAGATAGAGGCTGTTATAGGAATCCGACGGCTGTCCCATGGATTTCTGCAATTCGGCCACTTTGGCGAGCGCCTGCCTGAGCGCCTGGGTCAGCACTTCCGGCGTCAATTCCAGCTTGATCAGATAGTTGACGACCTGATAGGCGAGGGCTTCCTTGACAAACTGGAATTCTTCATAGCTGGTCAGGATGATAAAGACCGGCAGTTCCCGCCCCTCTTCATGGCATTTTCTCGCCAGTTCCAGACCGCTCATAACGGGCATTTTGATATCGGTTATGACGATCTCGGGCTGATGTTCGCAGATCAGCTCATAGGCAGCCGAGCCGTTGGCTACGGTGCCCACAATGCTGATGCCCAGTTCTTCCCAGTTTACCATGGATTTGATGCCGGCCTGCACGAGCGGTTCGTCGTCCGCGATTATCAGTTTGATCATAATGTTTCTCCATTTCTGCGCTTTTTGCGCATATTGGGGTTTATCTGTTGGGCAGCAGGATGGAAACCGTTGTAAAGCGGCCCTCCTCGCTGGAGATCGTAAGACCGTAGCGGTCCCCGAATTCATACTGCAGCCGTTTGTGCACGTTGCTTAGGCCGATCTCCTTAAAGAAGGAAGAGGAGGCGGGCGCTTCCGAGTCCAGAAGATGTGCTGCCAGGTCAGCCCTGATCCCCACGCCGTCGTCGGTGACGTCAATGTGAATGTCCCCGTCAGGATCCGCATAGAGATGGATCCGGATCTTCCCGGTGGTTCCCTTCGGTTCAATTCCGTGGAAAATAGCGTTCTCCACAAGAGGCTGCAGGGTGAACTTTAAGATCCGGCAGGTCAGCAGCGAGTCGTCGTCAATCTGGCAGTCCAGACTGATCGTGCCGCCGTACCGGTATTGCTGAATGGTAAAATAATCGTTGATCAGCGACAACTCATGTTCAATGGTGACAAGACTGCTGGCGCCCTTGGAGATATCCTTTAACAGGCGGAAAAGGGACACCGTCATCTGCGCGATCCCCGGGGCGTTCTGGGTAGTGGCCATCCACTTGATGGAGTTTAAGGTATTGTAAAGAAAATGCGGGTTGATCTGGCTCTGCAGCATCCGGTATTCATAGTCCCTTTTCTGGCGTTCGTCCTCCAACTGCCGCTGCATCAACTGCAGGACATTCTCCGACAGATCGTTGATGGTCTTGCCGATCTCCCCCAGTTCATGCTCCCATTCGGTGGAGGGATCTCTGGAAAAGTCCCCCTCCTCGATACGCCGGATCCTTGCCTGAAGCTGCTTGACCGGAGCGTCCACCGTTCTGGAAAGGAAACGGAACAGGATCAGTCCGATCGCGCTGGAGGCGGCGAGGATGGCAAGCATGATGATAAAAAAGGTCCTGTAGATATTCTGCGACAACTGGCGCGTATCGATATATTCGGTGATATACCAGTTGGAAGTCTGGAGCGGCTTGCGGATCATAAAAAAGGATTCCCCGGTTCCGGGACTTGCGTCTGCCGTGTCTGCGTTCCCACGGCTGCGGACCTTTCTGACGACGGTTCCGCTGCCAAGGCCGACGGCGGACAGGCTGCGCACCGTATCATAGGCGTCGTCGGAGAGGGTCAGGGACTGATCCGTGATCCGGTAAGTATAATCGTTGATCGTGATATAGAGCCGGCCCTCTGTCTGCGGCTGCAGGTCGTGCACGGGCCCTGTTATGACAGAAAGCGATATCTCCGTGAAGATGCACCCGATCTCGTCCGCATTGTAGGGATGGGAGATACCATGTACGATCGGGATCATGGGAATCTCCTTCGTCGTAAAAAAGGGATCTGTCATGACGCCGGTGGGCGTTTCTTCCATATGATCACGTAGAAAATCATAATAAGGCAGCGCTTTGATGGCGTCGGAGGAGACGGAGATGGAGGAATAGGGCGACTCCACGATCTGAATGATGTCTTTTCTCCTGTTGCCCATAATGACCATGCGGATCAGGTCGTTGGGCAGGGAGGAATTGGAGGCGTAGCCTTCCATTGCGAAATCATGGGCCTCCCGTCTGATCCGGTTACCGGCGGACGGCGTCTCAAGGGCAAAATTCCTGATCTTGCTACTGCGTCTGCAGGAATCCACGAAAGCTTTGACATCATTAATATTTGAATCGATGGAAGAACACAGAAAGGAAAGCTGCGTATCCGCCGTCTGGATCAGATTCTGCTGCAGGTTGTAGGAGATCAGAAAATAGCTGATAAAGGTGATGATGATGCTGATCAGAAGGATCAGGGAGATCGTGATCAGCAGGATCCGCCCGCGGATGCTGGAAAAGGTCTTATGCAGTTTCTTCTTTATTAAAGCGGTCCGGTCTTTCATGGCAGCCCCTTTTCCTCTCTTGTTTGTAGCCTATTGTAGCATAAGGTGGGGAAGGGTAAAAGCGGATAAGGTCAAAATTCTGAAAGTGAAATAAATAGTGCATTTTATTCAAAAATAAGATATCTTTTTAGAGAAGCGGTTCTCAAGAGGAAGAAATTGTGTATTAAATGAATAGAAAATCTATGGAAAGACGTGCAGCGGACCGCTATACTTAAATCGTTCCTGACAGGAACAGGAAAAAAGACAGCATAATCTAAAATAAAAAGGGAGGATAAAAGGAATGAAAAGAAAACTTGTAAGCGCCGTTTTATCGACGGCAATGATCGCCGGACTGTTAGCGGGATGCGGCGGTAACGCAGATACCGGTGCGGCGGATGCGGCTCCGGCCGGGGACGCGGCACAGGAGGAAGCGGTTGCGGCGGATGACAATGCTGCGGAAGAAGAGACAACTCCGGCGGAGGATACGGCGGACGAAGCGGCATCAGGCGAAGCGGTGACTTTGAAATGGGCGATCTGGGACAAGGATATTACGCCTTATTGGAACGCGATCAAGGAAAACTATGAGGCGGCCAATTCCAATGTGACGATCGAGATGACGGACTTAGGTTCCACAGACTACATGACGGTTCTCGCGACAGAGTTGTCGGGCAGCGGTTCCGATTTCGACGTGGTTACGATCAAGGATGTGCCGGGCTACGCGACGCTGGTATCCAAGAATACGCTGGAGCCTCTTGACAGCTATATCTCCGAGGCGGGTATTGATCTGGCTCAGTATGGCGGCGTTGACAAGCAGGTTACCGTGGACGGAAGTCTCTACGAACTGCCTTTCAGAAATGACTTCTGGGTAGTCTTTTATAACAAGGATCTGTTTGACGCGGCAGGCGTGGAATACCCGACCAACGATATGACCTTCGACGAATATGATGCGTTGGCAAGACAGCTTACCGATACCACCTTTGGTTCTCAGGTCTATGGCGCCCACTATCATACCTGGAGAAGCGCGGTGCAGTTGTTCGGCGTACTGGACGGCAAGCATTCCATCCTGGACGGCGAATATGATTTCTTCAAGCCCTACTATGAGATGGTACTGAACGAGGAGAAGGATCAGGTCTGCAGAAACTATGCTGACTTAAGTGCGGAAGGCCTGCATTACTCCGCGGCATTCTCCGGCGGCGACGTGGCCATGATGAATATGGGTTCCTGGTTTATCTCCACCATGATCGCAAGCCTTGAGAGCGGCGAGTACGATTCCTCTCTGTGCGGCAACTGGGGGATCGTGAAGTATCCGCACGCCGACGGCGTGGAGGCAGGTTCTACCCTTGGCACGATCACGGGTCTGGCAGTGACCAGCGTATCCGAGAACAAGGATGCGGCATTTGATTTCGTCGAGTGGGTTTCCGGTGCGGAAGGCGCTAAGGTTATGGCAGAGACAGGTAACTTTCCGGCGCTTATGAACGACGAAGTGGCAGGGATCATCTCCGGTCTGGAAGGATTCCCGACAGACGACGCCAGCAAGGAAGCGCTGAATGTATCCAACCTGTACCTCGAGGTTCCTTACGCCGAGAACGTATCCGCGATCAACGATATTCTGGATACTTATCACAAATCGATCATGAACCAGGAGATCACGATCGACGAGGGTATCGCGTCAATGAATGAGGAAGTAGGAAAGATTCTGGCAGAGTAATATACTGAGCGTCAGGTATATGACAGATGCGCACAGCCGCAGAAGGAATTTGCGGATTTATAGGGGACCGGCATGAAACACTTAAAGGAAACAACGTGCATCATGCCGGTTCTATTTACTCTATAGGAAATGGCGACAGAAAGGGGCGGGGTTTGGGCATGGACGGAAAGAAACAGACCAAAGTGGAAAAAATGGAAGTACAGTCAGCCGAACTGATGCAGAAGATCCGTGTGGAATCTGATCAGAAGGAAAAACAGAAGCTGATTGCACAACGGGAAAGAATACAGAGAAAAGTGACTGCGCTCAGGAATGATCGTGTAGTCAGCCGGGAAACGAAGCGGGATATGGTGGCATACTCTTTTATCGCGCCGAACTTTATCGGATTTGCGGTATTTACGCTGGTACCGATCGCGTTTGCGTTTGCGCTGGCCTTTATGAACTGGGACGGCAGCAACGAGATCACCTTTGTGGGACTGCAGAATTTTGCGAAGCTGCCGCAGGATACCTTCTTTGTGGCGGCGCTTAAGAATACGATCGTATACGTGATCGGGACGGTGCCGCTCACCATGATCGCCTCGCTGGCGCTGGCGATCGTTCTGAATCAGAAGATCGTGGCCAGAGGGTTTTTCCGGACGGTGGCTTTTTTCCCTTATGTGGCTTCTCTGGTGGCGATCACGGCCGTGTGGAGTATGATCTTCCACCCTTCCAAGGGACCGATCAACTACATTCTCTACTCGGTATTCGGCGTGCCGCAGGAGAATCTGCCCAAGTGGTTCAGCGGTAATCTGGTTCTGCTGACACTGATCCTGTTTAGTGTCTGGAAATACATGGGCTATTATATGGTCATCTACCTGGCCGGACTGCAGGGCATCTCCGCGGAACTTTACGAGGCGGGCAGCCTGGACGGGGCGGGCACCTGGCAGAAGTTTAAATACATCACGTGGCCGCAGCTTCGTTCCACGACATTCTTCGTGGTGGTTATGCTGACGATCAACTGCTTTAAGGTTTATGACATAGGCGTTTAACTATTGGGATCTGGGATATTCCAGCGCGATCGCCATGGTATTGTTCCTGATGGTGCTGGTGATCACATTGATCCAGTTCCGTTATGAGAAGAATCTGGACGCGTGACAGGAACAGGGAAACTATAAAATGGTAGAGAGGAGAAGCCATCATGAGTAATACAGCAGAAAAGACAAAATACAGATCCAAGCATAAGAGCGAAATCGCCGGGAAGGTAGCCATCTATCTCATCCTGCTTCTGATCACGGCAGCCATGGTCGTGCCCTTTTTGTGGATGCTTTCCGCGTCGATCAAGTCCAACAGGGAGGTTTTCCTGATGGATCCCTTCGAGTGGATCCCGAAGGAGCCCAAATGGGATAACTACATTAAGATATGGACGAAGATACCGCTCTTAAAATTCGTGCAGAACACCGTATTTCTGACGATCGTAGTGACGTGTCTGCAGCTGGTGACATCCAGCTTTGCGGCCTATTCCTTCGCAAAACTGGAATTCAAACACAAAAACGCGCTGTTTATGGCGTATATCGCGACCATCGCCATGCCCTGGCAGGTGTACATGGTGCCGCAGTTCATTATGATGCGCGCCATGGGATTAAACGACAGGCTGCTTGCCATGATTTGTCTGCAGGCGTTCTCGGCCTTCGGCGTGTTCCTGATGAAACAGTTCTATGAGGGCATTCCCAGTGAACTGTGCGAGGCGGCCAGGATCGACGGCATGAGCGAGTACAGGATCTACGCGAAGATCATGCTGCCGCTCTCGAAACCGGCGCTGTCCACGCTGACGATCTTTACGTTCGTGAACACCTGGAACGACTATTTAGGGCCCCTCATTTATTTGAAGACCGAGACGAAGAAGACGATCCAGTTGGGACTGAAAATGTTTATCGGCCAGTATTCCGCGGAGTATGGTCTGATCATGGCAGGCTCGGTGGTATCGCTGATCCCGGTTATTATCGTGTTCCTGTGCCTGCAGAAGTATTTCGTGGAGGGCGTGGCTTCTACGGGATTAAAAGGGTAGGAAAGGCGCACCGGTTTCATGAAATGACGGCGGAATCAGAAGAGGGACATGATCCGTAAGATGGAATGCGTCTGAAAACAAGCGGAAGAGGTATGCATATGGCAAGACTATTTGACTTTGATAATCCGGTGTGGAAATTGATGGGGCGGGTGGCGGATCTGTTCTTTCTCACAATCCTGTGGGCGGTCTGCAGCCTCCCGGTGGTGACGGCCGGCGCGTCCACAACCGCCCTGTATTATGTGGCGCTGAAGATGGCGAAGAATCATGAGGGCTATCTGGCGAAAGCTTTTTTCAGAAGTTTTCGGGAAAATTTCGTGCTGTCCACGGTAGTCTGGATGGTCATGGCCGGACTCGGCGGCCTGCTCGCGGCGGGCGGCCTGGCGGTGAGCCGTATGCCCGTAGAGCAGTCGGCGTTCTTCCTCTGCGCGTTGGTGGTTTTTGCAATTCTGTATCTGATGACGCTGACCATGCTCTTTCCGCTGGCGGCCAGGCTGGATACGGGCGCGGGGAGCCTGTTTCTGATGGCGTTTATGACGGCGGTGAAACATTTTTCCTGGGTACTTTTGATGACAGTGCTGTCACTTTGTGTGGCGGCGCTGGGAATCTTTGTTTTCTGGCCGGTGCTTTTCGTGGGCGCCGGCGGGATTGCGTGGGTACACGGCTTGATATTGGAACATATGATCTTCCCGAAGTACGGATGGGAGGAGAAGTGAGAGCCTGTGACGAGGGTGATAAGGGGATTCATATAGAAAGCGGGGCGCTGCGCCGGGCCTTGGGCCGATCATACAGCGTCCTTTTTGGTGCTTTCTATGGTTGAAAGTAATGCGGAATTCTTTTATAGTTAATGATATTAGAAATGTTGCTTTTGGCCCTGCAGAAGTTTCCGTATATGGTTTTGGCAGGAGCCGGAAGCAGACATTTGTTATGTCGTTTACGATAAGATAGATTATATCAGGAAAGGTTCAGTCAGGGATATTGCAGAGGCAGATATGAAAAAGAAAACAGCCATCTATTTGCTGCTGGGGAGTCTGTCAGTTTTACTTTAACGGCCTGCGCTGCCTGGCCCGAAAATAAGACATTATAAGATTTCGGTTGGATGATAGCCCTTTTCCATGGCCCATGTTTCAAGCCTGGTAAGTTTAGCCGCCAAGGTTTCATTTTCTGAGGTTAGGGTTTCAATTTTAGCCGCCCGTTCGTCCAGCATATCCAGAATGCCGCGCTGGGTGCGGTAGAAATCTTCACGGGCTTCGCATTCCATACGGATCTGCTCTTCTTTCGTGAGTTGATATACGGTGGCAGCGGCTTCTTTGAGAATTTTATTATCGCGAGTAAGCATATTAAGTTCCTCCCAGGTAGTGGCTTTGAAGAATCTGGCCCAACAGTCAAGTTGATGGGATTTGTTTTCTACAGTTGCGAGATCGATACATGTTAAGTCTAACACAGAGAGGCGAAGCTTGTCACTATATAACGTGTGATTCTTAACATTTAAAAGCTGATATGTAGCATAAAATTCCGGCTGGCCAGGAAAGAGACAGAAGTTCAGGAGCCCGATCTGTATGACGGGCCTGACAGCGGAGTATTTTTCACCGGCCGGCAGGTTGTCAAAGAATCATATATTGTGCATCTTGATGAAAGCAACGAACTATAATACTATAACAGATCAGGAAAAAACAGGAGGACACAAATATGACCACGAGAGAAAAATGGCTGGCACAGATGCTGAAAACAGCAGATCCGGCGATTCGGGACCTGGCGCCGTAGCTGGAACTGGAAGAAGGAATCTTAAAACAGCTATAGAAAAAAGAAAGGCTTATTGGTACAATAAGAAACAAGAATATCAGAGACTGCAAAGACAAGGGGGAAGATCAATATGCAGGATTTTTTAAAGGAAAAGGACAGAGAGTGGCTGCAGGAAGTATTCGGGAAGCTGGATCGGAAGGTACTGCGGGAATGTGAGCGCCTGGGGGACAGGATCCCTTATATACCGGAGAACGGCAGGTATCTTGAGGACTGGGGCGAAAAGGATATCGCCTGGTGGACGAACGGTTTCTGGGGCGGGCTTCTCTGGCAGATGTATCATGCCACGGACAGATCGGAGTACCGCAAAAGCGCCGAGAAGGTGGAAGAGAGGCTGGACCGTTCGCTGGAAGAGTACGAGAATCTGTATCATGATGTGGGATTCATGTGGATGCATACGGCGGTGGCCGACTATCGGCTTACGGGCAGTCGTAAATCTTATGTCAGAGGGCAGCATGCGGCTAATCTGCTGGCAGGACGGTTTAATGTGCTGGGTAATTATATCCGCGCATGGAATGAAGACAAGGCAGGTTGGATGATCGTGGACTGCCTGATGAACCTGTCGCTTCTGTATTGGGCTTCGGAGCAGACAGGCGATCCACGTTTCGCGGCGATCGCGAAGCGGCATGCGGATACGGCTATGGAGAAGGTTCTGCGGCCGGACGGTTCCTGTAATCATATCGCGATCTTAGATCCGGAGACGGGAGCAGTGGAAGAACTGCCCGGGGGCCAGGGATACGGGGAGGGCTCGTCCTGGTCCAGAGGACAGGCATGGGCTGTCTACGGTTTTGCAATCAGTTATGCCCATACGAAGGAGCAGAAATACCTGGACGCGGCGAAGCGGGTGGCGCATTATTTTATTGCCAACGCTGCGGTGCACGATTTCCTGCCGCTGTGTGATTTTCGCGCGCCGGCGGAGCCTCTTTATTATGATGCCACGGCAGGCGCCTGTGCGGTGTGCGGCCTGTTGGAGATTGCTGCTCACGTGACGGAACTGGAAAAGCCGCTCTATGAGCAGGCGGCGCTGCGGATGCTGCGCGCCATGGAAGAGAAGTTCTGCAATTGGAATGAGGAAGAGGACGGGATCCTGGGGATGGGTAAGGTGGCTTATCACGAACAGGGCGACCGGCAGCAGGTGTCGATTATTTACGGGGATTATTTCTTTGCCGAGGCCGTACTGCGGCTGATGAAGAAGGATTTCTTTATCTGGTAATCCTGGAAAAAGAAAGCGAGGATGAGAATGATGACAGCAGGACAGACAGGTTTTTGCCCGCCTATGGGGTGGAATTCGTGGAATACTTTTACATGGGATATTAACGAAGATTTGATCAGACAGGTGGCGGACGTATTCGTCGCGGAAGGGTACAGGGACGCAGGGTATGAATATATCGTGATCGACGACTGCTGGAGTCTGAAAGAGCGCGACGCCAAGGGCAATCTGGTGGCGGATCCGGAGAAATTCCCCGGCGGCATGAAGGCGCTTGCGGATTACATACATGACAAAGGGTTGAAATTCGGTATGTATTCCTGCGCGGGCACTCATACTTGCGCCGGTTATCCGGGCAGCTTCGAGCATGAGTTCGAGGACGCGAGACAGTTTGCCGAGTGGGGTGTCGATTATCTGAAGTACGATTATTGCTATAAGCCGCGCACAATGGATGGGGAACTGCTGTATCGCCGGATGGCGCTGGCGCTTCGCAATTCCGGGCGGGACATCCTCTTTTCGGCCTGCAACTGGGGCGAGGACAATGTGCATGGCTGGATCCGTTCCGCGGGGGCGCACATGTACCGTTCTACCGGCGACATTCAGGATAACTGGGAATCCATCAAGAAGATCGCGCTCTCCCAGATTGACAAGATGAGTTATACCGGCAGTTTCTGTCACAACGATATGGATATGCTGGTGGTGGGGATGCATGGCGGCAGCAACAATGATTTTATCGGGAAGATCGGCGGATGCACGGATGCGGAATACAGGACGCACTTTGCGCTGTGGTGCATGATGGGGTCGCCGTTGATGATCGGCTGCGACGTGCGGGAGGCAGACGAGGCGACGAAGGCTGTGCTGTTGAATCCGGATCTGATCCGGATCAGCCAGGATCCCGAGTCCAGAGGCAGCTATGTGGTCAATCCGGAACCGCAGTGGCTGGGCAACAGCGGATGCTTCGTGCTGGTCAGGGTTCTGTCGGACGGAGAACTGGCGATCGGTTTCTTTAATCTGGGCGAGGGACGACGGGAAATCCCGCTGCAGTTCTGGGATCTAGGCATTACTTATGGCTGTGGAGCGGCGCTTTCGCTTTATGACTGCTTTGGGCAAAAGGAACTGGGCAGCTTCCGGGAGCGGTTCGCAGCCACCGTGGAGTCCCATGACTGCCTGATCCTGCGGGGAAGGCTGCAGTATGACGGATGACGGCAAAAGGTGCAGCACGATGGATGACGGCAAAGGCTGCAGCATGACGGATGATGGCAAAGGCGGCGGCATGATGAATGACGGCAAAAGGTGCAGCATGACGGATGACAGCAAAGGCTGTGGCATGATGAATGATGGCAAAAGCGGCAGCGGGCGTGACAGCAGTCTGTGTTATCAGTGCGCCGCGCCGCTTAGCTGGGACGACCAGGGTATTTACCGGAAGATGGTCAGCCGCAATGCCAGGGAGTTTCTCTGCATGGACTGCCTGGCGGCGGCGCTTGGCTGCAGACGGCTGGATCTGGAAGAGAGGGTGCGGTACTATCGGGAATCCGGGAACTGCACGCTGTTCCGGTGAGGTATAGTAAACGACATAACAGGGCTGTGGAAGGCTGAATCGTAACTTGATGAGCAGAAATGGTATCATTTGTTTGACTGTGAAAAGTTAAATTGATAAAATAACAGTAATTGAAACCGGTTACATATTGGAGGATAATAGGATGGTATTTCAAGTAGAAGATCCGGATTACACGTTAAGTCCCTATACGGGAATGACAAGAAAGCACTGGCTGGCGGCAGGGCGCTACCTGTTGGAAGGGGTATTCGGCAACATCCCGGGCATAGAAGACCCGGTTGTCATGCCGCGGAAGGAGACGAAGGTGACTTATCCGCATCTGGATGCGCCGAAGGAGCGGCAGGAGATTGAACGCAAAGCCGAAATCTTCGAAGGACTGACGCGTTCGTTCTTTATCGCGTCGGTTATGATCCGGAACGAACCGGATATCGAAGTTTGCGGCATCAGGCTGCGCGACTATTATAAGAAACATATCCTGCGGGCCTGCACGAAGGGGGATGCCGTGTATGTGGGCAACTATGAGGACATGCAGGCGAGTAACGGATATGAGGATCCTTTTCGGGCCTATCAGCAGACGGTGGAAAGCTGCGCGCTGGTGATCGGCCTGCATGCGTGCCGGGAACAGATTTGGGCAGAATACACACAGGAAGAGAAGGACACGGTGGCGGCGCTGCTCTCCAGCTTCGGGCACGCCAATACGGTGCCGCAGAACTGGCGGTTTTTCAATATGCTGGATCTGGCCTTTCTGCATCAGGAGGGTTATGAGATCGACAGGGAGATCATGGTGGACCATGCCCAGGCAGTCCTAAGCTATACGGTGGGAGACGGATGGTATCGGGACGGCCAAAGCTTTGATTATTATTCCTGTTGGGCATTCAATCTCTATGCCCCGATCTGGAACGAGTGGTACGGCTATGAGAACGAGCCTTATCTGGCGCGGCGTTTCGAGGAGAATTCCAATCAACTGATGCGGACCTATCCGGACTTCTTTGACCGGGACGGCTATACGAATATGTGGGGCCGAAGCTGTATTTACCGGCATGCGGCGACCGCGCCTCTGTGCGCCAACTTTTTCCTGCATGATCCGGCGGCGGATCCCGGACTCGCAAGGCGGGTGGCGTCCGGTTCCCTGCTGCAGTTTCTGACCAGAGACGACTTCCTGTATCAGGGCGTGCCGACGCTTGGGTTCTACGGACAGTTTACGCCGTTGGTACAGGGGTATTCCTGTGCGGAATCTCCGCTGTGGCTTGGTAAAGCGTTCCTGTGCCTGGAACTGCCGGCTGAGCATCCTTTCTGGACGGCCGTGGAGAACAACGGGACGTGGGAGAGGCTGGGGGCGGAGGAAGTAAAGGAGACGGTACTGCCCGGGCCGGCGCTCTGTTTTACGAACCATGCGGCTAACGGAGAGACGATCCTTAGAAGCGGCAAGGTGTTCAAGACGGCGCAGGATATTCACAGCATTTGGAATTACGGCAAGCTGAATTATAATACGAAATACCCGTGGGAGTCTACACCGGCCCCGTCCTGCGAATCGCAGCAGTATCTGCTGTTTGAGAACGGCGCCGAAGAGCCTTTACGGGGAAACATGACCTTCTGGTGCGGGGAGCGGGACGGTGTTCTCTACCGCAGACAGTTTTTCAACGGGAATCTGGAGACGGAACAGCACTGGTTCCAGGCCATTAATCTGGCGGATTTCCCGGTGGCCAGGGGAATCCTGCGCGTGGATAAGCTGCGGTTAGTTAAGCGCCCCGTGAGGATGACATTGGGTTCCTATGGATTCCCGGACAATCCCGGTGCGGACGGCAGGGCGACGGAGATCATACGGAAAGAGCAGACACTGCCGGATGGCAGCAGGGCGCAGGCGGTCATTCTGATCGGCTACGATCACCGGGGCGTACAGCGGCAGATGGCCATGACCTGTTACCGGGGCTGGGAGGAGATGGATGTGATACACAGCAGCGGGACCAATCCGGATTCGGAGCATTCCCTTGTGATCAGCGCGTCCATGCAGAGCCGGAAACAGTATGACGGCGCGGAACCGTATCTGTTGATCTCCCAGGTTATCACGGCGGAATTTCCCGAGGGGGACGTGTCGGGCTGTGCCTTTTCGGAGGAAGAACTGTTCCCGATCCGGGAAATCGTCTATGAGGATACCTATCAGGTCGGCGCTTACGGTACGGTGGCGGTGCGCTTAAAGAACGGGGAAGAGAAGAAGATAAACTTTGAAGGAATCGAAGCTGCCTTTTAACGGGCAGCTTTTTCGTAGAAAATTACTTTTCATAGGGAAACATGCGTTGTACAATAATAGAAGTAAGAAAATAATGGCAGCGCGGAGACAGTTATTTATGTATCATTTTACAGTAATGCATCAAAATGAACAGGTCGCCAGGGTGTGGATTTCGGATGATCACCTGGCAGTCAGAATCGATAAGCTTGTTCCGGACTCCATAATTCAGCCCTTTGGAGGAAATGATCTGTCGATCAATCGTGTTTATAATTTTCTTAAAAGCAGTTGCTATGAGGACGGACGGGAAGATCTGCAGGAAATTCTACGACAGGCGGGGTTGCACGATAATAATCCATGGGAGTGGAATCGGATCACGCACGGCGTTACCTGGGAAGATGATCTGTGGATCAGATTTGAAGGGGAAGAAATGAACTGGGAGGATGTCAGATGGAGAAGATAGCGGATGATGCGTTATCTCCGGAAGCGATGGTCATGGTATCCGGAAGCAGCATAGGAACACAGAGAAAATATTATAACAAGGGTTATTGGTATAAACAGAACAGAAACGGATATGAGGGCAGGGCTGAGTATTTGGCTTCCGTCGTTCTTTCATGCTCTAATATAGACGATTATGTGGAATATGAATGCTGCAAGATCAATGGGAAGGATGGCTGTCGTTCCTTCAATTTCCTTAGAGACGGGGAGTCCTATATCAGTCTGCAGAGACTTTATGATATCTATCATGGCGGCCAGTTGTCGGAGAGAATCAGGATCTATGATAGTGTGGCGGAAAGAATTGATTATGTTGTAGCGTTTACAGAGAACTGTACGGGAATCAATATCCGGGAATATCTTGGCAGATTGTTGACGTTTGATATGCTGATCGTTAACGTAGACAGACATTTTAATAATATTGGTATCCTGGTAAACAGCAATGCAGGGCAATACAGAACCGCGCCTGTATTTGATAATGGAAATGCATTGTTGAGTGATCTTGGCAGGTATGATCATGAGGATTCGCTGGCCGGGAATATAGAGAAAGCGACAGGGCATCCTTTCTGTGCGAATCTGGAACGGCAGGCGCTGGAATTGGGATTCGGGTTAAGGATCAATTATCCTGCATTACAGGAAAAGCTGGAACGGGAGCCGGATTCCAGAGCACTTGCGGTACTGCATATGCAGCTGCGCAGATATGAAAGTATCCTTAAGGATGATAATGTGCAAAATTAGGGTGTTACACCACAGCCGATGCCGTTTGGATCCGGTTATCAGCCGTGGTATGGATTCGGATGTAGTCTGTCCGGTTTCCCATGTTGTTTTGTTTTCCTGTATCTATGCAATTTGTGCAGCGTCGCGCAGTGCGCTACGCCTCCTTAACCGCGTCAAACCCTTTCCGCAGATCTGCAATGATGTCGTCGATATGCTCGGTACCGATGGAAAGTCGGATGGTATTGGGTCTGATCTCCTGCTCGGCCAGTTCATCCTCGCTAAGCTGGCTGTGGGTAGTCGTGGCGGGATGGATCACGAGGCTCTTGACATCCGCCACATTGGCAAGCAGGGAGAAGATCTGCAGGCTGTCGATAAATTTGTGCGCCTCCGCGGCGCCGCCCCTGATCTCAAAGGTAAAGATGGAAGCGCCTCCATTAGGAAAATACTTCCGGTACAATGTATGGTCGGGATGTTCCGGCAGAGACGGATGATTGACTTTATCCACCTGGGGGTGTTTCCTTAAGAATTCGACCACCTTTCCCGTATTCTCCGCATGGCGTTCCAGGCGCAGGGACAGCGTTTCAATGCCCTGCAGTAACAGAAAGGCTGCAAAAGGAGAGATGGTTGCGCCCATATCCCGGAGCAGGATCGCGCGGATATAGGTCACGAATGCCGCGGGCCCCACCGCTTTTACGAAGGATATACCGTGATAGCTGGGATTGGGATCCGCAATGGCAGGATACTTTCCGCTTGCCGTCCAGTCAAATCTTCCCGCGTCTACGATGATACCGCCAAGAGTGGTGCCGTGGCCGCCGAGAAACTTCGTGGCGGAATGTACTACAATATCCGCACCATGTTCAATGGGCCGGATCAGATACGGTGTGCCGAAGGTGTTATCCACCACCAGCGGCAGGCCGTGTTTGTGCGCAAGCGCCGCCAGGGCG
Organism: uncultured Lachnospiraceae bacterium; assembly: GCA_947564645.1. GTDB lineage: Bacteria > Bacillota > Clostridia > Lachnospirales > Lachnospiraceae > UBA3282. Next base: position 65,632 of record CANOCU010000009.1, read on the forward strand.
TCCAGATCCGGAATATCACTGTTGGGATTGCCCAGGGTTTCTATGTAGATCGCTCGGGTATCGTCCTGAATGGCGGCTTCCACCTCGGCAAGATCATGAATATTGACGAAAGTGGCCGTAATGCCAAAGTTCGGAAGGGTGTGTGCCAACAGGTTATAGCTGCCGCCGTAGATCGTCTTCTGTACGACGAAATGGCCGCCGTTCTGGCCCAGTGCTTCCAGCGTATAGGTAATGGCCGCCGCACCCGAAGCAAGCGCCAGAGCCGCGACGCCGCCTTCCAGAGCGGCCACTCTCTGTTCCAGTACATCCTGTGTGGAGTTGGTCAGTCTGCCGTAGATATTGCCGGCATCTGCAAGGCCGAACCGGGCCGCCGCATGTGCGCAGTCATGAAATACGTAGGAGGTGGTGGCGTAGATCGGCACGGCGCGGGCATCGGTGGCAGGATCAGGATTCTCCTGGCCAACATGAAGCTGCAGTGTTTCAAATTTGTAATCAGACATAATTCATTTCCCCTTTCAACAAAACCTATCAATTGGATAGGTAAATACTAGCATGTATTACCTACTATATCAATAGGAATATTAACCGGTATCCTCATTGGAATCAGCCATATCAATATCCGGCACAACGATTTACTCTATCGAGCGAATGGCATTCTTCATCGACTTTACATATGCGCCGATATGGGACGGTGCGTCCTTGCCGTATTGTGCGAGCAGCTTGATGATGGCGGAACCGACGATGACGCCGTCCGAGAGATATGCCATTTTCCGGGCCTGCCCGGGGGTGGAGATGCCGAAGCCGACAGCGCAGGGAATGTCCGTATGCTGCCGCGCCACATCTATGATAGATGTCAGATCGGTCTTGATCTCGCTCCTTGTGCCTGTAACGCCAAGGCTGGAGACGATGTACAGGAACCCTTCGGCTTCTTTGGCGATCATGGCGATCCGGTCCGCGGAGGTGGGGGCGATTAACGATATCAGATCCACACCATATTGCGTGCAGAGAGGCTGGAATTCTTCTTTCTCCTCGTAGGGCAGGTCAGGCAGGATCAGGCCGTCTATTCCAATTTCCCGACAGGCAAAGATAAATTTTTCAGCACCATAAGAGAACACTACGTTCCCATAAGTCATAAATACCATCGGCACTTTGACATCGCGTCGAAGCTCTTTGACAAAGGCAAATATCTGATCCGTCGTAACGCCGCCCTGCAGCGCTCTTAGATTTGCTCCCTGGATGACCGGGCCTTCTGCGGTGGGATCGGAAAAGGGAATGCCAAGTTCGATCAGATCCGCGCCGTTTTCCACGGCGGCACGGACGGCAGCGCCGGTGGTTTCCAGATCCGGGTCGCCGCAGGTGATAAAGGCGATAAACGCCTTTCCGTTCTCAAAAGCTTTCCTGATATTACTCATAAAGATCCTCCCCTCTGTAACGGGCGATGGCGGCGCAGTCCTTATCGCCTCTGCCCGAGATTGTGATTACGATGATCTTGTCTTTGTCCATTGTGGGCGCGAGCTTCCTTGCGTGGGCAATGGCATGAGACGACTCGATCGCCGCAATGATCCCTTCCGTTCTGGCCAGATATTCAAAGGCGCTCACAGCCTCTTCATCGGTTATGGGTACATATTCGGCTCTGCCGATATCATGCAGATGCGCATGCTCTGGTCCGATACCCGGATAGTCAAGTCCTGCGGAGATCGAGTAGACCGGCGCGATCTGCCCGTATTTGTCCTGGCAGAAGTAGGATTTCATACCGTGGAAAATGCCCAGTCTCCCGGTGGCGATCGTAGCAGCCGTCTCAAACGTGTCTACGCCTCTGCCGGCGGCCTCGCATCCGATCAGCCGTACCCCTTTCTCTTCGATAAAGTGGTAGAAGCTGCCGATCGCGTTGGAGCCTCCGCCGACGCAGGCAATGACGGCATCGGGAAGTCTGCCTTCCTTATGCTGGAGCTGATCTTTGATCTCTCTGGAGATGACTGCCTGAAAATCCCGGACGATGACCGGGAAGGGGTGGGGTCCCATAACGGAACCAAGGCAGTAATGGGTATCGCTGATGCGGGAAGTCCATTCGCGCATGGCCTCGGACACGGCGTCTTTCAGGGTTCCGGTACCGGTCTTAACGGGAACCACCTCCGCGCCCAGCAGCCGCATACGGTACACGTTAAGCGCCTGCCGGACGGTGTCTTCCTCTCCCATAAACACAACGCATTCCATGTCCATAAGCGCAGCGGCAGTGGCTGTGGCTACGCCGTGCTGGCCGGCTCCGGTCTCGGCGATCAGGCGGGTCTTCCCCATCTTTTTCGCAAGCAGCGCCTGGCCCAGCACATTGTTGATTTTGTGTGACCCGGTGTGGTTGAGATCTTCCCGCTTGAGGTAGATTCTGGCGCCGCCCAGATCTTTGGTCATTTTTTCGGCATAATACAGCCGTGACGGCCTGCCTGCATATTCGTTGAGAAGTTCAGTGAGTTCTGCGTTAAATGCAGGATCCTTCTTATAATGGTTATACGCTTCTTCCAGCTCGATCACCGCGTTCATCAGTGTTTCGGGAATGTACTGTCCGCCGTGAATGCCGAAGCGTCCGTTAGGATTTGTCATGATCATCTTCCTTTCTGACGACGGCTGTAAATGCCGCCATCCTGTCCTTATCTTTTAATCCGTTAGTCTCGATGCCCGAACTGACATCTACCCCGTAAGGGTGCAGCAGTCTGACCGCGCTCCCCACATTGTCAGGGGTAAGCCCTCCGGCAAGGAAACAGGGCCTTGAAAAGTTCCGGAGCAGCTGCCAGTCAAAGGCCGTTCCCGTACCCTGGCCGGAATCCAGCAGGATATGATCGGCGCTGTACCGCGCGGCCTCTTCAAGATCATTAGCTGTTCTGATACGGAAAGCCCTGATCAGAGGCTTGTCGGTAAGCGTTCGCAGCTGTCTGATGTATGCTTCGTCTTCATCGCCGTGGAGTTGGGCGATGTCGATCATGCCGCTGTTTAACAGGGCGGCAACCGTTGCTGCGTTCTCTCTCACGAACACGCCCACCGCCCTGATTCCGGGATCGAGCATCTGTCTTAACTGCTGCGCTTTGTGGGGCGTCACATACCGGCGGCTGTCTGGTGCAAATACGAATCCGATATACTCCGGTTTCAGTTCGTTTGCCGCCTCGATATCGCAGACTCTGGTCAGGCCGCAAAGCTTTATCTTCGTCATCGTGTTGTACCCCGCAGTCTGGCCAGCATGGCCTTTTTGTCCGGCGCCCGCATCAGCGCTTCACCGACCAGCACGGCGTCCGCGCCGATGTCGCGCAGCTTTGCCACGTCCTGTGGGCCGCTGACACCGCTTTCGGATACAAACAGCCTGTCGCGGGGAATCAGTTCCCGCAGCCTGCGGCTGTTATCGGTATTCACGGAAAAGTCTCTGAGATTCCGGTTATTGACGCCGATGATGCGGGCGCCTGCCTTTAACGCCATTTCCACTTCAGCCTCATCGTGGGCTTCTACCAGCGCGGAGAGCCCGAGGGCGTCACAGAGATCGATAGAGGTTCTGAGCTCTTCCGCTGTCAGGATCGCACAGATGAGAAGCACTGCCGATGCACCCAGCGTCTTTGCCTCATAGATCATATAGTCATCCACCGTAAAATCCTTCCGCAGACAGGGAATCGTTACCGCGTCTGCGATTTCCTGCAGATGGGAATTGCTTCCCAGAAACCATTTCGGCTCGGTCAGCACCGAGATACAGTCGGCTCCTGCCGCCTCATAGTCTCTGGCGATCTGCAGGCAGGGAAAGTCAGGGGCGATCAGGCCCTTGGAGGGGGAGGCCTTCTTGCATTCGCAGATAAAAGAAATCCCCGGTTTGCGCAGCGCCTGCTCAAAGGCGAAGGTTCCTCTGGGCAGGGACAGAGCCTGCCGCTTGATCTCTCCGGGCGGGATCTTTGCTTTCGCCTGCCTGGTGCGCTCTCTGGCGTAGTCGGCAAGCTGGTCTAATATGGTGGCATTGTTTTTTTCTTCCATGTTTTACTCCATTTCTCGTGATTAGAAATTTTCATTTCCATCTTATGCTCGCGCTCATCTCAAAAACGGAATTCTGCGTTCGGGAAACCTTAGAGTGCTTCGCGGGTTTCGGCATTGTCTGCCTCCGGGAGGTTGCTGATCTCGATCAGTCTGTTTAATGTCTCCAGGGCTTTACCGGAATCGATGATCCGGGCTGCAAGGACGATGCCGTCTTTCATATTGTCGGCTTTGCCGCCGATATACAGCGCCGCGCCGGCATTCATCAATACGGCATTCCTACGGTATCCTTGTTCCCCCTGCAGAACGGCAAGGGTGATCCTTGCATTTTCCTCCGGTGTTCCGCCCTGCAGATCTTCCTTCCGGCAGCGCTCGAAGCCGAAATCCTCCGGGGCAACCACATAAGACCGGAACCATCCGTCGCGGATCTCGCATACCGTAGTCGGCGCGCTTAAGGAGATCTCATCCAGCTTATCCTGCCCGTACACCACCATGCCCCGCCGGACGCCCAAATTGATCAGTACCTGTGCCAGCGGCGCCACCAGATATTCGTCATATACGCCGAGAAGCTGCATGGAAGGCATGCCGGGGTTGGTGAGGGGGCCGAGGATATTAAATACGGTGCGAAAGCCCAGTTCTTTGCGGATAGCGCCTACATATTTCATGGAAGTATGGTATTTCTGGGCAAAGAAGAAGCACATCCCCGCATCGCGCAGCAGCTCCTTACATCTTTCCGGGCTCTGTTGGATGTTGACGCCCAGGGCCTCCAGACAATCCGCCGTCCCGCACTGGGAAGACGCCGCACGGTTGCCGTGTTTGGCGACTTTTAACCCGCCTGCCGCCGCTACCAGGGCGGAAGTCGTGGAGATGTTGAAGCTTCCGGCGTTATCGCCGCCGGTGCCCACGATTTCGAAAAGATCCATATCGGTTTCCACTTTCGTTGCGTGTGCCCTCATGGCCGCCGCACAGCCGGCAATCTCGTCCGTCGTCTCGGCCCTGGCGCTTTTCGTGGAAAGCGCCGCAAGAAAGGCAGCGTTCTGGGTAGGGGTGGTCTCACCGCTCATGATCTCATTCATAACGGTGTAGGCTTCCTCATAGGTAAGATCCCCTTTGTTTACGATTTTTACGATTGCTTCTTTGATCATAATCTGTACCTCCGTCATTTCCTTTTTACTGATCTGTCATAGGAACAAATAAAAAACGCCCCTGACAGACTGCTACAATCTGTCAAGGACGAACAATACAAAATTATCCGCGGTGCCACCTTGAATTCACGGCATAACCCGTGCGCTTAGCAGGATACCAACATATCCCCGGCAAATGACGTCTGCCTGCAACGTCGCAGAATACTCTGTGTAAGCCACATTTGACTGCGCCCTCCGCGGTCCATTTGACAACTTGTTTCCCGCCTGTTTCTCAGCATCACAGGCTCTCTGTAAGGGCATTATTGCCGTTATCTCCGCTTCATCGGTTTGAAGTATTAAATTGCTGAACTGGAATTGATTGTAGCACCGGAAACAGTAAGTGTCAATAGGATTTTCATTTTATATTCTGCTCCCGGAATACGCATTCCATGAGAATATGATTTATTTCATGCTTTGTAATAGCTGCTTCTTCCTCTTCTTCAAGAAGTCCAGAGAGAACGGCAGATACGGCTCCAGTGCTTTTATGTATTTCCTGGAAAAAAACGGCTGATTCATGGCTGCGGACAAAAGAGAGATCTCCACGCAGTTTTTCAGCACGAATCCTTTCAGCGACGGATTGACCGGCTCAAAGTCCCGGATTACGTTCCAGGTGAACCAAAGCAGGCGATTGACGTATTGCTCTAAGCACTGATGGCGGTTGGCTTCAGTCATCAGTGTGTGGCTTCCGGCGGCATTGTCTTCCTCGATATCCTGCAGATCATCCACCAGCTGCAGAAGGAATCCGAATTTCAGATAGAAAGCTTCCTCGTATTTTGCCCATTCCTCCGCAGCAAAAAGATAATCTGCCAACACGGAAGTGCTCCCCTTCCACATGGATATTTCCAGGATCTGTTCGCCTGTCACATCTGTTTTCTGCTGTCTGATACTGCAGGTCTGGGCTTCCAGAAGCTGCAGCAGGGTTTCTGCGATCTTTTTCTGCCTGGGGCCTGCGTATGCGGTGAGGATCATATCCAGGAGACGGCAGGTTTTGTCTTCCAGTGGATTCCGGGGCGCGGCGGCTTCCCCTTTCAGTTTCGAGGCGATCATCCGGTTATAACGTTCTTTCTCCGGCCCTGTGATCTGTGCGTCGTCAATATAATTGTCGGTATACGGATAGAGCAGGCTGTATGCAAGGATCGGATCTTTTGCGTGCTGTTCGGCTCCCTGCATGTCAACGATCATGGCATAGATAAAATAATTGCGCAAGGCCTGCCAGATCTGCTCCGGGCGAAGCTCTTCGTCAAATTTCCGGACATTCTCTATAAAACATTTCGTCTCACGTTGAAAGGCATCAAGCAGCTGAGGGGACATCTGACCAGACAGGCAGAGTATCTTCTCCCTGCCAAGAAACTCCGAGAAATCCTGTTCCAGTTCCTGCGCCAATGCATCCTGCGCTTCCCTGCTTTTTGGCTTTTGGCGCAGCTTCTTCTGCGCTTTCTGGGAAAACTCCTGTACAAGCGATTCGTTTTCTTTTTTCTGCGCCGTGCTTATCTTTGGAAAAATGTCAGCGTTTTCCTGCAAAAATTCCGGAAAACAATCCGGTTGTTCTTCCCATGCTGTTCTGATTGCCTGTGTCTGTGTCATTTGTGCACCAAGCCTTTCCTGTTTTCTGAATCAATCCTGTCGTTGTATCTTCGCAGATAATAAATTATAATACATTTCAGATAAAACCCGCAAGGGACGACAGGAGGATATTGCCTGTTGCCTTGGAGACGGTTAGGAAATAATAGATTCAACGGCTGCGATTGGAGGAAGAAGATGTCTGAAAGATACTTAAGCGGGAAGGAAGCACGAAGATACATACTGCTTAAGCAGGGACTGTGGGGAGAGCGCAGATTCAGAGGGAAGCAGGGCATCCTTGATTTCGTGCGGCAGGCCGGGTGTATCCAATTTGATCCGATCGACGTGTGCGGCAAGAATGCAGAACTTGTCCTGCAGTCCAGAATCGGTGGATTTACGAAATCCATGCTGTATGAACTGCTGTATGTGGACAGGCAGCTGATCGATTACTTTGACAAAAATCTGTCGATCATGCCGGTGGAGAATTGGAAGTATTTCGAGAGAGAACGTGAAAATCACAGAAACTGGGAGAGAAGCCATGCCAGGATCGGGCAGGTGCATGACGAGATCATTGCGGCGATTGCCGGGAGAGGACCGCTTCGCAGTGCGGATCTGAATCTGCCGCAGAAAGTAGACTGGTATTGGAGCGAGACGAAGCTTTCCCGGGCGGCGCTGGAACATATGTATTTCAGCGGGGAACTGGCGATACACCACAAGGATGGGAATCTGAAATACTACGATCTGATCGGGAATTGTATTCCGGCGGACATTCTCGGGGCAGCCGATCCGTATTCTGACGATCATGCGCACAGGAAGTGGCGTGTCCTGCAAAGAATCGGATCCGTAGGGTTATTGTGGAACCGTGCCTCCGATGCGTGGCTGGGCATTCCAGGGCTGAAGGCAAAGGAGCGGAACGATATTTTTGCCGAACTGCAGGAGGAATCCCGTATTATTCCCATTCATGTGGAGTCAGTCGGCGAACCCTTATACTGCCTGGCGGAGGACATAGCCCTGCTCGACCGTGTCAGCAGTGAGACGGTCGGCAGGAAGAGATGTGAGTTCATTGCACCATTAGATAATATGATGTGGGATAGAAATCTGATCAAAAATCTCTTTGATTTTTCTTATAAATGGGAGATCTACACGCCCAGGGCGGAACGAAAATACGGATACTATGTACTGCCGGTCCTGTATGGGGAGCGCTTTGCCGGCAGGATCGAAATGGTGTACGACAGAAAAAACAGGAAACTGGACGTAGTCAATCTGTGGTATGAACCGGACGTGAAAGTGACGCAGACCATGGAAAAAAGCATTCAGACGGCGTTGAAACGCTTCGAGAAATTTCATCAGGGATAACGGTTCAATATAGTATCTTGATAATTCCACGGATATTTGCTATTGTAATATTTGAAACCGATTTCAAAAAGCGAAGAGAGCAATAAAAACAGATATAGAAACGGAAAGAAGGAACTTACAGCATGAATACAACAAAGATAGAACTGAAAGAGAACTGGCGCTTTCATCTGGGAGAGTGCGAGGAAGCCTGGTATAAGGGATACGACGACAGCAGCTGGCGGACGGTGATGGTGCCCCATGACTGGTCGGTGGAAGCGCCTTTTTCCAGGGCATATTCCAGTGGGACGGGTTATCTGCAGGGCGGAACCGGATGGTACAGGGTGCGGTTTTGTATGCCGGAGACATACCGGGGCAAGCGGATCCGGCTCTGTTTCGACGGCGTGTATAAGAACAGCCAGGTTTTCTGTAACAGCTACTATTTGGGGAAGAGACCGAACGGATATGTGTCTTTCTCCTATGATATCAGTGAGCAGGCGCTCTTCGGAGAAGAGGAAAACGAGATCAGCGTAAGGGTGGTGCACAATGATCTGTCCGATTCCCGCTGGTTTACGGGCAGCGGCATCACGAGGAAGGTGACGCTGCTGATCGAAGAGCCGGTGCATCCGGCGGAGTACGGGTGTACGTTCCGGACAGACAGGATATTGGGGCAGGACAACGGAGTTGTTTCGGCAGAAGAACATGCGTCCGGATCGGAACAGATATCCGAGGTAGAACAGGTATTCGGAATAGAACAGATGTCCGGGGCAAAGCAGGTATCCGGAATAGAACAAATATCCGGGGCGAAGCAGGTATCCGGGACAGAACGTGTATCCGGATCGGAACAGATATCCGGAACGGAACCGCTGTCTGCGGCACAGGCAGTTCGTGCGCAGATTTCGGTGCTCCATGAGCCGGTAAACGACACGAAAGCGCCGGTCAGCCTGGAGATCAGGACAATCCTTCTTGACAGACAGGAACGCATAGCGGCGGAATTTACCGGGGTGATCGCGCTGGCGGCAGGGGAACGGGGCAGGCTTACGCAGTCAGGCATCATGGAAGCCCCTTCTCTCTGGTCGCTGGAGTCGCCTGATCTTTACCGGATGCAGGTGTGGTACAGTGTGGACGGCGGCGGGGCATATCTGGTGGATGAAGAAAAGGTGGGTGTCAGAAGCATCGCTTTTGTGCCGAATCAGGGCTTTTTCTTAAACGGAGTCAACAGGAAGATCAAGGGCGTCTGCGTGCATCATGACGGCGGCTGCCTGGGCGCGGCGATGCGGCCGGAGGTGTGGCAGAGGAGGCTGGCGTTGTTGAAAGAATGCGGATGTGACGCGATCCGGTGCAGCCACAATCCGCATATGCCGGAATTGTATGAGTTGTGTGACGCCATGGGATTTCTGATGATGGACGAGGCTTTCGATGAGTGGGAGAATGCGAAGAATAAGTGGTCCACAGGGCACAATGTCTACCCGCCCAGGCATCAGGGGTATTATGAGGATTTTCCGCAGTGGCATGAGGAAGATCTGCGGGCCATGGTGCGCCGGGACAGGAACCATCCCAGCGTGGTCCTGTGGAGTATCGGAAACGAGATCGATTACCCCAACGATCCTTACTGTCATCCCATGTTCCAGACTATGGTCGGCAACAATGACGCTAATAAGCCCGCGGCGGAAATGCAGTATGACGGCAATAAACCCAATATGGAACGGCTTGCCGTGCTGGCGGAAGAACTGGCGACGATCGTGCGGGAGGAGGATGACAGCAGGCCGGTAACGGTTGCGGCGGCCTTCCCGGAATTGTCTTCCCGGCTGGGCTTCTTCGACGCGCTCTCCGTTGTGGGGTACAATTATAAAGAGCATTTATATGAAGAAGATCACGGACGTTTTCCGGATAAGACATTCCTTGGCAGTGAGAACGGGCACAGTGAGGAGGCCTGGCGGGCGGTGACGAAACATCCCTACATCTGCGGCCAGTTCCTGTGGACGGGGATCGATTATCTGGGAGAAGCGCACGGATGGCCGGTGCACGGCTCGCCGGCGGGCCTGCTCACCACGGCAGGATTTCCCAAACCGGAGTTTGACAGGAGAAAGAAGTTGTGGCGGGAGGAAACGGCGGAAGCGGACAACGGAATCGGAAGCGGGAGTGCTGAGATGTTAGAAGCAGCCGCTGATTCGGATGAAATAAAGAAGCAGGAGAGCGCCACGGGAATGTCCGTGACTGTCTGGAAAGAAAAGGATATTCTGACAGATACGTCATGGGAGGAGAGCGCACAGCGGACGGGATATCTCTACCAGATTCTTGTGCATCTCACGGACCAAAACGGGCGGAAAGTGACGCTGGATGACCGGGAAGTCAGGGTGCAGGTGCAGGGAGACGGTCAGCTTGCCGGGATGGATAACGGCGATCTGGCGGATGTCACGCCGTTTGGCACAGGGAGCAGGAAGACATACCGGGGCGATTTGGCTGTGTATGTGCGAAGGACGGGAGCGGAAGAGATCAATGTATGCCTACGGCCTATGCTGGATGGAGAACAGACGGAGACGATCAGCCTGAAGCACTTTCCTATTAGTGACAGCAAACGACATAACAAATTTCCATAAAAGATTCATTTTTGCAAACAATAATCAGATTCTTGTGCATTTTAATGAAAAGGTGTAAAGCCTTAAACATTGAAAAGTCTTTACACCTTACATTGTGTGATCTATGCGGTTAACTTATCTCTTTATTGTTTGCCAGTATATTTTTCCTACGAAATTTGAGTTTTTCTTTTTCCTTTTCGTCGGTTTCTTTATCGATCAATTCATCAACAAAATTTAACAGAGCGTTATATACTTCAAACTGCGGATCACTTATACCCATATCATCACCTGCTTTCATGCTGCGGTTTATACTGATTGCTACAATATAAATATATCATAACCTGAGTGCGAAGGCTATTCTATTCTTAGACTGACGCATGTGTTCATGTTATAATGTAAAAAATTTGTTCTTTAAATAATATACTGAGAAAAAGAATATGTTCTGTGTAAAATTGAAAAATTTATGTGATATTTTCCGTGTTCGAATGTCTTATAAGAGAAAGGAGGAAACAAAGTGGACAAATCGGATCTCTTGTTTGAAAAATACTATGAAGATGTGCTGCGTTTCCTGCGTGGACTTTCCAGAGATGAACAGTTGGCAGAAGAACTGATACAGGAAACGATTTATCGGGCGATCAAATCTATTCATATGTTCAAAGGCGATTCAGACATGCGTGTATGGCTTTGTTCTATTGCCAAAAATTTGTTTTTTACATATTGCAGGAAACAAAAATGTGTGACATATGGTGAAATATATGAAAATTATGAAGTGGAAGAAAAATTATTTATGCAGATATTGGAAGATAGAGAAACAGCGTTTCAGATACATAAGATTTTGCATGAATTGAAAGAACCATATAAGGAAATTTTTTCTTTGCGGATTTTCGGAGAACTGTCTTTTAAAGAAATAGCATCACTTTTTCAAAAATCAGAACATTGGGCTTGTGTAACATATCATAGGGCAAAAATAATGATTCAGCAGAAACTGGTGAATGGAAAGGAGATTACATGAAAGTAAGTTGTAATATCATACAGGACTTGCTGCCATTATATGTTGAGCAGCTTGTCAGTGAGAAAAGTAAAATAGAGATAGAAGAACACTTGAAAGAATGTAGTCAATGTACAAAGGTATATGAAGAAATGAATAT
>CANOCU010000010.1 GCA_947564645.1 uncultured Lachnospiraceae bacterium
TTGTCTACCGCTTGCTAAAGGCGGTTTATGGCATACACCCTAACGGGCGCACGAAAGTTTCTCTTTCCAGGCCGCATAGTTTGGTTCCATCACAAGTGACACGCTCATGATCACACCGTAGTAAAGCCCCCACAACATATAGCTTACCGTCCGGCCATGCCAGAGCCCCGTAAAGAACCACACCAGCATAGTACCGATAACCGGAACCACCTGCCTGCCCAGACCATTCCCTTTCTTCTTACAGGCTTTCCCGATCTTTCGTCCGGTCCCCGACATTACGAAGGAGAACATGACGTAATCCTTAAACCAGTTTCCCAGCGAGATATGCCATCTGCGCCAAAATTCCGCCACCGATCCGGCAAAATAAGGACGCCGGAAGTTATCCGGCAGGGTAATGTCAAGAGACTCGCTGACCCCCGCCGCCATATCGATATAGCCCGAAAAGTCCGCATACAGCTGTAACATATACAAAGCCGTGGCGCAGATCAGAATACTGCCCGGCACGGAAGATACCTCCATGCCGTAAACCCGGTCCACAAAAATACCCATCCGGTCCGCGATCACCAGTTTCTTGAAAGCGCCCCAGACAAAGCGCTGTATGCCGCGTAACATCCTGTCATACCGGAACACATGCTCCCGCTCAAACTGCTCCTTCATCTGCTGATAGCGTGTGAAAGGTCCCTGGGTAACCGACGGGAAATAAGCCAGGAAAAGTAAAATCTTAAGCGGATTCCTCTCCACCTCACAGTTTTCCCTGCCGGCATCCACCACATAACCGATCGCTGTCAGGGTATAAAAGGATATACCAAGGGGCATGATCACCTTCCCCAGAAAACCGGCATGATCACCCGTGAGCCTCTCCAGAACAGGTGCCGCGATCACGGCATACTTATAGAACAGTAACAGGCCCAGATTGCATATAAGATACAGACTCTGCACCCTCCTGCGGCTTCTTTGAAATGCCGCCTTCACCGCTTTTTTCTCTTCCTTACCGCTGCACTGCCGCAGAGCTTCCTTCTCCTGCGTCAGATTCCCGTCCAGATACAGGCCGCAGCCATACGTCGTAATCCCGGTCAACAGCAGACCCACCGGGAATCCCTTAAGGCCAATGACATAGAACAGAAGGCTTGCTCCGGACAGCACGTACCACTGCGCCTTCTTCGGCACGAGATAATACAACGCAAACGTGAACATCCAGAGGATCACAAAGGCGTATGATATGAGCTGCATTTATTCCTCCAATAATCTCTGTACCAGCGCAATGATCGCCTCTTTGTTTCTGAAGTTCTCCGCCACTACATATTTTGCGTCAATTTCAATATCAAATTCATCTTCCAGGTCGCTTACGACGTTGATCACGGTAAAGGAATCGATGATCCCATCCTCCATCATGCTGTCGCCGTCATAATCCAGAGCTTCCTCGCAATGCTCCTCCAAAATTTCCAGGATCTTTTCTTCCATCTTCCTCTTTCTCCTTTCCCCTTCATGCCAAGAACGCGCTGCTCTGACCAAGGCCCTCTCACATACCGTCATTGTCCGTAAAACAATATTTTATCTTCAGAAGTTCTCCGTCTCCAAGCGGCAGATACAGAAATCCTTCGCCCTCCTTCCGTTTCTCTTCCGGAATTTTCCGGTATCGAAGAATCTGCGCTTCCCGCCCGTCTATGCTCGTCCGCAGACATGGGAAAATGGCATTCTTCCCGTAATCCACGCTTCGAAGCAGACGGTAGATCTCCTCCGGCTCCTTTGTCAGATCCAGGATGCCGTCCGCCGGTATCTCCCGGGAACGGTACATCCGTCTTCCGGGGTCAAAGCCCTGTTCCCTCGTCTGAGCGCACCCGGCCATGATATCCGCAAAACATTCTCTGAATGCATCCGAAGCAAGATCCATAAGACGTTCCGTCAGCTCATAGGCCTTCATATCCGCAGTGATCTCACATTCCTTCTGTATAATGATACTGCCTTCATCCACCCCGGCCGTCACATAGTGCCAGGTAATGCCTGTTTTCTTTTCTCCCCGGTAAATAACCCAGGTCGGAGCGTTTCTTCCCGGATAAGCAGGAAGCAGTGCATTGTGGAAATTGATGATCGTGATATGGGGTTTCTCCACCAGAGACGCCGGAAAGAGGTAATTGTTGCTGGCGCTGATGATCAGCGTCTGCTCCGTCAGCCGGTCAAGAAACGCCCCCAGCGTCCCCCGGTTCGTGATCCGGTGGAACGGGATGCCGTTCTGTGCACAGATCCGCTCCGTGACGCTTAAGGAATGCACCTCGTGCTCAATAAAGACGAGCTCGTATCCATACGCCGTTCGTCTGTCGGATACATATTGTAATACTTCTCCGGTCACCTTGCCATATCCGAGAATGATAACCCTGGAAAATCGTGTTTTACTCTCCATTTCGGGATCAGTCCTTCCTGCTTTCCGATATACTGCATCCGTCTGTCGCGGCTGCCTATAAAAATTCTTTCAGTTTCACTCTGTCGATCTTCCCGTTGGCATTGATGGGCATCCGCTCCAGCGTGATCACCTTGCCCGGCAGCATATACTCCGGCACCAGCCCGGAGATCTTCTCATTGATATAGGCTTTTTCAAGCTTCTCCTCGATAAACAGGACGATCTTCTGCCGCTTCTCGTCATACAGACAGCAGCACAGCGCGATCTCCTCCAGGGAAGATACGGCCGTCTCGATCTCTCCCAGTTCGATCCGGTGTCCCATATGCTTGATCTGGAAATCCTTGCGGGACAGATAGAGGATCTCCCCGTATTCATTGTATCTCACCAGATCGCCGGTACGGTATATGATCTCCGGCACATAAGGATTCAGCGGATTCTGCACGAAGGCTTCTTTCGTCTTCTCCGGATTGTTATAATATCCCATGGAAAGAGATGTCCCCCTGACGCACAGTTCGCCGATCTCGTCACCACTTACCGGCTCATTTGCGTCATTGAGGACCAGAATATCCGTATTCGACATGGGAATGCCGATCGGAAGCGGTTCATCGTCTGCAAATTCACGGTCCACAATATAATAAGTACAGGCGTCCGTAATCTCTGTCGGCCCGTACAGGTTCGCATACAATACATCCGGCAGGAACTTACGCCAGGTATTGAGCTGCTTATTGGGCATCACCTCACCGCAGAACAGCACTCTCTTAAGCGTTGCCGATAAATCCACGTTGCGAAAAGCCTTCAGCTTCGCCACCACGATCAGGGCAGAAGGTACCCAGAAGATCGTATTGATCTTTTTATCTGCCAGATATTCTAACAAAGGCACCGGCTGCGCAAACAGATTCTTCGGAATGATATAGGTCGTGGCGCCGCTCTTAATAGCACTGTAGATATCCAGAATAGAATTATCAAAATAAAAGGGCGCCTGGTTGCCGAAGCTGTCCTGCTCGGTAATGGCAAAGGTCTCCGTCACCCAGTCAATATAATCGATCACCGATCTGTGATTGATCGTCACCCCCTTGGGGACTCCCGTAGACCCGGAGGTAAACAGCACATACAGAAGATCCGTATCGATTCCCCGGCTTCTCGCCGCCTCAATACATGCCTCATCCGCTTCGGATAAAACCGCCTCCTCGAACAGCAGATACTCTCCTTCATAGGCATAGTCTGCAAATACCTTCTTAAGGCCGGCCGTGGTGATCACAAGTGCAGGCTGAAGCACCTCCAGAATCTTGTTGACGCGGCTTGCCGGCATATCGATATCGATCGGAGAATAGAAATTACAGCTGTACGCCGCGCCCATAAAGGACACCAGTACATCCACTCCCTTCTCCAGATAGATAACCACCGGCTTTCGAAACAGACCCATCTTCGCCATCTGCGTACCCAGCGCCATAGCCTGTGAACGCAGCTTCCCGAAAGTGACTGTCTTATGCTCATCCGCAAAGGCGGTCTTATCCGGCAGCCTCTCTGCCGTCCGATCCAGCCAAAAGGTAACATTTGCTTTCATATCATAAACCTCTCTGTATATTCTTCCGTTCACTGCGGCACGATCACAGGATAGAACGTGTCCATCATCTTCTCTGTTTTCACATGGTAGAGATCATACAGATCCGCCATCGCAAGCCCACAGCCTGCGGGGTCATAGGAGCCGTACAATGCCGTATTCGTATCCTGTGCGATCTGTCTGATCCGCTCTTCCACCCGGAAGGTGATTCGGTATTGTTCCTCAGATTCTATGTAATTATACATCATGGGCGAATAGGGTGGCAAGTATAACATCACCTCCACGCCGCACTCCTGCAGATACGCGGTCATTGCCGCAAACAGTTCCATACTCCGTTCATCGATCTGGTGATAATCCGTCATCCGGTAAACCACGCCTTCTTCCATGGCCTGTCTGGTAAGCGCCTCCACATCCGCCGCGTCAACCTCCCGCAGACTTCTCTGATAAGCGATGCTGCCGTCATAATGCTTCAGATACTGTTCTGTCTCCCAGTCCGTCGTATAGGTCACCCGGAAACGCTTATGCTGCGGCAGAAGCGTTACATTATAACGAAAATAATCCAAAGACAGCCATTTTGCGTGATCTCGTCCCGTATTGATCTGCAGCCCATCTTCTGTCTGAGCCGTTATGCCGCGCCCGTCTTCCAGTTTCTGAAGCATATAGTCCACATACGCCTGCAGTTCCCTATATCGGTCATTATTGTGACTCGTATTGAACAGGAAGGCATCCACACCTATGATCATCTTCTGTGGCAGCTGCCCGTTCCGGTCCAGGATTCCCACCACCGCCAGAAGATCCATCAGGGTTGACTCGGATAATCCCGTATTATAGAAAGACTCCGTGCCGAACATCTCATGATCGAAGTTCATCACCCGGCTGGAGCCGGCGACGATCACTTCTTTCGCCTCTTCCTGCTGTTTCAGACAGGCCAGCAGCAGCTTCCTGTCATTGAAATCCGACTCCTCCAGTCCCGCCACGTTCCTCTTATGTACCGCCATCTGCTCCCCGATCTGATCATAGGTAACCCGCAGATATGCATAAGAATCCACATACCAGTTGACCGCCGCCACCATACACAGAAGCGGAACGAGGAAAGCAAACGCCTTACACCATTTTTTCATCGTTCCTCACCTCCAAAGCTATAGGCAAACAGCAGCGGAAACGCCGCAAACACCCCATATGCATAACGGAACTCATTATAGACCGGCGTCGCCAGAAGCAGTGTCACAAGAAGCATGACAAAAGGCACATAGATCATCCCGTTTTTTCTGTTATAGGCCATATAAGCCATCCCGAACACCATCAGCCACGTATTCAGGCCCAGACTCCACACTTTGTTGTACAGATCCTGGAACCCCATCAGGAAATCATGCATCGCAAGCTCGTTATCATAGGTAAAAAGCTGCCTCTGTGTGGTGATGCCGAAAGGATTATCCACCATGTAATACTCACCGTATATATACTCATAATCTTTAACATCCATGGCCCAGTAACCGGCCGTCTGCCGTGCCTGTGCCACCAGATACTGGAAAGGATTGCGAAGCCCTACGCGAAGCCAGAGCCTGAAATAGTCCCATTTATGATCGGCGATCACCTGCTGATCGCCCTCTTCCCGTATGTAATTCTTCACGATGTCAAAAAACCAGGGATTATAATACTCCCCCACCTGATCCGCCGGCACAACCCGGTCGATCATCGCGATCTCTTCCTCCGTCAGATGACCGCCTTTCAGATAGGCGCACAGTATATGCTGAACAGGCATCGTCAGGCTCTCGATCGTATCCGGCTGCTCCACATGCAGGGCCCGCAGCACAGGCCCCTGCCAGACCATATAGCATACCAGCACCGCCGCCGCACAGGCCGCCGTCCTGACCGGGAATCTTCCGCGCCGCCTCTTTACAAGGACAAGCACAAGTGCCGTTCCCAGGAAGATAAAGATGCCGTTGCTCCGAAGAAGGCAGACAAGAAGCCCTGCAAGAAACCAGGCCGCGCCTTCTCCCGCATCCGGCCAATGCTCCGCCGTCATCCAGGCAAAAACCAACAAAGCCGCCGTAAAGAATGCATCCTTCCCCATGCAGATCGACATCATCCCATTGACCGGCAAAACCGCATAGAAAAGAAACGCCGCCGCAAGCCACACCATTCGCGTTCCCCGCCGGTACAGCCAGTACAGGAAAAAACCAAATGTAAACGCCATGACCGCCATCTGACAGAAAGTATAAAATGCCGCACCTCCCGTATATGTGCCGGACAGATGACTGCCTGCCATAAAAAGGCCTTTCATGATCAGCGTATGGAAATAAGGGTGGTGATTGGATCCCGGCGCCTGCCCCAGGATCTGTTCGATCTGCCAGACTGCGTCGTTATTCAGCCACCCGGGAAAGTACATCAGAAAATAGGGCATATAGCAGAGCAGACATAGCAATGCGAAAAGAACATACAGATACCGTCTGCCCTCTCTGCGTGTACGCACTCTCTCTTTTCTGCCTGAAATCACCATACACAGGATAAGCAGAACCCCGTAGCTGCCCGCAAACCACAAAAAAATCCTCGCCAGGTTCTTAAGCGCCCCCAACGTTCTGGCCTTCTCGAGCTGCCCCAATATGGCTGCAGCACAGTAGAACAGCACAAAGGGAATCAGGACAAGCAGCTGTCTTCTCTGCGGCATATGCAGTTTACTCTCTATCAATGCTCTGATCCGTTCCATCTTTCCTCTTTAACCCCTGCCCACTTGCAGATCCGCTCGATATAGGATTCCGTCGTATAATCCGCGGCGCGCTTTATCGCCATGTTCCGGTAATGTTCCATTTTATTCTGATCTTCCAAAAGCGCCGCAATCTGCGCCGCCAGATTCCTCTCCTCTTCCGTGATATTATGCGGATCGAAGTCTTCCTTCTGACTCATATTGGGGATCAGAAGGCCGTATTGATCTTCCAGGATCTCTTTTGGCCCTGTCATACAGTCCGTGGCGATCACCGGCAGTCCCATAGACATCGCCTCCACCATGGCGTTGGGAAATCCCTCATAGTAGGAAGTCAGCACGTACAGGCTTCCCCTCTTCAGATAGGGATAAGGATTTTTCTTAAGCCCCGTAAAATAAACCGCATCCTCGATACCAAGTTTATGTGCCAGTTCCCTGTAAGGCGTAAATTCTCCCTTGCCGATGATCATCAGCTTCGTATCTGGCAGTTTCTCATGCACTAGGGCAAAGCTCTTGAGCAGATGCCAGAATCCCTTCACCACATCCTCACGCCCCATGGAAATCAGGATCCGTCCCTCATCCCACGGCAGCTGCGCCTGTTCCAGTTCTGACAGCTTCTTCACTTCCTTCCTGTCAAAAGGATTCTGCAAAGTCACCGCCTTACGGCACCGGTATTTCTCCTGCACTTCACGGCATATGGTCTCGGAACAACAGATCACCCTGTCCGCAGCCCTGCAAAACAGACGGATCTGCTTCGGATTGCCCATATCCATATAGCTTCTTAAGCCCAGCCACTTCTCGCTTCTGCCGCCGGATGCGATATTGGCCAGATTGGCCGTCGGTCCAAAGCTATAGGCAATATCGATCTTCTCTTCCTTCTTCAGTCTGCGGATCTTAAGCCCGCGCCTGATCACATTGATCACTTTGCCGATCTTATCCGGCCGGCTGGGAAGCCGAAGATCCGTCACCGGGATCCCCTTGACATCGTAGGCCACATTGCGGGAATCGAAGATAGCGATCCTTACATCGAAATAGGGCTGCATAAGCCGGGCCGTCACCGCGCATACCTTCTCCAGGCCGCCCTGATGCAGGGACGGTACGATCAATAACAATTTCTTCATAACTTGGAAGTGTCTCCTTTCTGATAGAAAAGGCGATAACCGTCGGCCTGTGTCCTCACATCAAAACCGGCATTCTTCACCGTCTGATAAGTATCCTCTCTCTCATAGCAGGCTGCTTTCCGGATCTGATCGGCCCATACCTGAGCAGGCTGTTCGATGCTCAAATACGTGACCAGATCGGTGATCTTTGCCTCTCTCGTAACCGTATCCGACACAAAACATCGCAATCCGGCGGCCTGCGCCTCCACCAACACGCCCGGAAGCCCCTCATAGAAGGATGGCAGCAGGAAAATATCCATTGCCTGATAATAGTCCTCCGGCCTCTTCTGATTGCCAAGGAACCTGACCTTCTCCCCGATGCCAAGCTGCCGGCACTTTTCCCTGATCTCCTCCCTATGCGGGCCCTCGCCCAGAAGAAGCAGCGCTACGTCCTGTCCGCTTTTACACAGACTGTCGAAAACGGCAATCAAATAAGGGTGGTTCTTCTGCCAATCAAACCGCCCCACATGTCCCAACACCAATTCTTCTTTCAGTCCAAGCTCAGCTCTGATCAGCTCCCGCTTCCTTTTATCATAAGTGAATCTGCCCGCATCGATGGCATTGTGAATGATCTTCACCCTGCCCTGCTCCATGGCCTTAGCGCCGAATACATCCTCTCCCGCGAGTGCGGAGCAGGCGAAACACCGATCCGCCTTTCGCACAAGATTGCGCCTGAAAAATCTGGTCGCCGCGCCTTTGGGCCCTTTTACCACACCGGCATTTCTGGAGTGCGCTACCGTGAGAGGCACACCGCTTTTGCTGGCGATCGGCAAATAGATTCCGGCAGTACTCGTCATATGTCCCTGTACCACCCGAAACTCATGGTGCTTTCGGAAAAAGTCTCTCACCGCCTTCCGGTAAGCAAAATAATTATATACACGAAACTTGGGCAGTACATAGATATGCCCGCCAAGCTCTCTGATCTCCTCTTCATAGAATTCCGGTCTTCTGCCCTGCGGATCACGACTGTGCACCAGGAAATCAAACTGGATCTCATCCCGGTCCATCTGTCTGTACAGATCCATGATACGGCTCTCCGCACCGCCAAGGCCCACACCGCCAAGCACATGAAGTACACGAATCGTCTCTGCCATAGTTACCTCCATCGGCACCGGCCGCAGCCGATTTATCTGACGCTCAGGATAAGAGATCTCCAACGGCAATCTCTCTCATACTCTCGTACCGGTCGATCAACAAGGATCCGTCTACCGTGCGCACCACCGGTTTGTTGTCGAATATATCGATCACCTCACCTGGCGCAAATGCCGAGAAATCGATCATCTCATCGAACGGATGGGCCTCCCACACAGTTACCTTCTCCTCTCCGATCATGGCATAAGCCCCGGGAAAAGGAGCCGCCACGCCCCGGATCAGATTATAGATTTCCCGCGTTCTTGCGTGAAAATCTATCTTGCCGTCCGCCACCGTCCGCTTACCGTACCAGGAATCATAATCCTTCGATTCCGTGCGGATCACGATATGATCCTCCGCGTATGCTTTCAACAGTTTTCTGATCAGATTCTTGGAGCAGATCATATTCTTATACTGCGCCGTCCTGATATCGTCATGGGGCGTAATGGAAAACATCTCCGTCGCGAACACATTCGGGCTGTCCGCTTTCTCATCATAGCGGAACATATTCAGATTAAACCGGGTATCTCCCAGAATGATCGACCAGTTTAACGGAGATCTGCCCCTTCCAAAAGGCAGGTAACCACAGTTTCCGTGAAATCCATAGATGCCATAGGCAAAAGCATCCAGCACGGAAGGCGGGATCAGCCTCTGCCAGCCCATGGAGATCCCGATATCGAACTCGTTC
Organism: uncultured Lachnospiraceae bacterium; assembly: GCA_947564645.1. Lineage (GTDB taxonomy): Bacteria > Bacillota > Clostridia > Lachnospirales > Lachnospiraceae > UBA3282. The sequence continues at coordinate 9,637 of CANOCU010000010.1, forward strand.
TCCCGTATAAACTTCTGCGTCTTCTCATCCGTCAGGAAGTAACTGTCCGCCTCATGGACCGGAATCCCGTATTTCTCTGTCAGGACCGACAATCCTTTATAACCGGATACCTGATTCTTCCTCGTCACCTCCGGGCTGATCGTGATCACCAAATCCACCGGACAGATCGTCTTCTGGATAAAATCAACAATATTCTCCGAAGTATCCTTCACCCCGAATACCACTACTTTATATTTCATTTTCCCTCCACTCCAAAAAAACGTCCTGGTTACTCTATCATCTATTGCAGATAATGCTCATACAGATAGTCCTGCATATTTACATATTCCTGCACCCGCTCGTAATTGTCAAGCACCGCCGGCAGCATCGCCTCATAGTTTTCCTGCGTGCACTCCCTGATCCGCTCTCTGGCCAGCTCCAAGTCCGGCCTGTCCAACAGGATCATGCCGTCCCCATTAAAAAACTCCGTGATCTTGCGCGCACCAAGATAGACCGGTATGGTCTGCGCCGCAAAGCAGCTTGTAAGCCGTTCCGAGAAATAATAATCCGACACATCATTCTCAATGATCAGCGCGAAACGATATCGATCCAGTGTATCATCCACACTCTCCACATACGCACCGCCGTCAAACCTGCCGAACGTATCCGCCAGATGCTCCTTCTTACACATTCTGGCCAGCTCCAGACGAAATCTGTGCAGCTTGCACATCACCTTATCGGAAGACAGGATGGAAATATCCCTGTCCTTCGTCCGGTAAAGACCGTCCTTCATCTTACGATTCCAGATCCCTGCCGCCACCGGATAGAATCTGGCATTTTCAATCTCCTGCAAGATCCTCTCATCGTAAGTAAAAATATATTTAAATTCTTTCTCCAGTCCCTTGTGCCTGCGAAACACCTCATAGTCCTTCGGCACGATCGTCCGCGACTCCGTCAGCATCCCATACTTCACCATCGGCCTGCCAAGCGTCTTCATCATCACTTCCGGCCCATAGAAATGGGTATCCAACCCGTAGTTATACCGGTCCCAGAAGAAATATTTCCCCTCATGTCCAAAGGGAGCGTGCTGCGAATGCCGGTTCTTAATATAATAAGTCTCCAGCAGCCGTCCCTCCGCATTGTAGATCTGCGGCCTTGTGCCGTCAATCTCGTATTCCCTGGCGATCTGAATACGATATCTGCCCAATCTCCATTCCATAATCGTTAAGTTCCCTCTGTGTCATTGCCGTCAGCATCAGAACCTCTCTTCACACGACCGTATCAGCCCAGATATTCCTTATACCAGTCGATCGCCAACGTGATACCTTTCTCGAAGTCAAACTCCGGATCATACCCCAGAAGTTCTCTCGCCTTGCTGATATCCGCGTTGGAATCCCGCACATCCCCCTTGCGGGCCGGCCCGTAATTCGGCTTGACATCCTTGCCAAGCGCCTTGCAAAGATACTGATAGATATCGTTCAGGAACAGTCTGCCGCCGGCGCCGATGTTATACGCCTGCCCGGCCGCCTCACCGGATGCCTTACATGCCTTAAGATTCGCCTCGATCACATTATCGATATAAGTAAAATCTCTGGACTGCATACCGTCACCGTTGATCGTAGGCACCTCGCCGTGCAGAAGCTGCCGGATAAACTTGGGGATCACTGCCGCATACATGCCGTCCGGATCCTGTCTGCGCCCAAACACATTAAAATAGCGCAGCCCATAAGTGTCAAGCCCATACAATTCTTTATATAAACGTCCGTACTCCTCGTCCACCTTTTTCGTCAGCGCATACGGAGAGATCACGTTTCCTTCCTCTCCCTCTTTCTTTGGCAGCTTAACGGAATCTCCGTACACCGAAGAACTGGACGCATAGACAAACTTCTTCACCCCGCATACCCGCGCGGCCTCCATCATATTCAGCGTCCCGCGGATATTGATCTCCTCATACAGAAGCGGCATCTCTATGCTGCGCGGAACGCTTCCCCATGCCGCCTGATTCATCACATAATCCACGCCCTCCATGGCCTTTTTACAGGTATCCAGATCCCTGATATCACCCTTAATGAACGTAAATCTCTCCTGTGAGATCAGCGGTTCGATATTCTCATATTTTCCCGTTGACAGATTGTCCAGACAGCGCACCGTATATCCCATATCGATCAATGCCTCGCAGAGATTGGATCCGATAAATCCCGCTCCGCCGCCTACCAGAAATACGCTGTTTCCCTCAAATTTCACATCACGATAACCCATCCTGTAACCTCTTTTCCATCTTAATTTTGTGCTTCTTACGTCTTACCGTCTGCACCCACTCTCTAAACAGCAGAAACCCTGCCATATAGAACAACGAAAACCCATAGATCATATAACGCGACAGACACATGATCGTGATCGACGTGGCACAGACATTTGCCGCAATGAACAGGAGCGCTGCTCCCATGACCCATGCGGCGTCGCTTCCACGTAAACGGACTGCCTGCCACAGGGCAAGCGCTGCCGCTGCCGCATACAGGAAAAGCGCCGCCCAGTTGATCAGCGGGTGTACCACCGCTATGCTTCTGACAAATCCGTAAGTGCACAGAAGAACATAGTCATAGAGCCACTGCCCGAAACATGCCGGCAAAAGCTTTGCTAACATCCTGCCCGCCATTTCGTCCGACATGCTGCTCTGCTGATAATAATCGACCTTGCCCAGTCCAAAGTAATAAGCGGACAGATCCGCCTCCAACACCTGGAATTTCAGGATGTCATGACTCGATTCCAGGTGCTGCGCACGCTCCCCAAACGTCTCTCCGCCGTATCGGTAGTTGGCTCCCAGTGCATCGGCCTCCTCATAAAACCGGTCAAAAAATTCCCGCTCCAGGCTGTCCTCCTCAAATACCATGCCGTCTTCCCTGTCACAGGCATAGATCACATTCGTCAGAGTATTGACCTGTCCATAAGTATTTCCCATAAAATACCCGGTAACCGCATAATTATACACATGAACCGTCAGACTCCGCAGACAGAAAATAAAGACCGTCGCCAGGACCGGAGCGGCCAGAGACCGGATCTTCGAAACGGGGAAAGACCGCCCCTGCTTTCTTAACGTGATCATCTCCCATACGGCCTGTATCAGCAGCACCGCCATCCACATAAGGATCGTCGTCATCATCTGCCCTCTGGTCATCGACAGCAGAAATGCCATGAGCAGCCCAAGAGCCCTGTCTTTTCGTCTTCGCTCAAACAACATCCGCAGCAGAAAATACACAAAAAACTGAAACAGCGGAATACACAGCGCCTCACTCATCACCGAATTTTCCAGGAAAATGTGCAGTGCCGACACATACCGCGTCACAAGATGCGGAAGAATCTGCAACAGGACAAGAAACAGTTCTTCCGGGAAGCACAGCTTAAAATGCGCGGCGACATATTCTGTCAGGACCCAGATGCCGAGCGTAGTCAAAATACTCTGTGCCGCAGCGGCCGCCGTAAGATACCAGTCACCGCACAGCTGCCGGAAAAAGGCAAGGAACAAAGGGTACAGCGGTTCCCTGTGTATATGCATGGCAATGTACTGTTCGGAATCATTGTAGACCCCCACGCCATAAACCGCGAGCATTCCCAGAAAGAATGCCAGCAGCCCACCTAAAATACACCATGATCCGATCCGTTTCTTCTTCAATCTTACAATCTCCAATACAGATAATCCTCTGTCAGATACTCTTTTCTCTCCAACAGCCCTTTGATATCCAATAATACCTTCCGTTTATGCGAAGCGTTATAGAAGGCGTCGATCTCCTTCCTGCCAAACTTTAAGAAAGCGTCATGGGCCACTGCAATGATCACTGCATCCATATCGTGAACGGCATCCATCGTCTGGAAAGAAATACCGTACAGGCGTTTCGCCTCCTCGGCATCCGCCGCCGGATCCACCACAACAGGCTCGATCCCGTACTCTCCCAGCTCCTTATAGATATCGATCACTTTCGTATTTCTTGTATCCGGACAGTTCTCCTTAAACGTAAATCCCAGGATTGCCACTCTCGCATGTTTAACCGGGATGCTGACTTTGATCAGGCTCTTGACCAGACTCTCCGCCACATATTTGCCCATATCATCATTGATCCGGCGCCCCGACAGTATGATCTGGGAATGGTATCCCAGCTCCTCCGCCTTGTAGGTCAGATAATAAGGATCCACACCGATACAGTGCCCGCCTACAAGGCCGGGCATAAATTTCAGGAAATTCCACTTTGTTCCGGCCGCCTCCAACACTGCCTTCGTATCGATGCCCATCTTATGAAAGATCATGGAAAGCTCGTTCATAAAGGCGATGTTGATATCTCTCTGGCTGTTCTCGATCACTTTGGCCGCCTCCGCCACCTTGATGGATTCTGCCCGGTACACCCCGGCCTCCACCACCAGTTCATAGATCTTCGCCACAATCTGAAGCGTCTCCTCGTCCATGCCGGATACGATCTTCGTGATCGTCTCCAGACGATGCACCTTGTCGCCGGGATTGATCCGTTCCGGAGAATACCCGATCTTGAAGTCAACCCCGCATGTGAGACCCGATTCCTTTTCCAGGATCGGCACGCAAATCTCCTCCGTAACCCCCGGATAGACCGTAGACTCGAACACCACCACCGATCCCTTCGTCAAATTCTGTCCCAGGATCCGGCTTGCTCCCTCCACCGGGGACAGATCCGGTGTATGATCGTTATTGACCGGCGTCGGCACCGCCACGATATGGAACTTTGCCTCCCGCAGCTTCCCTGGATCCGCCGTAAATTCAACCGTGGTGTTCCTGATCACCTCGTCCCCCACCTCGTTGGTAGGATCTATGCCGTCCTGATACATCCGGATCTTTTTCTCATTCAAATCAAACCCGACCACCTTAATCTTTCTCGCGAAAGCAACTGCGATCGGCATTCCCACATATCCCAGCCCCACAAGGGACAGTTTCTCTTCTCCGGATACGATCTTTTCATATAAACCCATGTTTTCTTCACTCCTTTGTTCTGTCTTAACCATTCCCTCACTCACTGATCTGCCGGGAAACGGTTTCTCACTCCCCGAGGATCCGTCTCACCTCATCCATATACTCTCCGGTGACCAGTCTCCTGTCAAACTCCCGTTCCATCTTCTTCCGTCCTCTTCGCCCCATGGCGGCTTTCTCTTCGCCGGAGAGCGCAAGAAACTTCCTCATCGCCCGGATCAGTTCCTGTCCGTTGCCCGGCGTGAAGCCGAATCCGGTAATGCCTTCCTCGAATGCCTCAAGACAGCCGCTGATATTGGAGGCGATCACGGGCCGTCCCGTAGCCGCGCCCTCGATCAGCGCATTGGACATTCCCTCATGGAAGGATGCCACCACGATTGCGCCGGCCGCCGCCAGATAAGGATGTACCTCCGTCTGGAACCCGATCTGACGTATGACGCCCTGCCCTTCCAGCTCGTTTAGCATTTCCTGATAGTCCTCGTCACAATAACCCATAATGTCAAAGAAGACACGGTCGCTGTGCAGAGCCTTCGCCGCCTCGAGATACTCTAAGATCCCCCGCTCCTTCATCACTCTTCCCACAAAGAGAAAATGTGTCTCTTCACCTTCCGGATAAGGCTCATAGCAATGCCTCTCAAGACTCACGCCGGAACCCATCACCATACGAGTCCGTTTCGGCGCAATACCGAACCTCCGGAAGATCCCTCGGTTCTCTTCGTTCTGGAAAAAGACGCAGGCCGCCTTCCTAAGTCCCGCCCGGTACAGCGTGATCACCAGCTTCAGAAAGAGTCCGGTCCGGTCGAAAGCGCCGCCGAGACCCGTGATCGTCGCCACATACGGGATCCTCTTCCATCCGGCCGCGAAACCGCCGTAGATATTGGGCTTGATCGTATACGTGACTACCAGATCCGGCTTTAATCTGCTCATCATCCGGCTGTATGCGCGATACAACTTCAGATCTTCCAGGGGGTTGATCCCCCTGCGGTTGATCGGTGTCCTGATAATCTGACATCCCTCCGCTGCCAGTTCCTTCTCCTTCACATCATCCGGCATACTGACATACACTTCATGTTCTTGTAACAGCGCCTGTACGAACTCATTGCGGAAATCATATAAACCGCCCGATGAATTTGTCAGAATCAATACTTTACCCATTTTAATCTCCAGTCCTCCAACAGCAGACGTCCCTCTATGGCACGATCTCCACGCCGTTCATATCCCGGATCGCAATCTCATTGTACTTCATCATGCTGACATTCTCCGCATACGCACCGATCTTAACCTCATTTGTCTGTCCGTCCAGGTTACGCAGAACCGCTGCCGGCATATTCACCCCGCAGGCATAGGCATGAGGATATCCGCCTCCGAAACGGGGATTTACTTCCGAAATATAATATCTTCCCCCTATCTCAAACAGATCAATATCGATCATCCCGCGAAACCCGCATGTCTCTACGAAATCCCGGATCAGTTCAAATAACCCTTCATCCCGGACCGATACCGATTTATCCGTCTCGCCGGCGCGCATTTTGATCTTTTTCTTCACGAAGACAGACGTGCACTTACCGGAGATCATATCGATATAGACGTCCGCCCCATATTCTTGTCCGTCCATAAATTCCTGGATCATCAGATCCTCATGCAGACCGTACAGAACCTCGATCTCCCTTCGGCTCCCCACCTTATTGATATGAAGGCTGGCGCTGCCCCGCACCGGCTTTACAAAGACCGGATAAGAGATCCTGCCCTCCTCCACCGCCTGATAGAACGTCTCTTTATCCAGATAGCACTTGCCCGTAGGAATCTGCATTTTCCGCAAAAGTTCATACATTCTATACTTATCGAAACATGTTTCCACCAGATCATAATCCGATATGATCGGCATCGTCCCCACCGCCAGAAACTTCTCCCGCTCCTTCGCAAGCAGGCTAAGCTCCGGATCGATCAGGGAAAACACGCCCGTGATCTTCTCTTTCTGACAAATATTAAGGATCACATCCAGGTAATCCGGCGCGGTGATCCTCGGCACCAGATAGAACGCATCCGCCTCATAGACCGCCGGCGCCAGGTTGCTGCAGTCCGTGGCGATAACCCGCCCTCTGTCTCCCAATTCCTTCTTAAAGAACTGCACGATCTTGTTGCGTGTCCCTGCACTCAAAATCAACACGTTCATCCTTGCACCTCACCTTTCTTCCTGCCTTCCTCCTCAAGCCTCTTTTGGCGGATCTGTGCGAAGTTCCCCTCCACCGCATTGGTATCCCCGGCGACCTCCTCAGAGTGACCTAAGACCGTCTGTACTGTCATCCACAACACCTTGACATCCATTCCGAAAGAAAGATTCTCAACATATTCCACATCTTTCTCAAGCCGTCTGTCCCAGTCCAGGAAATTCCTGCCGCTGACCTGCGCTAAACCGGTCAGTCCCGGACGCACACTGTGCCTAAGCTTCTCCCGCTCACTATAATAAGGCAGATAGGATACCAGAAGAGGCCTTGGCCCGATGATACTCATATCCCCTTTCAGGATATTAAAAAGCTCCGGCAGCTCGTCTAAACTCGTCGAACGCAGGAAGCTGCCAAACTTCGTCAAACGCACCGCATCCGGCAGAAGATCCCCGTTTTCATCCTTCTCATCCGTCATCGTCCGGAATTTACACAATGTAAAGATCCTCTCGTTCTTCCCCGGCCTCTCCTGCCGGAACAACACCGGACTGCCAAGCTTTACCCGCACCAGCACACACAGTATCAAAAGCACCGGACTAAGCACGAGGATTCCGCACAAAGACAACAGAACATCCAGACACCTTTTTATACAATTCTTATACATACCCCGCCTACCTTATATCCCTGTACAGCGCATAATAATCGGTCTCCATATTATCCGCATACTTCTCATAGAACTTCTTCGCATCGTCAAGCGCCTTATTATAAACCCTGTTTCCCAGGATCTCCTGAAAGAAGTCCAGTACATTTCCCGTTCCGATGATCCCCAGATCCAGATCGTATTCTTCCCTGAAAAAATGCGCTATCTCCTCACAAAGCTGTTTCTTTTCCTGCTCCTCAAACTGATACATGGTCACCTCCCGAAGCACTTCCTCACCGTGCGGATGATCTCATCCATATCCTTTGCAGTATTCTTCACATCACTCGGCAGACAAAGCCCTCTGTTAAAAATATCTTCTCCCACGCTGGCGCCGTCCGCATTATGCGCCATGAAATCATATTCCGCAAACACAGGCTGTAAATGCATCGGTTTCCAGATCGGTCTGGATTCCGCATTGATCTCTTCCAGAGCATCCATCACCCTGTCCGGTGTCACGCTGCATCCTGCATCCATCACCATGCAGGAAAGCCAGCAGTTGGCATCCCCGTCCGGGTTCAGCGGATTCATGGAAATCTCCGGTATATCCGCGAAAGCCTCCCTGTACTGACTGTAAATCTCCTTCTTCCGGGCCTTATGTTCCTCCAGATGCAGAAGCTGTCCTCTGCCGATCCCGGCCGTGACATTACTCATCCTGTAGTTATAACCGATCTCCGAATGCTGGTAATGCCTGGCAGGATCTCTGGATTGTGTCGCATAGAAGGTCACCTTCTTCGCCGCTTCCTCACTGGCCGACACGAACATACCGCCGCCGGACGTGGTGATGATCTTATTGCCGTTAAAAGAATAGATCCCGTATCTGCCGAACGTACCCGTATGACGTCCTTTGTAGGTACTGCCAAGTGATTCCGCCGCATCCTCGATCAAAGGCACATGATGTTCCTCGCAGATCGCCATAATCTCATCCAGTCTGGCCGGCGTGCCATACAGATGCACACAGATCACAGCCTTCGGGTGAGGGTATTTCTCAAATGCCCTGCGCAGCGCTTCAGGCGACATATTCCAGGTATCCGGTTCCGCATCGATGAATACCGGTTCTCCGTTCTCATATACGATCGGATTGCAGGATGCCGAGAACGTCAGATCCGACACAAACACCTTATCCCCCTGCCTGACTCCCAACAGCTTAAGAGCCATGTGGATCGCCGCCGTACCTGAACTGAGCGCCGCTGCATGCCCGCAGCCCGTGTAAGCCGCCACCTCTTTCTCAAAAGCATTCACATTGGGCCCCAGAGGAGCCACCCAGTTGGTGTCAAATGCCTCCTGTACATATTTCTGTTCCTCGCCATGCATGGTGGGGGACGATAAATAAATCCGTTTTCTGTCCATAATGCTTCCTGCTCCTTTCGCAGTGGTACGTTCCGATGCCTGCCGCAGCGGTCAACTATCCTCAGGGCTGTGGTACGTCGGCACGATCTTCTTTAACAGCGGCCTGATATCCGAACTCTCTATCTGGCACTCATCCTTTAACTCTTTCAGCTGCATGAAAAATTCGTGTTCATCCAGTTCGATCGGCTTGCCGATGTGGATCATGCGGTTCGCCGTATCTTTCATCCCTTCTTCTTCCATCAGCAGTTCTTCGTACAGCTTCTCTCCCGGACGAAGCCCTGTAAATTCGATCCTGATGTCCTCTCCCACACGGTAGCCGGACAGCTTAATCAGGTTCTCTGCCAGAGTCAGGATCTTGACCGGTTCTCCCATATCCAGCACGAAGATCTCTCCGCCTTTGGCATAGGCCCCGGCCTGCAGCACCAAAGAGACTGCCTCCGGGATCGTCATGAAATAACGGATGATCTCGGGATGCGTCACGGTCACCGGGCCGCCGGCCGCGATCTGTTTGCGGAACAGCGGAATTACACTGCCGTTGCTGCCCAGCACATTGCCAAACCGCACTGCCACAAACTCCGTCTCGTAATGCTTGTCAAAGGTCTGAATGATCATCTCACAGATGCGCTTACTGGCCCCCATGATATTCGTGGGATTCACCGCCTTATCCGTGGAGATCATGACAAAGCGCTGCACACCGCTCATAGCCGCCGCCTGCGCGGTCTTAAAGGTGCCGAACACGTTATTCTTTACCGCCTCGGTAGGGCTGTCCTCCATCAACGGCACATGTTTATGAGCCGCTGCATGATACACGATATCCGGCCGGTAAGTCGAGAAAATATAATTCATGCGGTTGGTATTACGTACCGATGCGATCAGTACTACCAGATTGAGCTCCGGATATTTCTTCTTCAGTTCCTGTTGGATATCATAAACCGAATTTTCATAAATATCCACGATCACCAGCTGTTTGGCCTTATGGGCGGCGATCTGTCTGCACAATTCGCTGCCTATGGAGCCGCCTCCTCCCGTGACAAGAACCACCTTACCCTGCACATAACCGAGGATCGAATCCATATCCACGCTGATCGGATCCCTGCCAAGCAGGTCTTCCACTTCCACATCCCGCAGTTTGCTCACGTTGACTTCCCCGTTTACAAGCTGGTACATGCCCGGCAGCGAACGCAGCTTGCAGTTCGTGTCCTTACAGATCTCCAGGATCCCTCTGATCTCTGCCCGGGGTGCCGAAGGCATCGCCACAATGATCTCGTCCACATCATAGATGTCCGCACATTCCACGATCTTGTCCCGTCCGCCGACGACCTTAATGCCCTGGATATATCTTCCCCATTTTCCCTTGTCATCATCGATGATGCACTTGATGACCATGGTGGAGAAGTTACTGTTCACGATCTCCTTGATGATCAGGTTCGCCGCTTCTCCGGCACCGATCACCATCACCGAAATCAGATTCTTCTTATTCTGCTGCTTGTGTTTCAATCCCCGGAAAAACCGGTAAGAAAACCGGCTGGCAAAGATACAGACTACCAGAGACGCCAGGTAGGCGACATAGTAACTTCTCGGCACAGCCTGAGTCATGATCTTAAAAAACTGCAGGCCGATGCCGTTCACCAGAGTTGACAGCACACAGGCCACCACAATATTCTGCAGTTCCGTCTCTCCCGCAAAGGCCCACAGGCTGCTGTACAGATGCATGATATAGAAAATAACTAACGTCACGGGAATATTGATCGGCATAAAGAGCTCGATCGGGCGCATGAAATGATCCGGAATGGAATCCAGATGAAAATCATACCGCCACAGGATCGCCATATAACTGGCAATCCAGATACTGATGATATCATAAATGATCAGGCAGGTTCTTCTGTAAAATAATTTTGCATTAAAAGGTCTTCTTTTCTTTTCCATAGTTACACCGCCTTTCGGCTGTCAAACAGCAGAGGTGCAAGCGCAAGCAGCAGGCAGCAGGCAATCGGGCAGCAGGGATGGAAAATCCACTCTGTCAGTCCGGCCACCGCAAAAAGGAGCAGGATCGCCATCGGCAGCGCCGCACAGACCCTGTCCTCCTTGTGCCTGTGATAATAAAGCGCTGCCTGAACAAACGTACCAATACCCAGCAAAATAAACACCGCACCTACATAGATGCCATGATCATAGGCGGTCTGAAGATAGATATTGTGCGCATGGACGATATAATTACCGTTCGGCTCCATGATACCCATGTCTTCATGACCGGCCTTATTTAAATTCTTATAATATACCCTGAAGATCTCCATACGGCCGTTCGTATAGGAATATTCGTCATCCGCCTCTTTTGTACCGTTTCCTCCTGCCGTGTCTTCCGTCGAAGCGACCAGGATCTTCGTCCGATCCTCAAACAATGCATTGTGAAATCTCTGTTCCTCGTCCAACCGGGCAATATTACCGGCTCTCACACACTTCTCGTCCGGCATTCCCAACACCTTCATCTGGAAGACCTGCACGAATCGCTGGATCGTAATATAATAATTGGAATCCATCACCCTGCCGTGTACGATCTCCTCCGGAATCTCTTCGATCTCATGCAATTCGGGTCTGGCCTTGACAGAAGGCACGATCCTCTGCGCCGTAAAGACCACCGGGAAACATAGCACCACCGCAAGCGCCATCATGCCGATACCGCTAAGCAGGCTCTTCATTCTGTGCCGCATCCCCAGGCATACTGCGGGAATGACTATCACCGCCATGGCCGCGATTGCCAGATAGCCTGTCCTGGACAGCGTGAAGAGCAGATAGACAGACGAGACTCCCAATACGAACAGCTCCTTATATACAGCGGCAAGATGCGGATTTCTCCTGTAGGCATCCAGAAATTTCACCAGCGCCGCACAGACCACGAGCGCCAGATAAACCGCCGAGATCGTCACCGTATGGAAAATAAACGGATATCTGTAATATTGATAGAACATATAGGGCCTGTGAAGCAGGCAGTAAAGTACCATCGCTCCGAAATGAAACAATATCCCATTACAGATATTTCGCAAAAGCGCACTCTTCTTCTCCCAGGCCGCCATATTCAGATAGTAAAGCGTGAACGCACAGACAAGATACACCGGCCAGCCCCTTGTGTTGCGGTACCAGACAATCAATCCGAAAAATACGCCCACAAGCAGACCATACCAGACGGATACCTTCCCGATCCTTCTTTGCAGGGCGAAACGGATCGTACCGATCAGGATAAGCCCTGCCAGGATCCCCACCCAGACCGTAAGCCCGATCACGGGAATATCCAGTTCTTCCGGCTCTTTAAGGGCCGCCACGGCCTGCTGATAGTATCGATATCCCACGATACCCGCGACCACGCAGTAAATTAGATTTACGATATTAAAAAGATCCTTCGCCTTATAGGTAACAAGCACGGCCAACGCCAGATAGATCAACATCTGCCGGTAGGCCACGGTATGATGCAGCTCAAACAGACCGTTCATGTAATTACAGCACGCCCATATGGCGCCCGCAAACAACGCCGCCTGCAAGTAATTCTGCCAGTTGTCACGCACAAGACGCACGAGCGTCCGGTCCGACGCAAAACCGGTCCGGTCATGATTGACCGCATAGAATAACAGCGCCATGGCGATCAGAATGCTGCACTCATAGAATACGATGGACACCGGATCCGTCGTAAACAGCTGAAACGGCCAAACCGTCACAAATGCCGCCACGCCCGCAATCGCGATCAGCGGATTTAACACTGCCTTCACGATCTTTTCCACCGTGACCAGTCCGTTTCTTTCCGGATGCTTTCCGTAGTATCTGCCCGTAAGGAAAGTGACTGCCGCTCCGAACAGCAAAAACAGAGCATCACATAATAATGTTTTGCCCTTACGAAGCGGTACTTCATACTCATAGGAAGCGATGATACAATGCTCTTCATCCTCCACATTCTCATAATAAAGCGTACCGTTATATGGATTGCCGGATGCCGCGGTATCCTCAAAAGCTACCCGGAACGGGGAATCAATCCCCTGCAGCAAATAATAATAGGGTTTACCGACTTCCGTATCAATATTGATCTGTACCCTGCAGTCGCCCGGTATGGCCTCCATACCCTCCGTATTGATCACCTGCTGCATGATCATCTGCATGGCAGCGTCATACAACACGAAGTTGAACTCTCCTCCAACCGTCCCCTGCGTGAAATAAATATTGATGTTCTTCAGCCTGTCATACTGTGCGACAAACATCTGCTGCACTGCATGTCCCTCTACGATCTCTCCGGATTCCATCACGATCTGCCTGTTACTGTCCGAGACCACGGTCTCATTCACCAGGCGCAAGGGCCACAGCATCAACACCACACACAGTACGATCACCCAGACCGTCCCGCAGATGGCCTGTCTTTTATTGATTATTCTATTCATTCTCTATTCCTGATCTTTTGCCCAACGTCTCTTTTTGTCAATTTCCGCCTGTATTGACCCGCGGAAATTTCACTGCTTAGTATATCACGATTGCATCTTTTTTACAACTCTTCCAACAGCATGGCTACAAACAGCGGCAGACCAAACCAGAAGATCAGCACATAGCGGGGCAGATACGTCGGCCCCAGGACCACAGTCAGCCAGATGAGCAGTATCATCAGATACGGAACCACGATATGATATTTCTTCCTGTACAACATGTAAGCAAACACAAAAGCGATCCCCCAGAAGATCCCTCCCGGCGAATACAGCATCGAATAGATGGGCACCTTTTCCTGTGATATTTCAAGCGACAGTTTCCTGTATGCCTTATCAAGCCAGGGAATCTTGCTGTCCCGATATCCCGGTTCCTCCACTTCATAGCCAAAATAAGAGCTGTCTGCGTATGTGAAAGTAAATACCTGATTGCCGGAGTAAACGTCAATCACCGTATCCGGATACCAGAATCCATAGGAATTCATAAGCCAGGCATTTACATAGGACAACGGCTTCTTCAGGCCGATCTTAAGCCATAGCTTCGCATAGCGCGATTTGTTCCTGTCATAGACCTGGTTCTGGAAATGCACCTTCACCGGATCCGACAGTTTCGGATTATAGAGAACAAGCGCCTCCTCCGGCAGCACCTCATGCAGCGCTGCGATATCGTCCGGCTCAAAGACTTCCGGATTGAATTTGTAAGTGCGGGCCAGCTGTTGAATAGGAACCGTCAGGATCTCCTGATTCTCCTCGTTTCTTGCATGCAGCGCAAGGACCAGCACACTGTTGATCAGGAAATAGGAGGCGAAGACAGCCGCCAGCAGAAGCAGCATCTTACGCAGATACGGCTTATCCCCCGCCTTCTTAAAGCTCCTGACATCCGGCAGTATCCTGCCGCCATAGAAGCATTTATTGACATAGAAAAGTAACACCGCCGCCATGACCGCAAAAGCATAAACGCCGTTCTTGCGAAACAGCATCATGGCCAGTGCGCTTAAGACAAAGAAAGCCATCTTCTTCCTGGACGCAAAGAATGCTGCACCGTCGCTGCCAAGGTCGATCAATGACAGCACCAGCATCAGAAGCGCCGCCGTAAAAAGCGTATCCTTGGCCGAACAGAGCGTAAACATCACGATCACCGGAAAGAAAGCAAAATAGAGCAGGGAAACGATCCTTACCCCCTTCGCCACCTTCCGCCTCCGCATAAAGATCAGCAACCAGGTAAAACAGCACGATACGATCACCATCTGCACGATCATATAACAGGCAATCCCCAGATTATAAGAATCCGTTATCTTGTGCACGGCGCAGACGATACCGCCCAGCATCAACACATGCACAAGCGGATGATGGGTCGTGAAATTCCTGGATGCCACCTGCAGCCATTCCTCCTGTGCGTCATAGACAAAGAAGCCCGGATACACCGCCAGAAGTACCGGCAGCCAGCAAAGAAGCATAAAACAGCAGGTCAGCACATCTACGTATTTCACCGCGCCCGACGGCGTTACCGGCAGCTTGATATGCTGTGCGAGCCTGTTCTTCCTCTCCTCGATACCGCCCAGGAAATTCCAGAACTTCCGTACGAGGATCGTAAACAGACAGGTCAGTACGGGCAGAGATATCCACAGATGCCAGTCCTTGAAATTCACGTTGCCCACGGCCTCCAACTGAACGCCAAACAGCATTGCGATCGTAAAAAGGAACGACAAGATCCCCGCGATCACCCACCCCCTCTTATCCTGCCAGTCAATGGTATCCAGGGACCATCTGACCGCATAAATACACAGAAGCCAGATGAAGACCGAGAAAATACTGTTGGTAAAGCCCAGCGTATTCTCCTGCAGATTGAGGACCTGGGGAAAACACAAGATGCCCGCCGTGGCGATCACAAAGGCAATTGTATTTAATTTCAGTTTGATCTTAAATTCTTTTTCATCCATATTATTTTACTGCTTTCATTCACTGCCAATATCATTTCGATAAGACTGTTCGTTAATGCATTCCCTGATCACGTACTGGGGAGAATTGTTGAGGGAAATGTAGATCCGGCCGATGTACTCTCCGATCAGCCCCAACATCAGCATGATCATACCGCCGATAAAGACGAGCGCCGCCATCAGGGCGCTGAACCCGATCGGCACATCGGGTATGACCAGCTTCTTGATCACCGTATAGATCCCGTACAGGAAACCTGCACATGCCGTCATACAGCCCATGGCGGTGGCCACCCGCAGCGGCTTGATGCTGAAGGCTGTAAAACCGTTGAACCACAGGCCAAGCAGTTTGCCAAACGTATAGCCTGACACACCGGATTCGCGCTCCCTGTGCGCCACCTCCACATTGGCGATATTCTTCGTCGTGCGCAGGACCAGGCCGATCACATAAGGATAGGGATTCGTATAGCGCAGGATCTCATCCACCACAAACCGCCTGGCGGCAAAATAGCTGGACAGATACAGTTCCTTCGGCTTCCCCAACATGACTCTGGTCATCAGCTCATTGATCCTGCTGCCAAAATTGCGGAACCCGGAATGCTGCTTGTGCGCATACTTCGCATATACCACATCATATCCTTCCTCTATCTTAGACAACAGTTTGCCCACTTCATCCGCCGGCGTCTGTCCGTCATCATCCAGACATACGACCACTTCTCCGTGTGCATACCCAAGTCCTGCCATCAGCGCGGCGTGCTGCCCGAAATTTCTGGCAAGATTAACGCCGCACAAATCCGTCCGCTGTTTGCAGAGCCTGCGTATCACTTCGAAGGTATCGTCCGGAGAGCAGTCGTTGACCAGAATGATCTCATAACGATAGTCCGGTATCTGTTTCATCGCTGCATCCAGCTGTGCCACCACCTTGCCGATCATCTTAGCCGAGCGGTAGCAGGGTATTACAAAACTGACAAATTTATTCATAGTTTACCACCATTCCGAAACGTCACAAATTCCTGGTTCCTTTCCGCCTCCCGCAGGTCCTTCACGACTGCTGCTCACTGTCAGGATTCCTGCTGTTCCATGCTGCCTGATCGATCTCCATAAAGCACACCTCGCGCTCACCCTGCCGTGTCGTCACCGTCTCCCGCCTGTCCGTCATACGGAATCCGGCATGTTCATAGCTCTTCATCGCGCCGATATTATCCGCCAGAAACCGCAGGAAGACTTTGCGAAGCCTTAATCCGGTAAAAGCAAAGTCCAACGCCTCTCTCGCCGCCTGTGTGCCGTAGCCGCAGCCTCGCGCCTCCTTTTCACCGATAAAGATGCCATACTCCGCCTCGCCCTTTATTCTGTCGATATCGCGCAGATAGACGCTGCCGATCTCCCTGCCGTCAGACAGGCAGATGATGAACTGTGCCACCCGTCCTGTCTGCACCTGATCACGAATCCAGGATAAATGCCCTTCCGCGGTAAACAGTTCCTGATAAATGAAATTATTTCTCACAAAATCCTTGTTGCGCCAGGCAACGATTTTTTCCGTATCGTCAATCGTCATCGGACGCAGCCGTACCGTAAGCCGTTGCTCCATATTAAACTCGTCTCCTTGCAAAACGATTTTTCGTACATCCCGAACCCGCTGTTCCCTCAGAATGCCCGAACAATTTACGGCATTCCCATAACCTGATATACCGAATATCTGCCGCCGATTTCATCCGTCTTCCTGACCGTCACCGCAATGCCCTTTTCGTCATAAAATTCTTCGATCCAGGCAAGCCCCTCTTCTGCAGCCTGTTCGTCGGACATGATCAGATAAGCGTGATCCTGCTCCAAAAGCGCCTCATGCACTGTCTCAATGCCCTGTCTTCGCAATTTATCATAATAAAGGGGACTGCCGCACATCCAGCCGCCCATAATATCGTAATTCGCATAACCGCGGCCCGCCGCATCGAAGATCCTCCTGGAAAAGGACACCGTGGAATACACATCCTCGAAATAGAAAGTGTCCTCATGCGCCCTGCAGTATGCGTCTATCGCATACCAGTCCTCATTGACCCTTACACGCCCTTCCTGATCCGCCCGCAGAGCCGGCACGCCTTTCAACACGCCTTCCCCCGTGATCAGGAAAAATACGACCGCCATGATCCACAGGGTGCAACGGCGCATTCTGACCGCCATATGACCCTCCTGTGCCTCGTAAAGGCTGTCCGGCCCCTCATCCTCTGCCTTCTCACCTCTGCTCCGGTACACGATGCGCACCGTCATTGCAGCAAGCAGCGCAAACTCCACCAGATAGAGCGAATGGGTAATGCGCTCCGGATCTCTCTCCCGCAGCATGATAAACATCCATACCGCACTGCGCACAATCCCCAACAGCAGAAGTTGCCATACAAGGGCAAATTTACGGACGCCCGGCAGGACAAAGAGCCCTGTCAAAAGCGCTGCCGCATACATCCACAGAAGCAATACGCTGTATGCTCCGTCTCCCCCGCGCAATGTTCGATCATAATAACGAAAGATCTGCTCGCGCGCGATTGATCCCCAGTCCTTTCCGGCCCGCAGCGTATCTGTCGCATAATCTGCCAGCGTCATCATAAATCGGGAATCTATGTTGTCATCCAGTCCGTAATTATAGTTGCGAAGCAGCTTCTGCTGACCGGCTGTCACCCCCAGACCTGTCAGTGCTTCCTGACAGGAATCGCCCATGACCAGCTGTGGATAGAAGTCATAGACCGTGGTGCGCGCCTCGAAAAGCTGCCGGAACTCTCTCCACTGTGCATTGCCGTATGCTGCCTGGTCAATACCGACTGATACAAGCATTCCCGCCACCATGATCCCTAATACGCTGCCATATTTGACCAGATTTTCCACCCTGAAAATCCCTTTCTCCTCCGCCAGACGATACAGCCCTGCCAGACAGATAAAGGGGAACGTCAAAAGAAGCATCTCCGGGCGAAGCTGAAAGGCTGTGACCACCAATAGCATGGCCGGAATATTCCGGATCACGAACCGCTTACTCTCCTCTGTATCCGGCGTCGTCAGAAACAGGAAGATTGCGCCCAAGGACAGGATCGCACAGGTAACAGTATACTGTATGTTCAGCAGATGCGCCAGACAAGATCCCCATAGAAAGAGTGACAGGAGGCAGAGCAGCGCTATTTTCAGCGCCATAGCAAAAGGCCCTGAGACTTTCCCCACGTAAAGGATGCGCCTTTCTTCCTGCAGGGTGCACAGCCGCACGGCAATCAGATAGAAGCATCCGAACTGGCACAGGCACAGAAACAATCCATACCAGGGAATCGCCCCGCACAGCCTGTAACACAGCGCGATCAACGCCCCCAGCGGATACAGCGTCTGCATGTTATGCCCGTCCGGAACCCCGCTGTATGCGCCTGACATGATATCCAACATCATGGTATCGTCATTCAGATCGTAATAGAAATCAAAGCAGATTCCCATGGCAATCACGTTCACGACAACAACAAACAACGCCAATATACAGTTCTCATATGGATGTCTCTTACCGTTCCTTACCCCAAAATTATCTGCCTTTTCCTGTCTTCTACGCATAGAATGCCTTCACCTGCTCTGCGATATATTCCACCTCGTCTGCCGTCAGCTTATAGTACATCGGCAGCCGCAGCAGTCTGTCGCTTTCCTTTGTGGTATACTTATCTTCCCCGTGGAACCTGCCGTATTTGATCCCGGCCGGGGCAGAATGCAGCGGTACATAATGGAACACCGCCAGAATCCCCTTTTCTTTGAGGAAATCGATCAGTCTGGTCCGCTCCCCCATATCCTTCGTCTTGATGTAGAACATATGCGCATTATGACCGCAGTGTTCCGGAATATACGGCAGCTCGATCCTGCCTTCCTTTGCCAGCGGCAAAAGCAGCTCCCGGTACTCACTCCACCTGTCCATCCTCGCCTGCGTGATCTGTTCTGCCAATTCCAGCTGCGCATACAGATAGGCCGCATTCAGATCGCTTGGCAGATAGGAGGAACCGTAGTTCTGCCAACGGTACTTATCCACCTGTCCCCTGTAGTATTTACTCCGGTCCGTGCCCTTTTCCCGGAAGATCTCGGCGGTCTCGATATATTTTTCATCCCGAATAAGAAGCGCGCCGCCCTCACCCATGCTGAAATTCTTCGTCTCATGGAAGCTGAAACACCCAAACTCGCCGAAAGTCCCCAGCGGCTTTCCCTTGTAGGAGGCCATGATCCCCTGTGCAGCGTCTTCCACCACCATCAGATCATGCCGCCTGGCAATATCCATGATCACATCCATCTCACAGCCCACTCCGGCATAATGCACCGGCGCGATCGCTCTGGTCCGCTCCGTAATGGCATCCTCGATCAGCGTCTCATCGATATTCATGGTATCCGGTCTGATGTCCACAAAGACCGCCCTGGCTCCGCGCAGCACAAAGGCATCCGCCGTGGATACGAAAGTATAGGACGGCAGGATCACTTCATCCCCCTCCTTAATATCCGTCAGCAGCGCCGCCAGTTCTGTCGCGTGGGTACAGGAAGTGGTAAGCAGGCACTTCGCCGTACCGGTCTGCTCCTCGATCCACTCACTGCATTTCTTCGTAAAAGGCCCGTCCCCGCAGATCTTCTGGTTTTCGATGGCCTCTTTCATATATTCCACTTCCCTGCCCGTAAAGGGCGGCACATTAAAATTGATCATGTCTGTTTACTCCTTTCACGCTAACCTTCCCAAAATCCGAAGACCACATATCGTCCGTTTCCGAAGGTTTCCTCATACTCGTGCGCACGCAGGTACTCCTTTAAGATCTGTAGCTTTTCGTCTCCCTCCATCTTCGCCTGATCCACGCCGAACCAGTTCATACCATCCGCATCTTCGTTCAGATAGGCCGCCACCGGAGAAGACACGATAACGACCGGCGGCTCTTCCATCCGTGCAAGGTCCCGCTCGTATTCCACCATTCGATAAGAATCCAGATCCGGCCAGAAAGTAGACAGGGCAGAGGGCATGTCAAGCAGGTATCCAAGCCCCGGTATATCTCCATAGAACAGCGCCCTTCGCCCGATGAGCCCTTCTTCCTGCACATAGGCCGCAAGCTCCGACAGCCATGCGGCATTGTCCTGTACGGTACAGACACCCGCCGCTTTCTCCGGCACGGTTACCACAGTGTCACGTTTCTCGCCTTCCACACCGTCCTGAAAAGCGAAATTCACATGGAACCCGATACTCTGCATCAGCACAAACAGAATCAGCATTCCAAACGGCACTTTCCAGACCACACCGTTCACACCGGCATTCTTTGCCGACAGATACCCCATCCACAGTACGAACGGAACTGCCACGAACAGATTGTTGATAATCGGATACAGATCATTGTTACTTCCAAGCGGCGTCACCAGAATCTGTACCAGTACCAGTACGGCTGCCACCCTGCATTCTGCCGGCATCGTTCTTTTCCACAGGCAGAGCGCCGCTGTCAGGATCGTAACAAGCAAAAGCAGCACCGTCGGATAATACATGCTGCTGTATTGATAATACCGGAACGTGAACACTCCCCTGCCCCAGTAGAAACGCAGCAGCAAAAGAAGCGCCGCCCCATAAAGGAGTCTGCATAAGAGCGCCGTATAGCGGACCCCTGTAAGGAATCTGCGCTGTATCATACAAAGGAACCAGCCGCCCGCCATACAGGCTCCGGCGAAGAGCAGCCAGAAGGATCCTGTCAGATAATCCCGAAACATGCCCGACAACATCGATGCCGGCCGGTAGTCCGTCGCTTTCTCGGTCATGGCAAACATGGTCTGTACCATGGACGGATAAGCCATGACCCCGTATCTGATGCAAATTGCCGCAAGCGGCACGCCAAATCCGATTCCGTATCCCAGCATACACCAGAGCGTATCCCTGACCGCACGCTGCCACTTGTGCTGCTGTCCGCAGACTGCCACACCGTACCACACCGCCACGATCAGCGCTGCCTGTACGACATTGGGCATCCGCACCGCCACATTCGCCCCCAGACAGATACCGGCCGGCACATAATATTTCGCCGCATACACCCCGTTGTTGTCAGACCGTGCGCCCTCTGCCGCATACTCATTTTCCCGCAGGATACCCGTATACAGCAGCAGGATGCCTGCCGTCATCAGCAGATAGGTCAGGTAATTATACAGTGTAATGGACGGACACCAGCAAAGCCCCAGGGCCATCATCTCCCCGACAAACATAAACGGCGCAGGAATCCTCTTTCGCAGTACATAGTAAGCGCACAGGGCGGTCGCCGACTGGATCAGCGCCGTATAACAGTACATGCCGGTCAGCGTAGAGCCAAAGGGCAGCTGCATCAAAAAGTGTCCTGTCACATTCGCCAGAAAAGTCGCCACCATCCATGTGCCGTCCATCGAAGGAAAATACTGGAAATTGGCCAGACTGTATGTGGCATCCGAAACATCCAGCCCTTGCCTGATCCCCACAAACGGATACAGCAGCAGAAGAACCGGAAATACGATATTTTCCAGAATAATTCTATAACGTTCATAGCCATGACAAAAACCTGTTACGGCATTCCCGTTGTTTTCCCGTCTCATAGTTACCTCACTTTAACCCGTTTCTGCGCGGCCCTTTTTCCTATAACGATAAGCAGATCAAAAAATCTTTGTCTCACAAGATCCACTGCCGTTCCCGCCGCATAGACGATCACCACACAACCGGTCATATGCGGTATGAAAAGCCAGCTTCCCCGCACCATGTCCACCTTAAGCCACCGCATCCATTCATACCGTACAAGCAGATGCTCATGCAGAAGATAGACGCCGAACGTATACGGCGCAGCCCATCTGATGATCCTCGCCCCACGGCCTTCCGGAATCTCAAGATTTTTAAATACCATAAAGAGGCCTGCTGCTCCTAGCAGGCATAGAATATGATTATAGGTTGTTGGCATAGCCATATAATAACGCATCGGCGGTATCCTGTCAGCCAGCATGGCCGCCGCTGCCGTCAGCGCAAAGATTCCCAGGCACATAAGTGTGTAGAACAACACCGCATTTCTTCTTTTTTCCAAAAAAGGCAGTCCATACAGCCTGATATAGGCCGCAACCAGAAACAGACACAAAAACCATCCGTAGTCATAACCATAGCGGTCCGTGGCAAGCGTTGCCGGCACAATGGATTTCCATACGCAATAATAAATCAGCAGGAACGAAATAATAATCTGCAGCGTCTTCTTCTCCATCTTCCGGATCCCTGCCGCCAGAAACGGCGCAAACAGATACAGGATCAGATAGGACGTGGCAAACCAGTAATGCTCCGTCTCCACCGGCAGTACATACGCAAGCCAGTCATAGACCGACAATTCTCCTGCCGGTTTCACGCCGGTGCAGATCAAAACGACCGGGATCAGGACAGAATAAAAAAGAATCTGCCCCGCCAGGGACACCACCCGCCCCGGTTTCCAGGCAGACTCCACCAGAAAATATCCGGCAAGCAGCACATAACAGTTGACCGCAACGATACAGAAAGCCTCTGTCAGATGCGCGGCATAGTTGACCGCAGTACGGTCCGTCGTATAATCCGTAAGCAACTCACCTTTATTCAGATAGTGAAGGACGATGATCATCAGCATCGCCACGATCCTCAGCAATTCAAAATTAGCCTGCCGTTTCGATTTCATATGGCTTTCCTTATTCCGTTCCTCCGGCCTGTTTCCCGGACACGATAGATTTTATTTCTTCTCCCTAAAGATCCACAGCTTACTCAGGAAGTAGTTTGCCAGGATCACGATCACCTGACAGACGAATTTGGAAATATACTCGTTCAGACCCGCAACATCAACCATCACGTACATCATGACAAGTTCCAGAACTTCCGTCGCCACCCGCGCCCCGATAAAAGCGATAAACTCTTTTCCCAGAGACTGCACGCCCTTGTTCTTACTCTTAAATACAAAGGTCCTGTTCGTCCAGTAGGCAAACACCACCGTCAACAGCCAGGAAAGCGCCGTGGCCGCCATATAGTGTATCTGCAGCATAGACGCAAACAGGAAATAAAGCACATAGTTCAGCACAAAAGCCAGAAATCCAAAGATCAGATAGTTAATCCCCTCCTCGTGCTTCCTGTACTCACCCCAGGCGAAATCCCATAGTTTCTTCATTTTCAATCCCCCGTTCTTACTTGCACCTCCATGTCATCTCTGACGCAAATTCCCATGAAAAGTACGGTGCAACTATTCCTTATCCTGCAAAATATCTCCTGCTTTAGCGCGTTCTCAGCGCTTTACCGTTTTCGACCCGATATACCATATCACATTTCTCGATCGTCTGCAGCCTGTGCGCGATGATGATCAGCGTCTTACGCCCATGCAGCCTGTTGATCGAGTCCATGATCGCCGCCTCCGTCTCATTATCCAGAGCGGAAGTGGCTTCATCCAACACCAACACCTCCGGATCCTCAAACAGTGCCCGGGCAATGCCGATCCTCTGCCTTTGTCCGCCGGAGATGCGGATTCCGCGCTCTCCGATGCTTGTATCAAGCCCCTCAGGCAATCCCTTTACAAACTCATCCAGCTGAGCCTCCCTGAGCGCCTCCCACACCTTGTCATCATCAATGTCCTCGTCCGCATACCCGAACGCCACATTCCTGCGGATCGTGGAATCTATCATGAAGATCGTCTGCGGGATATAGCCGATATTTTTCAGCCAGGATGCATAATGCTCCCTCACTTCCACGCCATCCGCCAGGATGCTTCCCGTCTCAAGCTGCAAAAGTCCCAGCAGAATGTCCACGATCGTTGTCTTGCCCGCACCGGAAGTTCCCACGATCCCTACGGACTTCCCCACCGGGATCGTCATATCCGCATGGTCGAAGATCAATACCTGCGAATTTGGGTATTTGTAAGTAATATCCAAAAGCGCGATCTCCTTGCGCACATCCAGTTTCTCGACATCGATCTTCTTCCGGTAAGTTTCCTCATTATAGTCAATACTCTCATCCCGGATCTCTTCCTGCAGGTTGTCACTCACGCCCATGAAGAACGGTTCGAAATAAGAGATGGAAGTCAGATGATTGTTGATCCTGTTGGCGCAGGGTATCAGCCGCATGGCGGCAACCGCCAGAACACCAAGCTGCGGCACGATATCTGCCGCCGCGGTTCCCTGAAGCAGCTGTATCATCAGATACAGGATCATGCCCGCGATAGCCAGCGTCTCGATCAAAAGTCTCGGCGTCGCATTGTACAGATTATAACGCTGCACGGCGCTTACATATCCGGCGCCGCATTTCGAATATTCATTGATAAAATACCCTTCCCTGCGGGCGATCTTGATCTCCTTAATCCCCATCACGGACTGATCGATCCACTTATAAAGGCCGCTGTAAAATTCCTGGTTCTCCTCGCCCGCCCTGCGCATGATCGGTTTCAGGATACACTTGATCACCAGAAGCGCCACCACTAACAGCACCGTGACCGTAAGGCTCATCCACACATCCGCTACCAGACTGGCCGCCGCCAGGCAGACAAAGACGATCCCCTCGCTGATCAGCTGCAAAAGCGCCAGGATCAGACCATACATATTATTGACATCCGATGTGATGCTGCGCTGGATCACCGCCGTGTCCGCATTGAGATAATATTCATAGGGTCTTTGCATGAAGTTGATCATCATCCGTCTCGATGTGGCAAACTGGTTCGTATAGACGAATTTTAGCTGTACCTTCTGTTGGAAAAACAGGAAAATATTCTTGGTCACGAACACGAGCACCAGTCCGACCATCACAAGGATCGTCAGATCGCTGCTGTTATCGATATGGAAGATGTGACAGATCACCTGCAGATAGCCATGTCTGGCGATGGCGTCCTCCTCCAGCACCACGTTCATGACCGGCATCACCATGGACACCCCCAGCGTCTCCAGCACAGCCCCGATCAGCATCAAAAAGACAAGCAACAGCATCTTTCTCTTCTGCTGCCTGTCAAGCAAAACCATTAATTTCTCATAGATCTTAACCATACCGGTGTATTTTCCTCTCTCGGAATCAGTCGTTGCAAATAGTAATTCTACCTATTCTACCACAAGTTGCCATCAGATTGCAAATATGCCGGAAATAGAAATATTTCCCGAGAAATTTTTATCAATAAAAAGCACTGCCATTTCACGAATCCTCATCCATAAAATGACAGTGTTCATTTCTCGTTACACTTTCCACATCCGTTGTGTTTCCGGTCACGTTGCCTCTCCAAACACAATTCCCATTTTAAAAGTCTCAATCAGCAACTCCAACATCTGCGCACTGCACTCCCGATATTTCAAAAAATATAATAACAGATCAATATATTTATCATACTTCAGCGCCTGCTGCTCATCCAATTTGCAAAAACCTGCATCCTGCTTTTTTTGCTGTAAACATTCATAAGTGATCACATAACAGACAAACCTCTCGTTAATGAAAATATCCTTATCTTCCTCAACTGCATTAGTCACCTGTATGGGTTTGCGCTTTAAGATCCAGTACGCAAGATAGGCAATATTTTTATCTGACTTCGCATATTTGATCGCATGAAATTCCTTCAGGCGCTGAATATCCGCATAGTAATCCAGTAATACATGATATAGGATCCGATCATTGCATTCTGCAGACCCCTCACCGCCTTCTATGATCGAATAGCCCGCCGCGGCAAGAAATTCATTGATCTGTTTCTGTAGTTCAGCAAACCGTGAATCGAACTCTTTCTTCCCTATTTCTTTGATCAATTCGATATAATTTTCCTGCATGATTTCCCTCTATGTGGATCTTGCCGTCTGTGCCTGCAATATCCCTGATGTGTAAATTTCCCCTTCAAGCCTTAATTCTGTCCACGATATCCTGATGGCAGCACATAACATTATATGCCAGAGAAGTTTTTAAGAATTCCCTTGCATTCTCAAAATACATTGCCTCTGCCTCACCCGTCATAGGATGCGCCGTATTTGGCAACGTATCCTTAACGGTCTTTCCGGTTATCCCCTCCAACACCAAAGCCTCTCTCCGTCTTTTCTGTTCCATGATCCTGTCTCTTTTTCCCTGATTACTCATACTGTGTGATCTCCTTTGGTGGTGTATTTATCCTATCAGCTTATAACAATTTATATTTTAAAATTTCCTCTGCATTACCGCCTGCGACCTTTTCAGACTGCTCCTCCGGAACCTGATACTTCAGATACCCCTGCTCCTTAGCCCAGTCATTATATTTGTCTCCTTTAAACTTATGATCCAGTTTTTCCAATAATTCCTCATCAAGCTGCATACAAGTAGAGATCATATCGTCTAATTCTGCGATACCTCGTGAGATCATGTTGGTATATCGAATCAAAAATTTATTATTTTTAAAATACGGATAGCGTACTCTGTGATCAAACTCCCCATATACTTCTTCCGCCAGAGTCCGTACCTGTATTTCAGCATAGTACGTCCCATATTGAACGATATAATGCTGCGATCGATATCCCTTGATCGTGTAGTTTACATCGATTCTTTTTTCATCAAATATTTTTCTGTCACCATAGCACACATAGGCTTTCGGCGTAGCATCGTAAAACTGATCAAATAATGCGCAGATAAGATCATGCGCTTCTTCCCATCCCTCTTTTTTTACAACAATAATTCGAATACCGATCAAGTCTTTCAAAATTTCTTTGTAGTTATCGGCATCTATATTCCGATACTTCTGGCTGTCTTCCTCTCCGACTTTTCGGATGATCTTTTCAATAACATGTTCCGGCTCTTTCGCCCGTCCATAGATGACATGTATATCATTGCCCGGCTGCAACCTGCCAGCTTCCTTATCCTTTCTTATATCCTTCCTCTTTTGAGTAAGCTCTTCGACCAACCGGCCTGACAGATCCTGAAGCACCGGATACGCATTCTTACTATAATCCAAATAAATCTCTACTAACCGCTGCCATTCCAAACCGGATCTGTCAAATATTCGTTGTAGATTATATTCCCTTAAAAATCGTTCTCGACTCAGCATTCCTCTTGTGTACCTTCTTACATCTTGTCCGAATTTTCTGTTCGCTATTCGCTTATTATACTAGTTATTGCGTTTCATTGCAAGCGCCAGAATTCTATATCTGCTCATTCTGCCGGTGCAGTTTGGGCGCTTCGTACCTATCCATAAAATCCTCACCAAGAAATAGCACTTCATCCGCGCAGGTGATCCCGTCTGGCACCGTAAATACCGATACCACTCGTCGAAACCGCAGTCCCGGTATAAAATTCAATATTTCCATCGGGAACATCCCGCTTAACACGATATACCCGGCAAATTCCTTCCCGTAGTCCAGCACATCTCTCGGATGCGGCTTGATCAGGATCTGTCCCTGTCTGCCGTCGATCTGACCATATTCCTCGATGATATCCGCAAAGATCTGTCTCCTTACCTTCAGGTCGCAAAGCGGTTCCGAAAGCACCAGTATCTTGTCTCTGGCTCCACACCTAAGCTTCTTTAGCAGTTCGTCCAGGTCTTCAATAAAAAGACGGATCAGAATATCCTTGTCGCCTTCCGTCAGCCGCTCCGTCAGCTTTGCCCGCGGCTCCTCGATATACTTTTTGCAAGGGTAGGGCACGACGCTTTTATCATTGATCTCCATATCAAGGCAGTACTTGCTGTATCCGTTCTGAATAAAGATCAGATTATGGGCCGCCATCCACGCCTTCAGGCCGAAGTGTCCCCGATTATCATAGCGGGCCGTATCATAATACTGAATACAGTTCAGACCGTCTTCCAACGCATGATACGCTATCTTCGCATAGTTCAGATAATATCCGATCGGATCAGAGTCGCAGAACACATAGATATCCCGATACTGTCTGAAATCTACCGGCACATAGGGTTCTTCCAGTCTGCCCAGCATTTTCGTATATTTCATGCGGGAAAGCATGTTTAAGAGCAGATTCCCCTTGTCTGTATGATACTTCTGCAGCTCAGGAAAAAAGCGATCCACTTTCTCGTCAAATAACACCGTCTCCTCAAAAAGCGGACAGTCCTTCGCACGCTCTTTCAGATTGCCGAAATCATTCGACATCGTACTGAGCACCAGGGTTGCCATTCCCTGTTTCTGTGCCGGGAGCGCAAGCTCTTTCAGGCAGGCGACATACACATGATAATAGGTATGACATACATAGATTCTTTCTTTCATAACCCGCTCCTTTATCCTTTCCTGCGTATCAAAACGGTTCCCCGGGATCCCGTTCTCAGTAACAGTCAGCCTTTGGCTTTCCTGTTATGTCGTTTACTATATGTTATCACTATAGCACGCCTGCCGTCCCTTGCCAAGTCAACACCCCCGCCGCAAAGCAATGATTAAGCTCCGCTTAATCAGGCATCAAATTTGAAACGCCCCAAGGGGCGGGGTATGTGACCCTCGCGGCATTCGCCAAATGTCTGCTTCGCATCCGATTGGCTCATTGCTCGCGGGAATCAAAAAATCCGCATTGTACAACGGTTCAAAATGCGGTAAGATTACAGATAAACATGAAAGTATAGTCAACGACATTGGAACTGTCGCTAACTATGAGAACAGGAGACGATCAGATATGGACAACGCACCGTCAAACTATCCTTTTTACAGGATCAGGGAAAAAGAACTGCGATACGACATCAACCTTCTTCGGGATTCTCTCACAGACAACTGGGGGAACTTTGTCATGGGATATTCCTTCAAGACCAACTCACTGCCCTGGCTTCTTACCTATCTCCTAAAGGAGGGTTTCTACGCAGAGGTGGTATCCGCCGAAGAATATGACCTGGCTCACCGCCTCGGTTATCATGGCAGTCAGATCATCTATAACGGTCCGATCAAAGACAAGAAGATCTTCGAGGCAGTTCTGATCGCCGGCGGCTATGTGAATCTGGACTCCTCCCAGGAGCTTGTCTGGATCGAAGAACTCAGTAAGCTCTATCCGGCTCACCAATTTTGTGTAGGGCTGCGGGTCAACTGTGATATCGCCTCCCTCTGCCCGGATGAGGAACTGGTGGAATCGGAAGGCGGCCGTTTCGGATACTGCTATGAAAACGGCGTCTTACAAGATACCATTCACCGTCTGATGCACCTGCCGAATGTACGGGTAGCCGGACTCCATCTCCACTCTTCCACCCAGTCCAGAACCGTACAGGTTTACGGCGCGCTTGCCGGTATGGCCGTGCGGATCGCACGGGAATATGGCCTTACCCTCTCCTACGTCGACATGGGCGGTGGTTATTTCGGCGGACGGGATGACAAACCGGATTACCGCGATTATTTCCGGGAAATCTGTGCGGTGCTGGGAACCTTTTTTGACCCGCAAAAGACTACCCTGATCGCCGAACCGGGCGTCTCCCTGATCTCCCGTGCCACCACCTTCGAAACACAGGTTCTGGATGTCAAGGATATCCGCGGCCGTAAGTTCGTCGTCACGGACGGCAGCCGTGTAAACTTAAACCCTCTCGTCACAAGACATGTTTATCCGCATCATATCGAATACTGCAGCGACAGCAGCATAAGAGCAAAAGAAAAGACCCAGTGGGTCTGCGGCGCCACCTGCATGGAATATGACAGGCTCTTTGAGATCGTGGAGGATACCGCCCTTGCCGTGGGAGATAAGATCATTTATGACACGGCCGGCGGTTACACCATGTGCTTAAATCCGCTTTTCATCCATTATTTTCCCTCCGTGGTCATCGAGAAGGAAGACGGAAGTTTCTTTACCGCCAGGAAGCCCTGGGGGAATGACGAATATCTGCAGAAAAATTATATTGAAAAAGAAGAAAAGGAGCGACCATGAATAAATCATTTCAGATAGGAACCAGAACCATCTCCGCCGATTCCCCCGTCTTTATCGTGGCGGAGATTTCGGCTAACCACAACCAGGACTATAACCGGGCCGTAGAGATCATCCATGCGGCCAAAGAAGCCGGCGCAGACGCGGTCAAGCTGCAGACTTACACCGCTGATTCCATCACTCTGGACTGCGATGACGAGTGTTTCCAGATCAACGAGGGAACGATCTGGGACGGCACTACGCTCTACAGGCTCTATCAGGAGGCCTATACTCCCTGGGAATGGCAGCCCAAACTGAAAGAGGAAGCCAACCGGCTGGGAATGGAATGCTTCTCCTCCCCCTTTGATCTTACCTCTGTCGATTTTCTGGAAGAAATGAAGGTCCCCGCCTACAAGATCGCTTCCTACGAGATCAACGATATTCCCATGATCCGCAAGATCGCACGGCTGCACAAACCCATGATCTTCGCCACGGGCATCGCCTATCCGGAAGATATTGAGCGGGCGCTTGCCGTCTGCAGGCAGGAAGGGAACGAGGACGTAATTCTGTTAAAATGCGTCTCCTCCTACCCCACCCCTTATGAGGCCGTAAACTTGAATGTAATACCGACACTGGCCAGAACCTACGACTGTCTGACCGGCATCTCCGACCACACCCTGGGAACCATCGTCTCCGCAGGTGCAGTTCCGCTTGGCGCTAAAATGGTGGAGAAGCATCTTACCCTGCGGCGCGCAGACGGCGGCCCGGACGGTGCTTTCTCCATGGAGCCGGAAGAATTTCGCCAGATGGTCGAACAGATCCGCATCCTGGAAAAGGCGCTCGGCAGCAACGAATATACGCTGACCGATGCCCAGAAGCTGGAGCACGAGGGATCCCGCTCCCTTTTCGTCGTGGAAGATATCCCGGCAGGGGCCGTCCTCTCCCCCGGCAACATCCGCTCCATCCGTCCCGGCAACGGGCTTCATACCATGTATTATGAAGAAGTGCTAGGCAAGAAGGCAAAGCGGTTTCTGAAGAAAGGGACCCCGCTTTCCTG
Source organism: uncultured Lachnospiraceae bacterium (assembly GCA_947564645.1). Lineage (GTDB taxonomy): Bacteria > Bacillota > Clostridia > Lachnospirales > Lachnospiraceae > UBA3282. Next base: position 41,015 of record CANOCU010000010.1, read on the forward strand.
GGAACTGATCGACTGACAGAACTTTGTGCATCACGCCAACCGAAACAGCGCTTTTACCCTGCACACCTTCTCCGGCAGTTCCTTTTCCCGGCCCTCCAGAATAAAATAACCTCTTCCCATAAGAGAATGACCGTCCGACACCGGCGGCAATTCCTCTCCATCCCTGATACGGCAGTTCCAGCCGATCAGGGACGGTTCTTTCTGCCGTACCTGCTCCCGCGTCGGCACACTTATCACTTTACCCTGCATATCAAAATAGTGAATCAACGCCGGTCTGGTCGCTTCCGGCGTAAAATTCCACGCCCGCCCCATCCGATAGTTGATATATTCCCGGGCCATATCGATGCCCGTGCATAGCGGCGTAAACAGATTATGCAGATTATGTCCCGACGGCCTGGCCGACAATTCTATCACGAAAGGTCCCTCTGCACTTCGGATCAAATCCGCATGGAGCAGGCATTCATCAAGCTCCAGGCAGCTTACGACCGCCTTCATATATTCCAACGCCTGCCGCCAGAATCCGTCTTCCGGCCGGACCGACAAATATCCCACTGCCTGTCTGGTCGGAGGCGGCGTATTCTCCTTCTTCCGCAGCAGAATCATATGAAACCGGCCGCCGGCCACGGCGCCGTCCACACCATATTCTTCCCCGGAAACACACTCCTCAAGCACATATTCTTCCGCACCTGGCCGTGCCCCTACACGCTGCCTGCAAGTATCCTGTCCCAACTTCCTGCTCTTTTCCCATTCCTCCTGCAGCACGCTCAGCTCCCCGACCGTCTCTCCTTCCTTCTCCAGCATCCGGATCCCTCGGCTGCCGGAGCCGAATCTGGGCTTCAGGATTGCCGGATAGGTAAGAGGCAGACTGCCGTCTAAGAGCTTCTTTCTGATCTCGTCCGGACAGGCTCCGTCCGCTCCGCCCACCGCATAACAATGACTGTTCCGCAGATTCTGCTCCTGCAGTCTTAGGTGGAACCGGTATTTGTCCGTGCACAAAACCGCCATCCGTCTGCTGATCCCCGGAAGCCCCAGCGCATCATTGACCGCCCCGATCGTGGTAAGATACCTGCCGATCGGTACCGTGAGCACGAAATCCGCCCTCTCCTTTCTCACGGTCTCTATAACGGCCTTCTCGTCAGAAATATCCACTACCAGTCCCCTGTCAGCCGCCTGCAATCCTTCCGCAGCCGGATTTCCGTCCAAAGCCGTCACGTACAGCCCGCTGTCACGGGCTTCTTTTATGGTATGAAGCGCCTCACTGCTGGCGCCGATGATCACTGCTTTCACTTTACCCTCCCTGCCAGAGCGGCCCGTTGCGATTATAACATATCCAAACCGTTGCTCTTACTGTTATTCCTCCTGCAGCCTTCAACGCCTGCCAATCATCTTCCGGTATTTCAGCTCCGCAATCTCCCAGTCATCCTGATTATCGATGTCCTGCACTTCAAGTTCGCTCATGATCATCGGCACCATATGCGGCAGATCCGTCGTCTTATACTCCATGAACGGTGCCGTCTTACAGCAGTAGAACTGTCCGCAGTCATGATAATAGGGTTCTAAGTCCTGAGAACGCGTCCGGGCATGTTCCGGCCACTTCATGCGCAGCTCTCCCGCCTCATTTAAAACCATACACCGCTGCGGCGGAAAAGAAAAGGCTACCACCGGCATAACAGAATCCGCCTCCTTTAGCATCCCCATGGCTGTCCGCAGCTTCTGTGCCGTCACAAAAGGCGCCGTGGGATAGATACAACAGAACGTATCAAACTCCCTGCCCTGCCCGCGGTATGCCAGCAGAACCTCCATCAGTACGTCATCCGTACCTGCATAGTCTCCTGCATTCGCACCGCTTCGCATAAAGGGCACCCGTGCTCCGGCAGCCCGCGCGATTTTGGCAATCTCCTCATCGTCCGTGGATACCATAACCTCCTCAAACATCCCCGACTGCAATGCCGCCTCAATAGAATACTCAATAATCGGTTTCCCGCAAAATTCTTTGATGTTCTTACGCGGAATCCGTTTGCTGCCGCCTCTGGCGGTAATGATCGCTACCGATGCACTCATACTGATTCTCCTTATAACAATTTGTTATGTCGTTTACTATAATATACCACAGTTATTGCGAGAAAACCATTCCCTCGAACCTTTTCATCCTAATCTCCATCTATTACAAAAATGTAATGTAATCGTCATCTTACTGAAAGGTTTGCATGTTATTCTTTTATGGTAAATTCCAATACAAAAGTAATGTCAAATTAAGCATGGAGGTATCAATGAAAAAACATTACGAAAGATATTATGAAGTATTTCTTCTGCTGATCGCCGCCGCCCAGATTCTTTTCCTCGCTTATATGAATCTTATCGAGTCTCCGAACATGATAGACTATGACGGCGCGAAGCTATACATGCATGCTATGGAAATGTGGAAAAACAGATCCTTCTTTCTTCCTGACTGGAAATATATCACCACCATGGAACTGGACTGCTCTCTACTTCTCGCCCTGCCTTTCTATGCAGTCTCTCACAACATTTTCCTCGCCTTTGGGTTGAGCAACCTTGTCATGATCAGCAGTTTTGTCGGTATCATCTATGCCATTTTCTGTCATACGCCGTACCGCAGACACGCTCCCGCTGCCATTATTCTCGTGCTGACGCCTTATGCCTATGGGATGCTGGAATACTTTAACATGATGTTCTTCAATGGCGCACAATATGTAATTAAGGTGATGCTGCCTCTGCTGTTTATCCTGCTGTTCACCGTTCCTGCGGGTAGAAGAAAAAGAACGGGAAATCTCTTGCTGCTTCTGGTCTATCTGCTGCTTCTTTTCCTTACTTCCATGTCCAGCGGCTTTTATGTGATGTTATGCGGTATCCTGCCCCTGCTCCTCTATACAGGCTTCGATTTCCTATATCATCGAAAGACCGGAAAATATGGCAGATATCATCTCAGTATAGGCATTTTCAGTCTGACCGCCTTTGCGGCAGGATGCCTGGCCGGCAGAATGAGCGGCATCGTTGCCAGAGGCAATATTCTCTTCCTCACCAAACCGGAGAACTGGCAGTTAAATCTCAACGCCGTCTTCCTGGGACTTTTTCAGGCCCTGGATGTCATCCCCTCGCAGGATATTCCGGCGCTCTCTCCCGACGGGATTCTGTACCTGCTTAGAATGCTGCTCCTGTTCCTGCTGCTTGCTGCCTGCGCCAGTCAAATATGTACCCTGTTTTGCCCGAGAGATATGGTAAACGTTGAATGTCTTCTGGCTCTCCTCCTACCCTGGAATTTGCTGATCCTGCTTTTCATCGACACAAGATACAGCCCGGGAAACCTGACCATGGAATACCGTTATTATTTGATCGCCCTCATTCCTCTTATGCTGCTTCTTCCCATGCAGATTGAAAAATGGACCCGGCGTGCTGATCACCTGTTTCGCTCCTGCCTTTTCGCCCTCATCACAGTGTGTCTGCTTCTTCTCACAATCGGCAGTGACAGACGAATTCTGGAGAATCGGGAAAGCTCTCTGTATGCCAACGATATCTGTCAATATATAAACGGGCTCAGCCAGAACGCAGAGAGCGTCTTTTTTATCCCGGATGAAAAAACACCCGAAATCTGCCGTCTCCTGGATCCTGCACGCACTTACTGCGGATACAATGCCAATGACGGGCTTGTGATCTATGACTATTATCAGTCCTATATAGACAGGAGCAGTCACGGCGATCCTAATCTGATCCTGGTATACGAATGGGAAACACCCGATCTGTATCTTCCCGCTTATATAAGCTCCCACTATGAAAAAATCGGAAAGGTCAGATGGTATGATGTGTACTATTCCCCCGTCAACCTTTTTGACGGCATCTCCGGGTTTTCCCCCTTCAGAGATACCGTTGATTTCTTCTTCTCACCCGGCTATACAATAAATGCCGCTAATAGCTCTGTCAATGATGCAGGAGAACTGGAAGTAAACGGCAATGGGGAAGAAGCCGTTTGCAGCGGCGATCTTTCACCGGTATCAGGCACTTATGATATTACTTTGTCCTACGAAGAAAAGAAGAACGGCTCGCAGAGGCGCACCATTGGCGTTATGGAAATATGGGATCATGAAGAAATCATAGCCTCGGCAAAATTACAATCCGGTCAGATTTCTGCCACCATAGAAAATCTTTCTGTTGCCGACAGGACACTCAGCATTCATATAAGGATCGACCGCGGCGTATCATGCTATTTAAAGGCTTTACATTTTACAAAGCGGCACGCTTAACCTGTTTCCTGCTTTTTTACACTTGACTTTTTCTGAAAAAATCAGCACAATAAATGCATTGACAGCAGACGATTCCAACGATACAGGCAGTCGCCAGGATCATGCAGGCATGGCTCTGGCTCATTGCCCGCAGAGTAAAGGATATACGCATGACTGATATTTACTTTAGAACAGATGGAAACAGTGAGATTGCAACCGGACACCTTGTGAGATGTCTCGCTATCGCGCGTGCCTGCGCCAAAAAAGGCGCAGCTGTTAAGTTCATCGTATCCGATCAGGAAAGTCTTGCTCTCTTAGAAGAGCGCTTTTGCTCATCCCGGGAATTTGAAGTCTTCTGCCTTAACCGCTGCTACAGGGAAATATCGTCAGAAACGTCTGCGCTGCTATCCTGTCTCTCTGCGGATATGCACACTGAGCACAGCAACTCTGCCCAGAATGGTTCCTGCAGGAAACCATGGCTTTTCATAGATTCCTATTATGCCAGCATAACCTATTTCGAAGCTCTGCGCCCCTATTTCCGAACAGCCTACCTGGATGATCTTAGAAATCTTGACTGCGCCGTGGATCTGGTGATCAACTATGACACTGCCAGGGACTGCCCCGCCTATGCCAATGCTGCCCGCAAGCTTTTGGGAATACAGTACACACCTCTTCGAGAGCAGTTTTGTACTCCCTCCTATGAAGTCCGCCAAAAGGCCGGCCACGTGCTGTTCTCTACAGGCGGCACCGATCCTTACCGGGTGGCGGAATCCCTGTTGCGAATCATCTACGATGATCTTCCTGACAAATCCCGTACACCGCTGCAGTCCGCTGTACATGACTGGTCAGATCCATATAGCATTCAGGATAAATCTACACTGCAGGCCATGCAGTATCATATTCTGACCAGCAGGGCAAATACCCGCTATGCGGCGCTGGCTGCCCTGGCACAGGCCCACCCGCAGATTCAGATTCATACCAATGTAAGCAACGTGGCTGCTCTGATGGCCGTCTGCGATCTGGCTGTCTCTGCCGGTGGCACTACCCTGTGTGAACTCTGTGCAGTAGGCGTTCCCTCTGTCAGCTATCTGATGGCCGAGAACCAGCGTATCGCCGTAGAGACTTATGCCACACTAAACCTGATCCCCTGTGCCGGCGATATCCGCCCCGCTTCCATGCAGGATCTGCCCTCTGCAGCCGATACGCTGCGCCACATTCTTGACTTCCTCCTGCATATGGCACAGGATCCTTCTGCACGCGCCGCCGCATCTTCCGCTATGAGAAACCTGCACGACGGCGCAGGCGCAGACCGGATCGCCGCAGCGCTCCTGCAGGGATAAACCACCCGGCAGTTATGACGCGTCTTTTCGTCTATGCCACAGCCGCCACCCGGCCGCTGCCACCGTCAGCGCCGAAATAAGATTGGCCGCAAGAAAAAGGGGCACCCTTCCGTAGCGCACATAGACGCTGTGCTCTGCGCCGTCTCCAAGCGTATCAATCCGTATCCGTCCCCCTTCTCCCTGAATAATCTCAATGCTGCTGCCCTTTTCATCAAAGGCACGATAACCGAGATAATTCTGGATCGGCAGTTCGATATAGCAGTCTTCTTCCATGGCAGTATAAGTCACCACGGCCTTCGTTCCCTTTTTTTCATAATTATGGACCGCTACCCCATCCAAATCCGAGGTGATCACATTGGTGACCAGTTTATCATCCGAAACGCCGTCCATCCGCCACTCATGCGGATAAAAAAGCCCGATATTTGCCGCCATCTTACTCTCATGCCCCTTGGAGGCTACCGCTTCCGCGTTCGCATAGGGCATATGGATATTATCGGTAGGCACGGATACGATCACCAACAGATTAAGTCCTACTAACAGCGTAAAGATATGATTCCGGTATGGTTTCAGGATCCGTGACTGTGCCAGGCCGATCACACCCACAAACATGATGCAGGCAGACGCCGGCCCAAGAAAGCGCCACGGAAACTGTATCATCGTTACAATATTCTCAAACAGGTCATTCGCGAGAAGCGCCCTGTTCGGGAAGTAGCCGGTGATCATATAGGTGAAGAAAAATCCCGATGCGAGCAGATACGCCAGATATCTGTCCATATCCGACCGCCTCTCCTGTCTTTCGCACAGAAGTCTGATCACACCGATCCCCACACAGCCAAACAGCGCAAGCCCAAGAGAAAAGTACTGCTTATGATACAGACTGATGCTCTGCGTCAGATTAGACGGATTGATGGACTGCTCGAAATAACCGCTCCACCGAAGCACCTCCGTGCTCAGATTTCCCTTGAAATAATATACCATAAAGGGAACCAGATACCATAAATTCAGCAGTATTGTAACACCCATCGCCTTACCGATCTCCAGATATCTCTTTTCCTTCAAAATGCGTACAGACCATATAAGCGCTGTGATCACGCAAAAAACCGCCACAAACATTGCGCTTAAAACATGGCTCTGCAGAACGCCGCTAAATCCGATCACCAAGAAATACCATCTTTTGCGGTCTCCCAGAATCACATGATACAATCCCGCGATCACAAGCGGCCAGAAGATCAATGCCAGGATCTCCCCCAGATCACCTCTGGAAAAAATATTGGTGAAGCGATAAGGCATCAGGGTATACAATACCACAGACAAGATCACGCTTCTTCTGGAACTGCACATCGATTTCACCGCCGTATAGGCACAGACTGCAGAGGACAGATTCGCCAGGAATATCAGAGTTTTATAAGAAAGCGCCAGAGATACCCTGCAGATTCTTAAGAATGCTCCAATATAAAGAAACAGATACGGGTACATGGCATTCAGATAGCCGTTTCCCTTAAGGCCATCCGGCAGGATATTGACCGGAACCTGTCCGTCCAGGATCCCGTCCTTCAAACCTTCCAGCCGCGCCAGATGATAACACAGATCGTCTCCGTTATAGAGATAAGTCTGCATCATCGGAGTGGTCGCCAACAGCGCCACACCGAGAATAATGCTATAGTCCACAAGCTGCCGTTCACTAAACCGTCGATCCGACCTGTTCAGGTACCACCAAAGCAGAATACTACACGCCACAAACAGAACCATAAAAAAATAAGTATCCGCATAAAACATCGTATACGGCGCCAAGCAAAGCTCCTTGATCGTCAGCTCCCCGCTGCCGCTGTAATTGATCTTAAGCTGCAGCTGCTTGACATCCTTCGACAGGGTAAAATCGACTGTCATTTGCGTTTTATCCGGATCCAGTGTCCATCCGGCTATCTTTCTGCCCTGCTCCCACAACTCCAGTGTAGAGCCTTCCGTCTCTGCCAGATAGCGAAGATCTACCGTATAGCCGCCCCTGTTGATAACATATTGCAGCGTATTCGCCACCGTTCCGTTCCTGGCCACCGCATCCCGAATCACAAGCGCGTACTCCGAATCGACCACCCCCACCGAATGCTGAAGCTCAGATCCCTTGTATACAAGTGGGCTTTTGCCTTCATCTCCCAGCCAGATCAGCAGTGTAATAAGGCATACCACTACAATGTAGACTGCTTTACCCTTCCATGACATTTCCCTTGTCTGCATAAATCTTCCTCTTACAATCTTATATTTTTGTCTATTTCCCGGCTCTCTGCCCGGAAATCCTCTTTCGCAGATTGCGATACCCCCACAGTAGCTTATAATATACGATAAAACGAAGCGTGGAGGCCATCTGCATCCGCACCAGCTTCTTCTCCTCCGCTCCCATCCGCTCCCGGTAATATCTGTTCTCCTGGAAATCCGGGAAGGTCTCCCGCATCTCCTGCCCCAGCTTCCTCACGAAACCATAGCGGACGGGCCGCACGCCCTGCATATAAGTAAAAAGCGTATTGACATAGAAGAGCGTTGCAAAACAAAACTCCAGTTCCGGGCGGTATTTTTCCAGGTAGTCATACTCCACGGCCTCCCGCAGCATGATACGCCCGGCCTCCATGCGGTCCTCGCATCTGCGCGTCGTGATCGTATGCACCGTGGAAGTGTCATGCTGATAATAGTAATACAGCGGTTCCTCGATGTACTCAAAATGGCGGGCCCGCAGCATCCAGGAATTGGCCAGCGCATTATCCTCATAGAAGATACCGGTCGGAAAACGGCTCGGATGATCAATCACGATCTCCCGGCGGTACACCTTCACCACCAGACTGCCGCCATCCAGAAGCAGAGAACGATACTTATCCTCATCCAGTATCCCCGTCTGTTCCGGCTTATTATTGTGCACTACCTGCCCGAGCTTCATGCTGTGCTCTCCGGTCAGATGATAATCACAGCCCACCAGATCGGCCCCCGTCTCTTCCCCTCTGCCGATCAGACGCTCATAGAAATCCGGCGTGATCCAGTCGTCACTGTCGATAAACCCGATCCATTCCCCCTGCGCCGCCGCCATACCGATATTCTTGGCGCCGCCCTGCTTCTGGTTGACTTCCGAATGAATGGCGCGAAACTTCTCCGGGTAACGCCTCCGGTAATCCTGGAGGATCTCCCAGGAGTTGTCCGTAGAGCAGTCATCCACCGCAATGATCTCATAATCCTCTATGGTCTGCGCCACGAGAGAATTCAGACAGTATTCTAATTTGCCGTCAGCCGCCATGTTATAGACAGGCACGATAATGGAAAGCTTCATTCTAACCCCCATGCATAGCACAAACCAACTTGTGATATCACTTACAGTAATCGAAATTTCTAATGCCGTTACCTATAGCAATCTATTTCTTCTCATAATAGAGGGCAATCTTCGTCACCGCCTCAATCACACTCTCCACATCCTCATCTGTCATGGCGTAATAGAGCGGAAGCGACAGAATCTCCTCATACAGCTTCTCCGCATTCGGACACAGCCCCTTCCGATACCCCAGTTTCTCATAGTACGGAAAATAATAGGTCGGAATATAGTGCACATTACAGCATACATTCTCCGCCGCCAACGCCTCGAAGAACTGCTTCCTGTCGATGGTCAGTCTCTCCGGCACGATACGCAGGATATAGAGATGTCTTGTCGTATCCGAGTCCGGAATCTCCTTCTGCACGAAAAGCATCGGCAGCCTGCCAAACGCCTCATCATATTTGGCCACGATCTCTTTTCTTCTCTGCCTGAAAAGCGGCAGCTTATCCAGCTGGCTGATGAGCAGCGCCGCCTGCATATCCGTCATGCGGTAATTATAACCCAAAGCCACCTGCTCATAATACCAGGCGCCGTCCGGTTCGTGCTCCATCTGCGCCTCGTCCCTCGTGATCCCATGGGCGCGGTATAGAAGCAGCTTCTTATATAAAGTCTCGTCATTGGTCAGCACCGCGCCGCCCTCGCCCCCGGTCACGGTCTTTACCGGGTGGAAGCTGAACGTCGTCATATCGGAAACGGAGCCGTTGGCCCTGCCCTTATAGGTCGTGCCGATCACGTGGGCGCCGTCCTCGATCAGTGTAAGCCCATGTTTTCTGCAGATTTCCATGATCCGGTCAAGTTCCACGGACTGTCCTGTATAATCCACAACCACCACAGCCTTCGTCTTCTTCGTAATGGCCGCCTCCACCTTATCCGGATCGATATTGTAAGTCTCCGGATCGATATCGGCAAATACCGGTCTGGCCCCACAGTAGAGTGCGCAGTTAGCCGATGCCGCGAAGGTCATGGGCGTGGTGATCACCTCATCCCCCGCACCGACGCCTGCCGCCATCGCCGCCATATGCAGGGCCGCCGTGCCGTTGCTGCACACCACCGCATACCGCGCACCGGTCAGCCGGCAGAGCTTTTCCTCCAACTCCCCGATCTTCGGTCCGCAGGTCAGGTTGTCGCTTTTCATGACCTCCACCACGGCCTGAATATCGGCGTCGTCAATATACTGATGCCCATAATATATTTTCGTCTCTCTGACGGGCGCGCCGCCCTCGATCGCCGGTTTCTTCATTCCCCTTCTCTTCCTTTCTCCAGAAAAGGGACATGCACCTCCATGCATGCCCCCTGTTATCTTCCCGCACGCTCACCTTGCAGGCCGTCCGTATTCCCTGTCGTCCTGCCCTGGCTCACTATGCTATTTCTCCAGTTCCACTCCCGCAAGCAGCTCACGAATATCCTCCACCGACAGCCATTCCTTATTCGTACCGGAGCTGTAGGAGAATCCTTCTTCCACCTTCCTGCCGCTTAAATCCGGCTTCTGTCTGTTATTCCACGTCATCTGCGGATATACGATAAAGTGCTTGTCATACTCATACGTGGTAAAGGAATCCTCGGTCGTCACCATGATCTCATGCAGCTTCTCCCCCGGACGGATACCGGTCTCCCTGATGCCGCATCCCGGCAGCATGGCCTCCGCCAGATCCGTGATCTTAAAGGAAGGAATCTTGCTGATAAAAGTCTCCCCGCCGGTGGCTTCTGCAAGAGCCTTGATGACAAGCTCCACTCCCTGCGTCAGGCTGATCCAGAAACGGGTCATCCGCACATCCGTGATCGGCAGCTCCTTCGCTCCCTCCCTGATCAGCTTGTGGAAGAAGGGAATCACAGATCCCCTGCTGCCTGCCACATTTCCGTAACGCACGATGGAAAAATTGATATCCTTCACACCGGCATAAGCGTTGGCCGCCACAAACAGTTTGTCCGATACAAGCTTCGTGCCGCCGTACAGATTCACCGGATTGACCGCCTTATCCGTAGACAGCGCCACCACCTTATGAACGCCGCTGTCCAGCGCCGCGTCGATCACATTCATGGCGCCATGGATGTTCGTCTTGATCGCCTCGTTGGGATTGTATTCGCAAGCCGGAACCTGCTTTAGCGCCGCCGCATGAATGATATAGTCCACACCCTCGCAGGCTCTGCGCAGACGCTCCACATCCCGCACATCACCGATGAAGAACCGCAGCTTGTCCGCAAACTCCTTAAACTCTTCCGCCATCATCCACTGCTTAAATTCATCTCTTGAGTATATAATGATCTTCTTCGGTTCGTAATGGGTCAGCACGTATCTGGTAAAGCATTTACCAAAGGAACCTGTGCCGCCGGTGATCAGTATCGTTTTATCTTTTAACATGCATCTTCCTCCGAAATTGTTTCTGCCGTCAGCGCAGCAAGTACGCAAAGCTGCTGCCATAGGTGTTTTCTTTCCGACGCCCCTTAGTATACCATAGGAATTTCGTGTTTGCAATGTATGCTTATATTCCCTGTGCCGCTGCGGCATATTCTTTCTTCGTACATCCGGTCAGACGGATGATCTGCGCTTCCTCAAGCCCTTCCTTTTTCATCCGGCTGATAATGCCCAGTCTCTCTTCCTTTTTTCCTTTTTTGATCCCTTTTTCTATTCCTTCTTTCTTCCCGTTTCTTCTCTCTTCTTCCATTAAATCATTAAATGCTTTACACATGGGCACTTCTCCCTTCTTCATTCTTCTCACAAGACTCTTTACATTCAGATGTGCCGCGATCGCCAGTTCCGTTTCCGGGCTGAGCCTTGTAAACTCATCTGTTTGCAGAAGCTCTCTCAGCTTCTTCTTGTCCTGCCTGCACTGCATAGCCTGAAAGAACTGTTTCAGATCCGTCGTATGCTCCTCCACCCTCACAAAATCGGCTTCCAGCAAAGAGAATCCATAGTCGTTTACCCCGTCTCCCCGCCATGCTGCACTCTCCGATGTCTGAAACATCTCTGCCAGCCTGCGCCTTCCTTCCCAGTGTCCCTCTCCCAGGTACAGCACCACCGTTATCGTCGGGATCAGGAACTCATCTTCTTTTATTCTACTCTTCCGTTCATGATAATTCTCAAAGTCTTCCTCTTTCAGATGCTGTTTATACAGAATTCTGATCTGATACTCATACTCGCACGCATCATATACCATGATCCTCTCTGGCATACTGTAGTCAGTTTCCGTTTCAAGCTCCACTCCATAGTAAATTCCCCGCTTCGTATCCTCCATCAGAACATTCCTGTTCTTCTGCCCATAGGCCGCTGCAAGCGCCGGAAAATCTCTCTTTCTCTGAACGAGATTTTCCGGCAAAAGTACTTTCCTGCCTTCATACAGATGAAGATTCATCAACTCTGCAAAACGCTCTCTGTCTGCAAAAAACATCCTGCCCGTATTATCTTTCTTTCCCATACGCTCCTTCCCGGCCATATTGCAGCAATCCTGGCTGAATCCACCGCATCCTGGCCATAATTCTCTATCTTGTGAAATATGGCTGATCAAGCCTGAATCGGAATTATCCGATCTTTCATCCCGAACGGGAATGAAGATTTCACTTTTCCTGATTTGATTATAGAAGAGCCTCTCTCTCCTGTCAATAGCATTTTTCAATATTTATATACGTTTTATCGTTCCCGGAAACCACAGCTTTATCAGACGGATACCTTGCAGCAGAGCGCAAGGTACCGCGAATAACAACCCCTTTCTGTGACACATCCGACGTCGGCTACCGCAGCTCCATTTCCGTGATGATCCGACAGGTCCTGCCAATCAAATCTTCCGTATGGGCGTCCGACACAAACATGGCCTCAAACTGGGACGGCGCCACATAGATACCCTGTTCCAGCATTTTGTGAAAATACGCCGCAAAGGCTTTCGTGTCGCACCGACAGGCATCCTCGTAATTCTCCACTCTTTCTTCTTTCTCTCCCCTGCCCGGCATAAAAAATGCCGAGAGCAGGGATCCTGCCCGGTTTACCGTCAGTCCTTTCCCGCGGAAAGCTTCCGCCAGCATATTGGCACGCCTGTCGATGCGCTCATAGATCCCTGTATCTTCCATCAGGATCTTAAGCATCTCCAGTCCGGCCGCCACCGCCACCGGATTTCCCGACAGCGTCCCGGCCTGGTAGACCGCCCCCAGAGGCGCGACACAGGACATGATCTCCCGGCTCCCGCCGTAAGCCGCCAGAGGCATACCGCCTCCCACGATCTTTCCAAACGTATACAAATCAGCGTGGACGCCCGTGTATTCTGACGCGCCGCCAAGCGCCAGCCGGAATCCCGTGATCACTTCATCGAAGAGCAGAAGGGCCCCCTGTGCTTTCGTGATCTGCCGCAGTTCTTCCAGAAATCCCGGCTTCGGCGGCACCACGCCCATATTGGCAGCCACCGGCTCCACCACGACCGCCGCCACCTGGCCCTCATTCTCTTCCATTAATCTGCGCACGGACTCTATATCATTGTAGACCGCCGTCAGAGTACAGGCCGCGTATCCTGCCGGCACACCCGCGCTGTCCGGCACCGACTGGGTCATCAGTCCGGAGCCTGCTTTCACCAACAGTCCGTCGGAGTGTCCATGGTAGTTGCCTGAGAACTTAATGATCTTCTCCCTGCCGGTAAACCCTCTGGCCACACGCACAGCGCTCATCACCGCCTCCGTTCCGGAACTGACCAGACGCACCATCTCCGCATCCGGGACGCAGGCTGCAATCCGTTCCGCCAGTTCCACCTCTCCGGCCGTAGGCGCCCCAAAGGAAAGTCCCCCTGCGCAGGCCTTCTGAACCGCCTCGATCACGCGCGGATGCGCATGTCCCAAGATGCCCGGCCCCCAGGAACAGACATAATCCAGATAGCGGTTCCCATCCGCATCGATAAGCCAGGGGCCCTGCGCCCGCTCCACGAAAAAGGGATGGCTGCCCACTGCCCGAAAAGCCCGCACCGGTGAATTTACCCCGCCCGGTATCCGCCTTTGTGCCTGCTCAAACAACTGCTCCGACCTGCTGTGATCCATATTCTCCTCCCTGTCTTCAAAACTGCCTTTGACCTTAAATCCACTTCACCGCATCCAGCGCGTGATAAGTAATGATGATCTTCGCTCCCGCCCGCTTCATGGCCGTCAGATTCTCCGTCACGATCCGCCGCTCGTCGATCCAGCCCCTTTCTGCAGCCGCCTTCACCATAGCGTATTCACCGCTCACGTTATAGACCGCGAACGGCATGGGAAAGGTCAGGGACGCCTCCTTTAACACATCCAGATAAGCCAACGCCGGTTTCACCATCACGATGTCCGCCCCTTCCTCGATATCCGCCCTGATCTCCCGCAGCGCCTCCTGTCCGTTGGCACAGTCCATCTGATAACTCTTACGGTCGCCGAAGCCCGGCGCGGAATGCGCCGCATCCCGAAAAGGCCCATAATAAGCGGAAGCGAACTTGGCGCTGTAAGCCATAATGGGCGTCTGCGTAAGCCCGGCCTGATCCAGCCCGGCCCGGATCGCCGCGATCCGGCCGTCCATCATATCGGAGGGCGCTACCATATCCGCCCCTGCCTTTGCCAGGCTTACCGCCATCTTTACCAGATATGGCAAAGTCTCGTCATTCAGGATCTCTTCCCCGCACACCATACCGCAGTGCCCATGGGAAGTATACTCGCACAGGCACACATCCGCCACGATATAAATCTGCGGGTACTTTTCCTTTATAAAACGGACCGCCTTCCGGATGACGCCGTCCGCCGCGTAGGCCTGACTGCCCTGCGGATCCTTATGCTGCGGAATGCCAAACAACATCACACCCCCGATCCCGGACTCCTCCACCTGCTTCAGAATCTCCTCCAGCCGGTCGATGGAATACTGGAATACCCCCGGCATGGACTCCACCGGGTGCTTAATGCCCTCTCCCTCTATCACAAAGATCGGATACATAAAATCCTTCGGATGCAGTCTCGTCTCCCGCATCATGGAGCGGATCCGCTCATCCCGCCTTAATCTTCTGAATCGATACATACCCGTTCTCCTCCCTTTCTTTTCCTGCATGCTTACAGCCTCTGAGAATTGTTATGATCTTCCTTTATGCATGTTACGATCGCTTCCACACCGGGACTGGCCGCTGTCAGAAAAGAATCTGCCGTATATTTCCCAAGTTCCTCGCCGCATTTCTCCCCGATGCAGACATACCTGCGCCCCATGTCTTCCCCGGCACGATCGTTCTGCGAAAACCAGGCACGCACCCCCATCGCAGAACCAAAGACAATATAATCCGTCCTCTCCGTCACCGCCATGCGGCGCTTCTCTTCACAGACGCCCAGTTTATAGAGCGGATGGTCTACAAAAGGAATGCCCTTTTCCCGAAAAATCAAGGGCAGCCAGTCGCTTCCCTGTTCTGCCCGCAGGAAGATAACCTTCTCCCGTTGTCCCTGTTCCGCCGACAGCTTCTTAGCCGGATCCGCCTCTAAGATCTTCTCTGTCGGGCCTCCGGCCGGATCCTCCGAAGAGATCCTCTCCGACAGCCCTCTGGCTGGATCTTCCGAAAAAATCCTCTCCGACAGCCCCCTGGCCAGATGTTCCACATCATAGATATCCGGCATATAATCCGCATACATTCCGTTTTCTTCCAGCACCGACGCCGTCCCCGGTCCGATCACGGCAATCTTCTGATGATAAAGGCTGCGCAGATCCCGCCGCTCCTGTCTCATCTTATCCAGAAAGACCCTGACACCGTTTGGACTCGTGAAAACCAACCATACAAACGCGCCGAACTCCGGCAGCGGCTCTTTCATCTGCCGCACCTCCATAAAGCTCATATCCTTTGTTTCGGCTCCCTCCCGTTCCAGCGCTGCAGCCAGTTTTCCTGCAAAATGCGCTGTTCCCGTCACACCCACCGTTACGCCTGCAAGCGGCAGTCTATGCCCGGTATCCTGCTCGTCTTCGACGCCTGTGACCCTATCCATGCCCGCTTCCGGAGTCGCAGCCGCCTCTGTACCCGGAGCCTTCTCTGTATCCTGCCTTATTTCTTCCAGGGCTGTCTGCATGTCCGCTTCCGGATCCGTCAGCTGCAGCTTTGCCACCGCGCCCACAACAATCACCGCCGGAGACGTAAAACCCTGCTCCTTTGCTTCCCCATAGAGCTTACCAAGCACCGTCCGCAAGCATCTTTGTCTGCTCGTTGTGCCCTCCATCACAACCGCGCAGGGCGTGTCCGGACTTTTTCCGGCCGCAAGCAGTCCCTCCGCGATCTCCTTCAGGTGATGCATCCCCATCAGGATCACCAGCGTGCCATCCAGACGCACCAGCGTATCGAA
The DNA here is from genome assembly GCA_947564645.1 of uncultured Lachnospiraceae bacterium. GTDB lineage: Bacteria > Bacillota > Clostridia > Lachnospirales > Lachnospiraceae > UBA3282. Next base: position 57,232 of record CANOCU010000010.1, read on the forward strand.
GTCCAGACACAGACGTGTCTTCCGCAGTTCCTGCTTCTGCTCCTGCGCCTGTTCTGCTTCCGGCACAGACCCTCCTTCCTGTTCCGCCGGATCTGCTTGCGCCTGTCCCAACATATGCTCCTGCACCTGCCCCGACTTATACTCCTGCACCTGCCCCGGCTTATGCTCCTGCACTTGTTCCGGCTTCTGCTCCTGCGTCTGTTCCGATTCGTCAGCCTCCGCCGCGGTTCCCGTCACCACCGTGACCGACGCCGAGAGACCTCTGTGCGTGAGCGGGATCCCTGCCGCCGCAGGTACCGCAATGGCAGAGGAAATCCCCGGAATCTCTTCGCAGGAAATACCTGCCTCCCGCAGCGCCAGAAATTCTTCGCCGCCTCTGCCAAACACATAAGGATCGCCGCCTTTCAGGCGCACCACTGTCTTGCCTGCCCGCGCCTTCTCCACCAACAGTCCGTTGATCTCTGACTGCTTTGCGGCATGACTGCCATAGCGCTTTCCCACATAGATCTTCTCACAGCCAGACTTCGTCCACCGCAGCAGTTCTTCCGCCACCAGGCTGTCATAGACCACCACGTCACAGCTCTGCAGGGCCTTTACCGCACGCAGGGTCAAAAGTTCCGGATCACCGCATCCGCCGCCTGCCAGATATACTTTTCCGGTCTCTTTACTCAACGTTTTGTCATACCTCTCTATTTTCTTCATCCGGCTGGGCCCTCAGCAGTTTCGCCGCCTGCACTGCCAGCCGCTTCCCCTCCTGCAGATCCACCCGGCCGGAAAGGCTCACCGTCCGCCCGGCATACATCGCATCCAGAACCAGCCTGTCCTGTTCCTGTCTGCACCAGGCCGCGGCCGCTTCACTGCAATCCGCCGCAAGCTGCGTAAGCACTTCTCTTTCCACCTGAAAGCACAGCTGCGTCCCCGCGTCCGTAATCCTGCAGCAAAGCGTCTCTGCCCCGGAATCCTGCACGGTCTCCACCGCTATGATCCCCTGACAGGCCGCCGGCAGAAAGACCTCCGGCGCAAGGGGACAGAAAAGGAATGCCGCCCCGCCATCGCTGCCGCCACTGCCTTCACAGCCGCTCTCTTCACGGCCGATCCCCAGACGATCCAGCCCCGCTTTCGCCAGGATGATTCCGTCATAGCCGCCCTCCTGCAATTTGCGCAGTCTCGTGTCCACATTCCCGCGGATCTCCTCACAAGTCACACTCTCCCAGAGTCTTTCGGACAGAAGCCTGCGCCGTCTGCTGCCGCTCCCGATCCGGAATACCTTCCCCGCTTCACCCCGCCACACTTGCTCCCCGGTAAGGGAAGTACAGGCATCAGAGTATATCCCTTCGTTCCTACCACCTGCTGCCGATGCCGGCAGCCTTCCGCCCTTCGGGATCACCAGTACATCCCGCACATCGCCCCGCGGCAGGACTGCGGCAATCCCCAACCCCCTGGCCAGCGTCATCGGCAGATCCTTGGCTGAGTGCACTGCAACATCGATCAGCCCCTCCAGCAGCGCCTGTTCCAGTTCCGAGGCAAAGACCCCCTTTTCTCCGATCTGCGTTAAAGGCTTATCCTGTATCCTGTCGCCCTTAGTGTGCACAATGACGATCTCCGTCTCCACAGAACCCGCCGTCTGCGACAATGCCGCCTGCACAAGCGCCGCCTGTTTCAGGGCCAGTTTACTGCCCCGTGTTCCAATCCTGATCCTATCCATATCTCCGGCGCTCCTTCCCTCCACATAACGGTTTCGGCATCAACGGTCTTTGCAGTGAATGCAAAAGCCTGGGCCAGGCTATTTCCATTTTTACCTTTACGTGGATATTGCTGGCTTTGCCTGCAATATCCCTGAATACGTATTGGAAGTTTACTTCCAAACTTATCCTCTGTCACCGCAAGGCGGCAACAATTCCGCCAGTTCCCCGGGCGATACCCGACCCTTTTTCTCCAGACAATACCGAAACATCCGCTCCAGGACCTCTTTCCTGGCGGCCTCCTGCGGTACCCGTTCCAGAACCAGAGGGCGCATCTTCCCTAACAAGTCAATGACTGCCCCCATTCCTTCCGGCAGCGCATCCTCAATCCTTTGCCGCACCCAGGACGCCGCCAGCGGACTCTTACCGTCCGTGGAGATCCCTACCGTCAGGTCTCCGTCCTTCACCAGCGCCGGGAAAAAGAAAGTGCATTTCTCCCGGTCATCCACCACGTTGACCGGAATCCGCTGCGCCCTGCAATACGCCGCAATACGCCCGTTGAGCGCTTCCTCATCCGTAGCCGCAATCACGAAATCCGCCCCGGCCAGATCCTCCATCCGAACCATCCGCTCTTCTACATAAAGAGAGGCCGCCGCAGCCTGCTCCGGCAGCTTCTCCTGTATCCGTAATTGTTCCTCGATCCGCGGCGCAATGACTGTCAGCGACGGGCCAAACGGAAGCAGTTTCTCCACCTTTCTTACCGCCACCCGGCCGCCGCCCACGATCACGCCCTTCTTTCCCTCTATCTCCATAAAAAAAGGAAAATGTCCCATCAGAATTATCCTCAATCTCCCAAAATACCGGGCCTTTGTCACCTCTTATCCGGCGCTTGGTTCTTCGATGCCGACTCTTTCGCCTTTGGATCCCCCGACTTATGATCCTTCGGCGTCTGCTCTTTCAGCACCTGCACAACGGCTTCAAATGATGTACTGTCCAGTTCGTCACGCAGCAAATAAAGCAGTTTTTCCGCCGAACAGCCTGCATACCGCTCCTTCCAGTTCTTATCCGCTTTGGTAAGCCGGTGAAACGAAAGCGTCTTACAAAGCTTCTCCAGCTCTTCCTCCAGAATCTCTTCCGCATCCGTAAGCGCCTTCTGCTTCAACCTGTTATTTTCTTCGGCCAGCCGCCTGATCTCATCAAGCGCCACAAGGCGGCAGCCTTCCATCTGCCCGATTGCCGCATCGATATCCGGCGGCATAGCGATGTCGATAAACAGCCGCTCTCTGCAATCCGCCGCCCTTCGCAAAACCTCCCTGACCCGGCCCGCCGTCAGCGTATAGTGGGGACTGGCGGTGGCGGAAACGACCACATCCGCCTCTTCCAGATAAGAATAGCGCTCCTGATAGGGCACATTTTCCACCCGTGGGCTGACCCTCTGGCAGTCGCCGTTGTGGGAGCGGGTCGTAGCGACAATCCGGATATTTTCCTGACTTAAAAGGTCCTTTAAGAGGATGCCGCCCATCTGCCCGCTGCTGCCCATCAAAAGCACCGTCTTATGAGACAGTGGCAGACGGAAAACCTCATTTGCTGCCAGTGTTGCCACGGAAACGGAAGTTTTGGACAGCATCGTCTCCGTCTTCACCCGCTTGGCGCACGAAAGCGCCGCCTGAAACACACAGTTCAGTTCATAGCCGGTCGCCCCGGCTTCTTTGGCGCGGACGTAGGCATCCCGCACCTGGCCCAGAATCTCATCCTCTCCGATGACCATGGATTCCATCCCGCAGGCCACCCGGAAAAGGTGATGCAGCGCTCTTTGCCCCTGATACCGTCTGACCAGCCCCTTAAGCCACTCTTCCTCACATCCGGCCGCCCGCGCCAGCACCGCTTCCAGCTCCCGGAAGAGGTTGCCCTCTCCCTGTACATACACTTCCGTGCGGTTGCAGGTGGACAGCGTCACGCACTCTTCTACCCCTGCAGCCGCCAGAATCTCCCGCCGGAAGTCCTCCGCCTTTTCTCCCGGAATATAACATTTCTGTCTCTTTGCAGATTCCGCCGTCTTATAACTGATGCTGATGCATTCCATTTCTTCTTTGCCCTTCTGCTCAACACACCTTACCGCATAAGCCACTGGGGAGAATGCAAGCTTTTCGCATTCTCCCAAACATGACTTAGTTGTACTTAGGCAGCGTATTATGCTGCCTTAGCACAACTTCATGTTTTTAGCACGTCGCCCCGCCTTTTAAGTGCAGCTTCGCCCCGATGATCTCCTCTTTCCGCGCCAGAAGATCATCCGCCATCAGCTGCTCCTGCACGTTCTCAAATCCCAGCCTGCTTATGGTATCCGCGAAGCGTTCTCCCGTCTGTCCCTGTTCCCGGAACAGCAGGATCGCCTTCTCCAGTACGGAAAGCACCTCTTCCTCGCTTAAGAAGATCTTGTCTAACTTCCGCCCCTGGGCGACCCGCTTGCCCCAGCGGCCGCCGATGTAGACCCGGTAACCATATGCGCTCTCCTCCGCTGCCTTGAACGGGCATTTGCCCACACAACGGCCGCAGTTATTGCACTGATCCGGATCAATCACCAGTTTGCCGTCCACTACCTGGGACGCCCCCACCGGACACGCCAGGGAAACCTGACAGATCTTACAGCCACGGCATTTCTCCAGATCGATAGCCGGCACTTTCTGTCCCACGATACCGAAATCATTCAGATCCGGCTTCACGCAATTATTCGGGCAGCCGCCCACTGCGATCTTGAACTTATGCGGCAGTTTCACGGACGCATATCCATGGAAGAACCGCTCGTGTATCTCCTCCGACAGGCGATAGGAATCCAGAAGTCCGTACTGACAGGTCGTTCCCTTGCAGGCCACCACCGGGCGCACCTTCGAACCGGTGCCGCCGGTCTCTAAGCCTTCCTCTGCCAGAAAAGCGCGCAGTGCCTCAATCTTGTCAAAAGGCACGCCCACGATCTCCAATGTCAGGCGCGTGGTCATCACCACATCCCCGCTGCCGAACCGCTCCGCCGCCTCCGCGATCTTCTTGTGCTCCGCCGTGGTGATCTTGCCATTCTTCGTGATCACACGGACGTTGAAATTATCCGTCCCCTTATTATGCAGACAGCCAAGCGCCTTGACACGGGTGATCTCCTCCGGAGAAACCGTCACCACGCCCGGCTTGCTTTCCACCTTCACCACATTGAAGAAGGAAGAACCCTCCAACACCTTCGTGTTGGTATACCCATAGCGCTTCAGCCTGTTCTGCAGCAGATAAGCCCTCTTGCCCTTCGCACAGACAAGCAAAAGCTTCTCTTCTTTCCCAAGCCCCGGCACTTCGCCTTTTACTTTTAACAGATCCACATAGGTGGCGCCCGCGATCGTCGGCCCCGCCGGGTTCACGTCGACCACACGATAGCCTTCTGCCGCCCCCGCCAGATACTCTGCCGGCGTGAAGCTGTCCAGATCCCCCTCAATCTTATTTAAGAGCATATGTACCGCCTGCACGAAGGGATGAATCGCCGTGGAAAAAGGAGGCGCATAGGACAGATCCAGACAGGTCATCTGCTCCAAAGTGGCACCGAAAGTCACCGCCATCACGCCGATATCCGTCACCTTATCCACCGCACCGGGCCCCAATACCTGCACACCTAACAGCTTATGACTCTTCTTATCCGCCACCAGCTTGATGGCAAACCATGCGCTGCCCGGATAGTAATGCGCCTTGTCGTCCGTCACCGCCAGCGCGCAGACCGTCTCATAGCCTGCCGCCTTAGCCTGCTCCTCGGAAAGCCCGGTCCTGCCGCCCGAAAGCCCCGGCAGCTTCACCACGCCCGTACCCAGGACACCCGGATACCGCACGTCCCTGCCGCCAAGTGAAAGCGCCAGCGTCCGTCCTTCCATATTGGCGGAAGAACCCATGGGCGACCACTGTCTTTCCCCCGTAAGACGGTTTCGCACCATCGCACAGTCGCCTGCCGCATATACGTCCGCCACATTGGTGGCCATCTTATCGTCCACCAGGATCGTACCCTTAAACATCTCAATGCCCGTATCCTGTAAAAAGCCCGTGTTCGGACGGATTCCGATCGACAGAATCACCACATCCGCTGGAAGCAGCCCTTTATCCGTCTGTACGCCTTGTGCTCTCTCTTCGCCTGTTACCCCTTCTAACTTCGTCGCCGTGAGCACCGTGATTCCCTTTTTCGCCAGATGACGGACCGCAAACTCTGCCATCTCCGTATCAAAACCCGGCATGATCTGCGGCGCCATATCGATCAGAGTCACGGACAATCCCTTCTCCAGAAGGTTCTCCGCCACCTCCAGGCCGATGAAACCGCCGCCCACTACCACGGCGCGCTTTACCCCGTCACGGGCGATATAGTCTCTCGTCTCGATCGCATCGTCGGGCGTCCGCATCACGAACACGCCCGGCAGGTTTAAGCCCGGCAGCGGCGGAACCACAGGGGATGCCCCCACCGCCACGATGCAGGAATCGTACTCATAGATCTCCTCCGCGCCCGTGCGCAGATTCTTCGCCGTCGCTTTCCTGGCGGCCGGATCAAGCGCCACCACTTCCCGCTGCGGATAGACCATCGCCCCGGTCAGTGCGCTGTACTTCTCCGGCGTGTTCACGATCAGCTGCTCTTTCTCCGGAATCGCTCCGCCCACATAGTAGGGCAGCCCGCAGCCCGCATAAGAGATGTCTTTCCCTTTGGTGACGATCGTCACCTCCGCCTCCGGGTTCACCCGTTTGAATTTCGCCGCAGCCTTCGTCCCAGCCGCCACTCCGCCAATAACCAATAATTTCATATCTTGCTCTGCCTCCTCTTTTTATGGTTTCGTAACCCTTGATCGTCTTTTTTGTCTTTCCATGTTTTAATGATGCCATAAAAAGAAAAAAATTGCAATTTGATTAAATAGCAGCCTCTCTTTTTTGTGCAAAGACAGCGAGGAAATCATGTAAGGATAAGCCTTATAATAATAAAGACAAATTTCTGTTTTCTAATGTCGTCAACTATAACTATTAAAATGATAACGGAGGGACTTATGGACGAGAACTATAGCAGATTCACAGAAACCGTTGACGAACGTTTCCGTAGCTTTGTAGACGAGATCAATGAGTATCTGACAGAGAACGGCTGTAAATGCGATGTAAAATCGCAAAAGAGCGGCTATGTCGTATCCTATGTGTTAAATAGCAGCAGAAGAACTCTGGCAACCTTCGTATCCAGAAAAACGGGAATGAAGCTCCGCATTTATCCCGAGCATATACAGGAATACCAGAGCTTTCTTGATACGTTGCCTGAAAAGGTAAAAAAAGAGATCCGGAAAGCGTCCGTCTGCAAACGGCTCATCAATCCCGATGACTGTAATCCGAAATGTATCATGGGCTATACTTTTGAACTGGATGGGGAACAGTATCAGAAATGCCGTTACATGGCATTTCAGCCTGCATTAAGTGAAGAAAACAACCCCTACATAAAACAGTTCCTGGAAAATGAATTGCGGGTTCCGCGCTAATCCCATAGCATAGCATTACATCGTTGTAATACATATAGTAAGCGACATAACAAATTTCTGTTTCCGGCTCTTGCAGAATCCATATACGGTAGCTTCTGCAAGGCCGAAAACGAAATTTCTAATGTCGTTAACTATAAGAACATCTGCCAGTTCTTCGATCAGGTCTTTTTTTCCACTATTTTCCATGAGATCCCGGGTCAAAGATGTCATCGGAAAGCAAAGAGCCGCATAAGCATAAAAAATCGCTGCATCCGGACAAATAAGAGCTCAAAATGTCAGGACTTCCACAGGCGCATTATGTTACAATGGCTTCATCAAGGCAGAAGTCGGACACTGAGATGACCGCAGGGAGGTAACATGGACTGGCTGACAAGTTTTAAAAAAGCGATCGATTATATGGAAGCGCATCTGCTCTCGGAGATTGGCGCCAGGGACGTGGCGGATGCGGTACATATATCGCCCTCTTACTTTCAAAAAAGCTTCAAGATCGTAACCGGCTACTCTATTGGTGAATATCTGCGAAACCGCAGATTGTATCTGGCCGGTCTGGATGTGCTGAATGCAGGATGTTGTTCCCGTAAGGATATTCTGACCGGAGAGAACCACAGGACGGCCAGGCCAGACAGCAGGGCCCTCACAGACAGAACCGTGCTGGATCTGGCCTGTAAGTACGGGTATGATACACCGGAGAGTTTTACCAGGGCCTTTTCCCGTTTTCACGGTGTATCACCCACACAGCTTAAGTCCCAGCCCACAAGGATCAAAGTTTTTCTGCCCTTGATCGTAGAAATCTCAATACGAGGAGGAAACAAAATGGATTTTCAATTAGAAGAAAGACAAAGTATGCAGATGATAGGATTTGGACGAATCTTTTCTTATGATACCTCTTATCAGGATATCCCCAGATTCTGGACCGAATTCTGCGGCAAATACTGCAGACAGGATACACCGGCCACGCCGGAAGAACAGGCCATTCGGCAGACGGTCGCAGAATGCATCATAGGAGAATTTGGCGTCTGCGTGGAAGACATCGATGACGGGGAACATTTCCACTACTACATCGCAGGTGCGTACCAGGGCGGCAAAGTGCCGGACGGCATGTCCGTCTTTGAGATTCCCGCCGGTGAGTGGGCGAAATTTCAATGTGTCGGCCGCATACCGCAGAACCTGCAGACAGTCAATACCCGGATCTTCCGTGAATGGCTCCCCGGAAACCAGGAATTTGAGATGTCAATGCCCATGAGTATTGAATGGTATTCCGACGGAAATACCGAAAGCGACGATTATGTAAGCGCTATCTGGATACCCGTAAAACATCTATCGTAAACGACATTAGAAATTTCGTTTACGATATGACCTGATGCCCCGCCCTGGCTTATCTTCCTGCCAGGGCGGACCAAAAACCATACGCTTTGTGATAAGATAATGGCATGAAGCAGCGCGATTGCTTTTCAGAAGATACGTCAAAAATGACTTACCCAATGCCTGAAAATAACTGGTCATCTTACAGAAATGTTGCGACAAGAATCCTTCCCCCAAGTAATAGCCCACCAGTGTCGCAACGCCCTGCGACAGCTCAACCAAACAGCAAGATTCACATAGAAGTAAGTTTGGAAATACATTTCCAAACTCTTTATTGGTGCAGTATCGCAAGCACAGCTTGCGATATGCAGGGTGTAAAATATGCACAATACATCATATTGTATTTTATATGATATTAATGCCTCCCTTATACCACATAATGTATTTACCAACTTCTACTCTTATCTGTTAAAGCTATTTTTTCTACATAGTTACAAACATTTTTTTATTGTTTTACATCTGATTATCTGTTATAAATTTCCCTATAGAAATAATTCAATTCTATAAATCTATGTAACCTCATTTATTTCAGACAAATATCTGTCTGAACAAATCTAAACAAAAGAAAGGACACATCTATGAATCAGATCAAATCATTTACCGCAGCATCCCTCACCCCCTCCTACGGACCACTTGTCATCCCCATGACCAATGACTATCTGTTCCGGGCGCTTCTGCAGAGAAATAACAACGTTCTGAAAGGACTGGTCTGTTCTCTTCTTCATCTTGCTCCCGAAGAAGTGTATTCCGTAGAGATCACCAATCCCATTGAACTGGGCACCTCCATCAATGATAAAACATTCATTCTGGATATCAAGCTCAGTCTGAATGACAATGCCGTCATCAATCTGGAGCTTCAGGTCATCAATCAGCAAAATTGGGTTGATCGCTCACTTAGTTACCTTTGCAGGAGTTTCGACAGCCTGCAGATCGGTGAGAAATATCAATATGCCAGACCAGTTATGCAGATTGGACTGCTGAATTTCACGCTGTTTCCTGATCAGCCGGAATTTTATGCCACCTATCAGCTGTTAAATGTTAAAAATCACTCTTTATATAGTGACAAATTACGTCTTTCCGTGTTAGACTTAACTTGTACAGATTTAGCTACCAACGAAGACAAAGCCTGTCAGCTTGACTGTTGGGCCAGATTCTTCAAGGCCACCACATGGGAGGAACTCCATATGATCGCACAGAATAACGAATTTATCAAAGAAGCAGCCGGCACCGTCTACCAGCTTACGCAGGAAGAGCGCATCCGCATGGAATGCGAAGCGCGAGAAGATTTCTACCGCACCCAGCGCGGCATTCAGGATATGTTGGACGAAAGTGCTGCGAAGCTTGAGGCCATGACTGCTGAAAAGGAAGCCCTTGAAGCAGAAGTAGCGATGCTTCGCCGACAACTCGGATTACAGGAATAGCCCACCGGTCAGGGACCATTCCCAAGGAGCACCCGGCAGTTTCTGTCGTAACCAGAACCCGGAAGTCGTAAAGGGAGGAGGCGCCACCTGCATGCACCAGATTATGGCATCCCCTCCTCCCTCTCATAGATTCCCCTGACCATATCCTCAATATCAGGCGCCTTGATCGTAAAATCATTGATCTCATAACGGGCGCTGACTGTCTCCACCAGCTGCGCGGTCGTCATCTTGGCCGGCGAATAACCAACCACCAGCCGATGCTCCCGATCCAGGATCACCCGGACGGACCCGGACGAAATATCCTGATCGGAACGTTTTTCCGCATAAGTAAATTCCGCCACGGATTCCTTCGTGTACTCCTGCTTAAACCGCTCCATGCTTCCGTCAAACAGAATGCTTCCCTTTGATAAGATAATGATCCTTTTGCATATGCTGTCCAGATCCTTCATATCATGAGAAGTCAGGATCGTGGTAATACCCTCCAGGCGGTTTCTCTCTTTGATAAACTCCCGGATCTGCTGTTTCGCCAGTACATCCAGGCCGATCGTAGGCTCGTCCAGATACAGGATAGCCGGTTCATGCAGCATGGACAGGGCGACTTCCGCCTTCATCCGCTGCCCCAGGCTCAGCTGCCTGACAGGCGTATTGCAAAAATCCTGCATATGCAGCATCTCGATAAACCTGTCCACATTCTTTCGGTACGATCCGGAATCGATCCGATAGATCTCCTTATGCAGTTCGAAGCTGTCAAGCATGGGCAGATCCCAGTTCAGTCTGGAACGCTGTCCGAAAACGGCTCCGATGTTGCGCGCGTTTTTCTCCCTTTTCAGATAAGGGCATATGCCGGCAACCGAAATACGCCCGGATGTGGGGAACAAAATACCGGAGATCATCTTGATCGTAGTCGATTTCCCCGCTCCGTTTTCCCCGATAAACCCTACCAGTTCCCCTGCCTCGATCGCAAAAGAGATGTCCTGCACGGCGCAGACCACCTTCCTGTCCGGACAGAAAATATTCTTCCATACATTCTCCATACCGGAGCGCTGCAGAATTACATCATAATTTTTCGATACATGATCGACTTCTATAAGCGACATAACCCCCACCTTGCCTTTTTCGTTTTACGAAATCATGAACCGCTGCTCTTATACTGTCTGGCGCTTCTGCAGAAAAACAGACAGGCTGCGGCAAAAAATACCAGGGCGACAACCGGACTCCACCCCGCCAGATCACCCAGGCCGCCGGCTTCTTCCTTGCCAAGCAGTTCCCGCAGCGGATAAAAGTTAATGAATCCATAAGGAACCAATACCGTAGCAATGATCTGAATTACCTTCGGAAAAACAGACAGCGGATAGTAAGACACCTCCCTGAAGAAAAACATGATGTGAAACAAGGCGTCCGTCCTGGTCACAAGAAATGCCGAACCGCTCACGATCAGGAAAAATCCCCCATAGATCAGGCTGCCGGAAAACAGGATCCGCAGGATCTTAAGCAGCAGCCATAGAGTAACCGGCATTTCCAGCGCATGAAAACAAAATCCCATCACAAGAATCGAAAGTGTGATATGTGCAATATAATTGCAGATAAAACTGCTGCTGAGCAGATACGGCAGCACCTTCACCGGCTTTATAAGTACATCGTCAAACCCGCCGCGCCAGATCTGCCCCGGCAGATGATTCATGATGTTAAAGAAAAAAGTGCCCGCGATCCCATACGCAAACAGGCTGAACGCATAAAGCAGCATTACCTCACAGGCATTCCACCCGTTCAGGCTGTCGAATGCGCTGATCATGACCCACATCAGCAGGAAGGCCACCGCGTAATCCAGCGCCTGGGAAATACAGTTGATCACAAACAAGAACCGATAGGTCAACATTGCCTTGACCGCTTTTCCGGTAAAAATGCGGGTCAGCCGCAAATACCAGGCGGCCTCCTTCACGACTTCCTTCACTGCCTCCCCAACCGATCCTATCCCGTTCACCGTCCTCATCCCCCCTGTATCATGATCTTATTTCTGCCCCTGTTCCAGACAAACGTTGCCGCACAGAACAGAAGAAGCAGCCAGAAAAACTGCATTGTGAATACGCCGGCGGTCTCCTCCACGCTTTTCGTATCGAGAAGAACTGCGATCGGTTCAAAGACAATATAGCGAAATGGCAGAAAAACCGACAGGATCTTCAACGGTTCCGGGAAAAACCAGAGTGGGACAAACGACCCGGAAAACAGATTGAGCAGGACGCTGTTGATATTATTGAGGAAAAAGGCATTCCGAAACCATATTACACTGGAACCGAACAGGAAATTATAGAGGAAATTGATCAGGATCCCCATTGTCACGGAAAACAGATACAGTATGATATTCACCGGCCGGATCCTGGCGTGGAATCCAAAAAACAGCATGGCCGCCAGTACCGACGGAATGGTCCCATACAAAGTCAGGAAAAAGTTCTTCGTAACCGAACCCACAAACAGATACTTCTTCAACCCGATCGGCAGCAGCAGATTCGTGGAGATCGAACCGCTCAACACGCTGTCGTTGAGATCATTCATGACCGTCGTCTTTGTGATACCCGCCGTAAAGCTGGAAAGAATGCTGTAGACCAGCATATCATTCAATGCGATACCGTTCACAGTTCCCCCGCTTATCCCATAAAGCCCTTTCCACAGATAAACCTTCAGAACAATGTGAAAAAAAGAGAACAGCGTGCTCACAAGATAGTCAAAACGAAATATCGATTTTTCCTTAAAGGAGATCGAGAGAATCTTTCTGCAAAGTCCCATACTATGTTTCCCTCCCGCAAAGTTTATCTCTTACCCTTGCAAAAAGCAGCACAGATTCATGCCAGACAGAAATTCTCCGACTGCAGATCACAGTAACGCCTGCCTTTATGGGCCGTAAACTTCAGCACACAATAATCCGGATCCGTCACGCCCTGCTTATAATACATCGTATCGCCGGTCTGCCAGATCTCCTTCTTGATCTCTAAGTCCTGCAAAACCTCCATCGTCCCGATCAGCATGATCCCTTCATAACGAAATCGCCCTCTGTGATAGAAGTACAGACTCGCCTTCGGATTTTTCTGGTACTGGCCGGTACGCATGGCGGAAGTATTGCATGAAAAATAAAAACAGTTCCCTTCAATCTTCCGCGGTACAAAGACCGCCTTGATATTCGGAAATCCCTCCTCGTCCACGGATCCGATAAACGCCGTCTTCTGTTTCAACGCAAATTCTTTCACATATTCCGATGTGATCATGACTGTTCCTCCTCGGTATTTTTCTTGTCAATACGTATTTTATCCATCTGCATTTACAATAATCTCTTTTATCCTGGATTGTTCATGCTAGAATATTTCTACATAGAACTATTATAGAATAACAGATCTACAGACAGGAGTCAATGACTATTTTTATCCTTATCATCTCTATTTGTAACATTCCATCCTTCGGCTTCACCTGTTTCCTGATCAGCCGGAATTCTATGCCACCTATCAGCTGATAAATGTTAAAAATCACTCTTTATATAGTGACAAATTACGTCTTTCCGTGTTAGACTTAACTTGTACAGATTTAGCTACCAACGAAGACAAAGCCTGTCAGCTTGACTGTTGGGCCAGATTCTTCAAGGCCACCACATGGGAGGAACTCCATATGATTGCACAGAATAACGAATTTATCAAAGAAGCAGCCGGCACCGTCTATCAGCTTACGCAGGAAGAGCGCATCCGCATGGAATGCGAAGCGCGCGAAGATTTCTACCGCACCCAGCGCGGCATTCAGGATATGCTGGACGAAAGCGCCGCAAAACTGGAAGCCATGACTGCTGAAAAAAAGCATGGACACTTGAAAGGAAATCCCTGGTCACTGAGAACCAAAACCTGACTATCGAAATTAAGTCCTTATCCGCCGAAATAGAAAAGCTGCGTAAGCAATTAGCTTTGCAGGACCAGCCCGGCACAACTTGAGAGTAATGCGCCAAATATACTTGCAGGCACGTCTGTCTGGCGCATCACCTGCAAAGATCACCGGATCCTGCTCTCCATCCGTCATTCAATATCTGCCGTCAATACCGCCGCCAGATATTTCGCCGCCGGCAGGATCACATTCCTGTCCACGCAGAAGGCCGGATGATGGATTGGATGGCCTACACCTGTACCGATCTTCAAATAACAGCCCGGTATCTGTCTGCCCGCCGTCTCTTCTTCCATATAATAAGAGAAATCATCCCCGCCCAGAGACTGCTCCTCCGGTACCGTTCTCATCCCCTGGCTCAGTGCGATCTCTTCACCAAGCCGTGCCATTCTGCCGTCATTGTAGGTAGCCGGAGCGCTGTCGATCCAGATCACCTCTGCTTTCGCACCGTAGGCAGTGGCAATTCCCTCCACTGTCTCCCGCAGTCTCCTCTCATACAATACCCGATCTTCCCGCTGCATCGTCCGCACCGTGCCTTCCATCTCTGCCAGCGCAGGAATCACATTCCAGGTCGTCCCCGCCTGCACTTTTGTTACGCTCAAAAGCGCAGGATGGAAAGCATTTATATTCCGTCCAATGATCGTATGCAGACCCTGGATGATAGCCGCCGCCACCGGAATCGGATCGATGCCGTCGTCCGGATGGGCGCCGTGACAGCCGATTCCCTGCACCCGGATCGCAAACCGGTCCACCGCCGCCGTCACATATCCTTCCCGGATACCGATCACGCCGACCGCATTCGTGGGATCTGCATGAAACCCCCAGATACGCGCTACATCGTGCATCACATCCGTTTCCAGTATCTTCAGAGCGCCGCGCGCATCCTCCTCTCCGGGCTGAAAGATGAACTTGACCTTCCCGCACAGCTGTTCTCTTCGCGCCTGTAACAGAATCGCCGCTCCGATTCCCGCCGTAATATGCAGATCATGTCCGCAGGCGTGCATTTTCCCTCTGTTCTCCGAGGCGTATGGCAGATCGGTCTCCTCCACAATGGGGAGCGCATCGATATCACACCGAAGCGCGATCGTCCTGTCCTGCCCGTCCGGCACACTTTTTTGCCCGCGCACAACCGCCACCAAACCCGTGGCAAGCGGATAGGGCAGAATCTCGATTCCAGCCCCGGCGAGCAGCTCCCTTATTCTTGCCGTTGTCCCTGCTTCCTCATAGGACAGTTCCGGATGCCTGTGAAACCACTCAAACTGCTCTGTTAAATACTGTTCCAACTGTTTTTCGTTCTGTAAATCCATCTTTACCTCCACGCCTTCCTATCTCCCGCTGTTTGGATCCAAGGCATCCCGCAGGGCATCTCCAATGAAATTGATCGCCATCACCACCACCACGATCAGCAGGCCCGGCGGAATCCACAGCCAGGGCTGGGTCGTCAGCACCGTCAGCGACTGCGCGCCGTTTAACATATTTCCCAGGCTCGACGTGGGCGGCTGTACACCTTGTCCCAGAAAGCTGAGCGCCGCTTCATCCAGGATCGACAATGCCAGAACCGAAGTGCCATAGACCAGGATCGGCGCCACCGTGTTGGGCAGAATCTCCGAGAACAGAATATGCCGAAGCGGCATCCCCGCCACGATATTTCCCTTGACAAAATTTGTCTCCCGCAGATTCAGCACATTACCGCGCACCAGCCTGGCGATCCCCGGCCAGTCCACGAAGCCGAGGATTAGGATAATATTCCACATACCGGGCTTAAAGACAGCCGCCGCCACCAGGACAAGCAGGATATATGGAAAGGACATGACCATGTCGGTAAACCGCATGATGACCATATCCGCCAGGCCGCCGAAATACCCTGCGACCAGCCCGAGCAGCACGCCGATCACCGTCGAGATCAGCGTCGCCATCACGCCCACCAGAAGCGAAACCCTGGTGGCATACAGCAGCCTGCTCAGCACATCTCTGCCGATCTGATCCGTGCCCAGCCAGAATTCCTTCGAGGGACCTTCCGCAAAAGGGCCGGCAATATCATTCGGATCATAAGGCGCGATCACCGGCGCAAGGATCGCAGCGCCCACGATCACTGCCAGCACGATCAGACTGAAAGCGGCCAGATGATGCCGCCTGAACCGCCTGATGACCGTCTGCAGATAGCTTTCGCTGCCGATATCGTTTTGTTGTCTGTTACTCTTATTTTCTCTGTCATATCCTGCGATTCCATTGACGGAAGCCGCCGCTTTCTTCCCGAATCTTTTCCCCATTCCCGTACCATCCATAACCGTCGTTGACACGCCTTTATGCTGAAATTTCCTGTCAATCTCTCTCAATATCATCTGCCCCGACTCCCGCATCATCACTCTGCCGCATCACGCTAGTCCAACTGGATCGTGGGATCCACCAGCGCATACATAATATCCGTGACCAGATTGGCCAGGAGCACCACGACAGCCGATAGCAGGCACACTCCCATAATCACCGGAAAATCCCGGTTGCTGATGGCGCTCATCGTCATCAGGCCCAGGCCGGGCCAGGAAAAGACCTGCTCGATAATGACCGCTCCGCCAAACAGCATAGGAATCTCCATGCCAATGACCGTGATAATCGGCACCAGCGCATTGCGCAGGGCGTGCTTATTGATGACGCGAAACCGCCCGATCCCCTTGGCTCTGGCCGTCCGCAGATAATCCTGCTGCAGGATCTCCAGCATCGCGCTCCTGATATAACGGATATTGCTGCCCGCCATGGAGAAGGCAAGTACCATCACCGGCATCACCATATGACTGGCCACATCCGCCGCACCGCCCTCAGTCCCCAGCGTCGTCATACCGCCGGAGGGCAGCCACCCCAGCTTCACCGTAAAAATATAGATCAGCAGAAGCGACAGGAAGAACCCCGGCACACTGCTGCCGAGAAAGGACGCCGTCACCACCGCGTAATCTCCCTTGGAATACTGCCGGATGGCGCTGTAGATTCCTGCCGGTACCGCAAGCAGAAGACTGACCAGAAGGGAGACCCCCATCAGCAGCAGTGTCGGCCCGATATGGCTGCCGATCATATCGCTGACCGGCTGAAAGGATTTCATGGAATAACCCATATTGCCCTGCAAAAGTTCTCCCAGCCAGACAAAATACTGCACCAGGACCGGCTGATCCAGTCCCAGCGCGATCCGCTTCGCCTCCACGGCTGCCTCCGACACTCTGGGTCCCTGCAGCATCTCCAACGGACTGCCCGCCAGACACATGATCGTATAGTCAATGACCGTGATACCGATCAACACCGGAATCGCGATCAAAATGCGTTTTAAAATATATTTGCCCATATCTTTCTTTGCTCCAAATCATGCTGCAAAATTCACTGCTCTTTCGCTTATGCGCCGTGAAATTCTGCCACCGGGCAGGCCGCCATATGCACGCCCGCCTCTCTTACTTCCTGCAGTATCGGTTCCTCCTGCCTGCACTGCACAGTCGCATAAGGACACCTTGGATGGAACCTGCAGCCTTCCGGCGGACAGCTGCTGCTGCCGATCTCTCCCTGCAAAAGACGCCGCTCCCTGCCTTTTTCCGAAGGGTCGGGAATCGGCACCGCCTCTAACAACGCCCTCGTATAGGGATGGACCGGATGGTTGAAGATCTCCTTCGCATCGCCGTATTCCACGATCTTTCCCAGATACATGACGGCGATCCGGTCGCTCACATAATTGACCGCCCCCAGCCCGTGCCCTACAAACAGAAGCGTCAGTCCCAACTCCTTCTGCAATTCTTTCAGCAGGTTCAGGATCTGCGCCTGAATGGACACGTCCAGCGCGCTCACCGGCTCGTCGCAGACGATAAACTCCGGATTTAAGGACAAGGCTCTGGCAATCCCGATCCGCTGCCTCTGACCGCCGGAAAACTCATGCGGATATCTGCCCAGCACCGTCTTTGGCAGTCCCACCATATCAAGCAGCCGCAGAATCTCCTTTTCCACCGTATCCCTGTCTGCGATCCGGTGGTAGAGCATGGGCTGCGCCAGTATCTCATAAATATGTTTGCGGGGATTCAGCGAAGAATAGGGATCCTGAAAGATCATCTGCAGCTTCGTCCTGACCGCCCGCATCTGCTTCCGGTTCTTCTGCAGAAGAGACAGGTCTGTGCCGTCATAATAGATTCTGCCCTCCGTGGGCATCTCCAGTCCTACCAGCTGTCTGCCGATGGTGGATTTGCCGCAGCCCGACTCTCCCACCAGTCCCAGCGTCTGCCCCCGTTTCACGGAAAAGCTGACCCCGTCCACCGCCTTCACATAGCCGGTCGTGTGCGTGATGATCCCGCCTCTGACGGGATAATATTTCTTCAGATCTTCCACCCGGATCAACGGAATGTTCTCTTTTTCCACTGTCATATCCTCTTCTACTTCTGACCTTGCGCTTCCTTCTGAAACGCCACAATACATCTGGCGGCATGTCCTTCCCCGAAGCGGTACAGTTCCTGCGGCCTGCCGCATTCCTCCCGCCTGTAAGGGCAGCGGTCCGCGAACCGGCATCCGGTCATATCGTCATAATTCTCCGGCACCATCCCCGGTATCGCCATAAGCTGTCTGCTCTCGTCATCCCGTATGGTCGGTATCGTATCGAGCAGCGCTCTCGTATAAGGATGCTTCGGCTCACCGAACAGCTCCTGCAGCGGCGCCTCCTCCACGATCTGTCCCGCATACATCACGATCACCCGGTCCGCCATATTGGCCACCAGCCCGATATCATGGGTGATCAGGATCATCGCCATGTCCTTTTCCCGGCGAAGCTGTCCAAGCAGCTTCATGATCTGTGCCTGGATGGTCACATCCAGCGCCGTGGTCGGCTCATCTGCGATCAGCAGCTTCGGGTTACAGGACAGCGCCATGGCGATCATCACCCGCTGGCGCATACCGCCGGAAAGCGTATGCGGGAACTTCCGCATCACCGCCGCTGCATCCGGCATACCCACCTGCTCAAGCAGCGCTGCCGCCCGTTTTCCGGCTTCCTCCTTCGACAGATGCATATGGATACGGATACTCTCCGTGATCTGGCTGCCCACCGTGAATACCGGGTTTAAGGAGGTCAGCGGATCCTGGAAGATCATCGTCAGTTCGTCCCCCCTGACCGCGTCCAGTTCCTTTTCCGTCATGGTAAGAAGGTTCTTATTTTCAAAGAGGACAGAGCCGTCCGTGACAGCTCCGCCCCTTCCCAGTAATCCCATGATCGACAATGATGTAACGCTTTTTCCGCAGCCCGATTCTCCCACCAGGCAGACTACTTCCCCGCGGTCCACGTAGAAACTGACGTGATCCACGCTGATGCTGCTCCCGTAATCGCCGGCAAAGACCGTCGTCAGGTCCTGTACCTCCAGTAAATGCGGCATTCGGTTACCTCCTTCGTCTCTAACATGTCTGATCATTATCGTGCGCGCAACCGGCCGGTCGTAAACGCCGGCTGCATCCACACGCAGATGATCACTTTCGGTTACTGCACGATATCCCAGTTATGCACATCGTTAAAGAAGCCGTACACGCTGGGCTTGGCGCCGGTCACACGGTTGTTGACCGCTCCCTGTGCACTGATGACATAGACGGAGAACATCGGCACATCCGCCTGCATCTTCGCATCCA
>CANOCU010000011.1 GCA_947564645.1 uncultured Lachnospiraceae bacterium
GACAAAACGGGATAATGCTGAAAATAAAACTAATTAATCAGCGGTTCCCTAGTTTATTTTTAATAAAATACCACACTCATTGCGTATAGTCAATTTATGTTTATTCCCCTATACAGGCAAAACCAGAACCTTACACAGTTTATAGGCGGTGTATCTGGGTTAGTTGGATATTCTTTTGCTCATCGTCAGCACATTATCGGCACCAGTTCCTGACTCATGACTTCTTCTGACCGGTATTCCCTGTCTCGCACTCCGCCTTTACCTTCATCTCCCGCAGTTCCTTCACTACCATCACCACGATTACCTGTGTCAGTATAAAAGTAAGGCCGTCCGCCACAGGCTGCGCAAGCTGTAACCCCGTCACCCCAAAGATTCTGGGCAGGATCAGTATCGCCGGAATAAAGAAGAGCCCCTGCTTGCTGACGGCGGTAAGCGTTGCCCGGAAGCTGTAACCGATGGACTGGGTCAGCATGTTTCCGATGATCACGAAGGACTGGAAGGGAAGCAGGCAGCACTGCATCTTCAGTGCCAGCGCGCCGATCCGAACCACCTCCGCATCCTCCCTTCGAAACAGCCGCATGATCGGCGTGGATATGGCAAACATCACAACCCCCATCGCCAGCAGAAAGACAAGTGCCACACGACGACAGAAAAAGTAAGATTCCAGCACCCTGTCATACCGCTTCGCCCCGAAATTGAATCCGCATACCGGCTGGAATCCCTGCCCGAAGCCGATCAGGGCGGAATTGATGAACATCATGATCCTTGTGACAATGGACATGGCCGCCACCGCCGCATCGCCGAAACCGGATGCGGCCACATTCAGAAGGACAGACGCCACACTTGCCAAACCCTGTCTTCCAAGAGTCGGCAGGCCAGCGGAAAGGATCTCGCCGTAAACCCAGCCCTGAAACGTGAAATAACGCGGCAGCGGCTTTAATACATTACCTGAGCGGATCACCAGAACAAGCAGGATCATAAAGCTTACGAACTGGCTGAAGATCGTAGCGATCGCCGCGCCCGAGATTCCCATATGAAAACCAAAGATCAGGATCGGATCCAGGATCACATTCAGCACGCCTCCCGTGGTAATGCCGATCATGGAGAGGGCGGCATTTCCCTGGGAGCGAAGATGATTGTTGAACACAAAGGAAACGGTCATATAAGGCGCGGCGATCAGTATGTAACGTCCATAGTCCTTCGCATAAGGAGCGATCGTCTCCGTCGCTCCTAAGATCCGCACCAGGCTGTCAATGTTGAGGATCCCCAGAACCGCCAGCACAAGTCCGAAGATAAGCGCGGTATATACCGCCGTAGAACATGCCCTCTGCGCCTTCTCCTGTTCTCTGGCCCCTAGCATCCTGGAGATATAGTTTCCGCTTCCCATACCGAGCGTAAACCCAATCGCCTGGATCATGGCCATCAGAGAGAAATTGACGCCCACAGCGCCCGATGCGCTCGTGCTCAGCTGACTGACAAAAAAAGTGTCCGCCATATTATAGATCGAAGTGATCAGCATACTGATGATCGTCGGCACCGCCAGCCTGGAGATCAGACGGCTGACCGGCGTTTCCGTCATCATCCTGTATTTCTCTTCATAACTCATTGCATGTAAGTGTTCTTTTTTCATAGTTCCGTTTCTCCATTCTGATTTTTATCCCGTGTTTTCCTATGGATGATTATACCAGAAAAGACAGCAGATACGCAAATATCGCTCCTCACACCTGAATCGTCTTTTCATTGTTCTTCTTGAAAGCCGGAAACTTTTTGGTTATATTTATATAGTACGCGAAATTTCTAATGCCGTTTACTATAGATATCCTGCCGGAGACAAAGGAGGGGAACTGACAACCATATGATCTACCTCATAACAGCAATCTATGCCGAAGCCCATCCTTTCATCACCCGCTTTGAACTGAAGAAAGACAGTTCCCATACCCGTTTCCAGGTATTTCGGAACGCCGAAGCGGATCTGTGCCTGGTCATAAGCGGGACCGGCGCAGTGCCGGCGGCAACGGCAGTCAGCAGCATCTGCACAGAGTATAACGCAGGACCCGGAGATTTTCTCTTAAACGTCGGCATCTGCGCACAGATAAGTACAAACAGTACGCCGGGACACGAGGCCAAAAGCACTAACGCCTGCCGGACAGGCGCCCTCTTCCTGTGTAACAAGATCAAAGAGCAGGTTACCGGCAGAACGTTCTATCCCGATATTCTGTACCGGCATACCTTTGCGGAGGCGCAGATTCTGACAGGCGCCAGGCCCTATCAGGCAGCTTCCCTGCCGCCTGGCCTGCCCGACAACAGGACGAAAGATGCCGGATTCTTCCTTTACGATATGGAAGCTGCGGCAGTCTATCAGGCAGGCGCCTACTATTTCGGGCCGCATCAGATGAGCTTCCTGAAAGTGATATCCGATACCGGAAATACCGGACAGGTTACGTCCGAACTGGTCGAACAGCTGCTTTGCCAGAATATGGACGCCATAGCGGATTACATCGCGACTCTGCAGACCGCCTCACAGGAATCCGGCAAGGATGAGCACCCGATCCACAAAAGCGCACTGCCGCGGGAGGCGGATCAACTGTGCCTCGATCTGCATTGTTCCAGGACGATGGCAGAATCGGTCCGCCAGCATATCCGCTACTGGACACTGGCAGGTATGGATTACCTGACCGTCCTGGAAGAAATGTACCTGGAAGGCAGACTTCCCTGTAAAGATAAACGAGAGGGTAAACAACGTTTTGAAGAACTTAAGGCCAGATTACTATAATCCGTTTTTTTCTCATATTTACGTGGAAAAAGCAGTGCGCACCCACCCCAGGACCAAGCGGATCCTGCAGTGTTTCCCCACGGCAAAGATCATTCTCATCGACCACTATAAAGATGTGTTCTGCCGGAAAGGACAAAACTACATCCAGCAGCAGCGGTCACAGAACCTGATCCTGGGCGCAAAGCAGGGTCAGCTGCTCTACCGGGGCGCGCCGGTGTGCCAGGATTTCGGCAACCACAATTTCTATTACACTTCCTGCGTCATGAACTGTGTCTATGACTGTGAATACTGTTATCTGAAGGGCATGTACCCTTCCGGGAATATCGTCGTATTCGTCAATCTGGAGGATATCTTCGACGCGGTCAGAGCGCGGCTTGAAGAACAGTCCCTGTATCTTTGTGTCTCCTATGATACGGATCTGATGGCTATGGAACAGATCACCGGCTATACCGGAGAGTGGATCTCCTTTGCCCAGGCACAGACCGATATGCCGAATCGGCTGACGATCGAGATCCGCACCAAATCAGCCGACAGACGGTTCTGGCAGACACATGTTCCGGTTCCCGGTATCATCTACGCAGTCACGCTGTCTCCCCAGGCGGTCATTGACGCCTGCGAACACAGGACACCGTCGCTGCGCCAGAGACTGGCCAGCGTAAGAGACGCGATCGCGCGCGGGTTCACGGTACGTCTCTGCTTTGATCCCATGCTCTACTGCAAGGACTGGGAACTGCAATATGCCGACCTGCTCCGCCAGGTATCCGCCGAGATCGATCTGAATCGGATCAGCGACGTAAGTGTGGGAACCTTCCGCGTATCTCAGGATCATCTGAAGAAGATGCGGAAGAACCGCCCCGACTCGGCGGTGGTACAGTTCCCTTACCAGAACGACAACGGCATCTACCACTATACCCCGGCTCTCACGACACAGATGGAAGACTTCCTGTTAGACGCTCTTAAGCAGAAAATACCGGAAGAGAAGATATTTCTATGGAAAAGCTAGGGAACAGGCTGCATAAATTCTCTGATGAGCAATTTATGCAGCGTAAAACGCTTCAGAAGGGAGGAACCATGGACGAAGCAGCAATCATCACCGGAGCGTCCTCCGGGATCGGACTAAAGATCAGCCAGACTCTCTGCCGGCTCGGCTATGAGGTGTTTGGCATCGGAAGAACTTTTAACGGGGAGTTGGAAGACGCACATTTTCACCCGGTCGTCTGCGACCTGCTGGATACGGATACCCTCTGCGATACCGCCAAGAAGATCGCCCGCACCCACCGCGTGACGGTACTGATCAACAACGCCGGCACGGCTTATTACGGCCTGCACGAAGAACTGAACGCTAAGAAGATCAAACAGATGGTACGAACCAATCTTGAGGCGCCCATGATCCTCACCTGCTGCCTGCTTCGGACGCTTAAGCATAACAAAGGCTTTGTGATCAATATCTCTTCCGTGACCGCCAACGGATCAAACCCTCACGGATGCGCATATGGCGCCACCAAAGCGGGACTTTCCAGCTTTTCCCACAGTCTGTTTGATGAGGCAAGAAAATACGGCGTAAAAGTAGTGACCATTTCCCCGGATATGACCAAAACAAATCTTTACCGGAATGCGGATTTTAAAGAAGGGGAAGAGGCAGGCTCTTACCTGCTGCCGGAGGAAATCGCCGAAGCCGTGGAATACGTTCTGACCAGGCGCGACGGCCTCGTCGTTTCGGACATTACCCTGAAGCCGCAGCTGCACCGCATCATGCGCAAATAATACAAAAAAAGCCCTGTGATCGTCAGGCATCATAGACGACATGACAACCACAAGGTTTCTCATTGCACGGTCTAAAGGTACGGGTGCATATAAGGTCCCGGCTCCGGTCCGACATACAGTCCATAAGGATCACAGATCCAGTGCACACCGTCGCCGACATTCACCCGGCACAACTGGTGTGCCCACTGTTCTCATTGTTTTGTATGACTTCTCTTTATGCTGCTTGTCATAGGCATCGGAGTTCACAGAAGCTTTTTCGCCTCCTCATATCTTCCCACAGTCGTTCCCAGACCCTCACAGGCCTTCTCCAGGGTCACCTGAAAGAACCGCATCGCATTCTCAATATCCGCCACAAGCCGTCTGGCCTCGCCGCATTTTACGCCTTCTCTTCTTCCTTCTTTTCTTCCGACTGCCAACCCTTCTTCCCGGCCTTTTCTCTCATATTGATCAAACAATTCACACACGCTTATCTCATCCTCCTCTCTGATCCCCTGCTCTTTAAGCCATTCCCCTACGCCTTCTGTATCGGTTTCCCCTGAAAGAACCTTGATCATCCTGATCAGCGCCGCCTTGTGCACGATCTTCCTGTCGGAACGGTACGTCTCACCCTCTGCCAGAAAATCGACCACAATGCGCATATCACTTTGGAATAACCGCCTTGTTTCTTCCGACAAATGCCGCATTTCATATACGTGCAGCTTCACCCCGTCTATATATCTCCACATCTTCTCCGGAAGCTTTCGTCTTGCAAACAGCCGTCGGATATCACGACTGCTGCGCCATCCCGGCTGCCCCCAGTAAAGTACAAGCTCGATCACCGGAAAGATATCCTGTATCTTTCCCTCATACTGCTCTCTGTAAATGCCGCCTGTATATCCGGCCTTCCGAAGCAGCATCCTGCCGTCCACTCCGGTCTGGTTCGCGATCAGGTACATTACCCTGACCTGCCCATCGATCAATTCATATTTGGATAAGTCCTCGTACTGATCCCTAAGCCGTTCCTTTCCCTGGTAGATCGTCTCCGTCGGCCCCGGCCACAGATTCTCCGCGTCTGTCAATCCCTGCCCTTGATACAGCAGCACATTGATCGTGTCCGCCGCGATATCCGGGAATGCCATAAATGCCTTCTCGACGATATCCATTTTCTCTTCGGTTTCCTTCATTATCCCTTCATCCTCCTATCTGCAGAAGATAATAAGAGTCAATGAAAGTCAGCCTTCACAATTCTCACTGTCTGCCAGGATCTTCTGCCATTTTCTGTTTGTCCGCCAGACTTCCCCACGGAGTATTCTTTGGAAAATAAGCATACGATCATCAGACATCCTCCGATGATAACAGATTTCTAATCAGACAGGAAATCACCTTCCCAAAACAATCAGAATTGATTCACAGATCACATCTTAAATATGCTTAATTCGATGCTGCTATCATATCATAGAACGAAATATATTTCAATGGTATTCCGCACTTTTATTCAAAATGTATTTTGTTTCTGTAAGATAAATATCTCTGCGAATTTCCATTGCTCCCCTCCGTATATTTTATTAAAAAATGCAGAATTCCGCATTTCTTTTCAATAAAATTATGTTGCCCTTTCCTTCAAAGAGCAATATAATAATGAAATATTTTGCGGAATTCTGCATTTTTCGAGAATCACATTCTCACGGAATGCGCAGTAACTGCGCATTCCTGACCCGTGAAAAATCAGCTGCTCACTTCTCACTGAACATACATATTACTATACCCCATCAGGCTCTCATCTACCTCCCTGGCGCACTCCCTGCCCTGCCTGATGGCCTTCACCACCAGTGACTGTCCCGTATGCATATCGCCCGCCACGAACACTTTATCCGCGCTCGTCGCAAACCTCCCCTCCTCGGTCTTCACATTCGTCCTGCCGTCCACTGCCACCTTAAAAGCATCCGTCACATATTTCTGGCTGCCCAGGAATCCTGCCGCGATCAACACGATCTGCGCCTCCAGCGTCTTCTCCGAACCCGGCACTTCTTTCATGACCATCCGCCCCGTCTCCGGATCCTTCTCCCATTTCAGGGACACAATCTTCACCGCTTTCAGATTTCCGCTCTTATCCTTCACGAACTCCTTCACCGTAGACTCATAGATCCGAGGATCATGTCCGTATACGGCAATGGCCTCCTCCTGACCGTAATCGGTCTTGCATACCCTGGGCCACTGCGGCCAGGGGTTATTGTCATCCCGGCCATCCGGCGCTTTGGGCATCATCTCGATCTGCGTCACGGATTTCGCTCCATGGCGGATCGCCGTACCCACGCAGTCGTTCCCCGTATCACCGCCGCCGATGATCACCACATGCTTATCTTTCGTGTCCACATACTGTTTATCCCGGAACTCCGAATCCAGAAGGCTCTTCGTATTCCTGCCCAGAAAATCCACCGCAAAGTAA
Organism: uncultured Lachnospiraceae bacterium; assembly: GCA_947564645.1. Classification (GTDB taxonomy): domain Bacteria; phylum Bacillota; class Clostridia; order Lachnospirales; family Lachnospiraceae; genus UBA3282. Next base: position 6,963 of record CANOCU010000011.1, read on the forward strand.
ATCCCCTTCGCATCCCGGCCCGGCGCACTGATATCCCGCGGCTGGGAGGAGCCACAGCAGAGCACCACCCTGTCGTACTCTTTTAACAGTTTCTCCGCCTTCATGTTCTTCCCCACATCGGCTCCCGTCACGAAGCTGACGCCTTCTGCCTCCATGACCTTCACCTTCCTGTCGATCACCTGCTTCTCCAGCTTCATATTCGGAATGCCATACATCAACAATCCACCCACTCTGTCTGACCGCTCGAGCACTGTCACACTATGTCCTCTTTTATTTAACTGATCCGCCACGGCCAGGCCAGAAGGTCCGCTTCCCACCACGGCCACCTTTTTTCCCGTCCTCACCTTAGGCGGTTTGGGCCCCGCATACCCTTTCTCATAAGCATTTTCAATGATGGCATACTCATTTTCCTTCGTGGATACCGGCTCGTCATGCAGGCCGCACGTGCAGGCCGCCTCACACAGAGCCGGGCAGACTCTGGACGTAAATTCCGGGAAGTTATTCGTCTTATGCAGCCGCTTATAGGCCTCCTCCCAGTTACCGGTATAGACCAGATCGTTCCACTCCGGCACCAGATTATGCAGCGGACATCCGGAAGTCATCCCGCCAAGCGTCATCCCCGCCTGACAGAACGGCACGCCACAGTCCATGCACCGCGCCCCCTGCACCTGCTGTTCCTCCAACGTCAAATGCTCATGAAATTCCTTAAAATGTTTAATGCGCTCCCGCGGCTCCACATCCCGCGAAACCCTGCGCTCATACTCCATAAATCCCGTCGGTTTTCCCATCTTATTCTCCTATCCTCTTATCCCCTACATCTTCTTATCCGCATAAAACGCCTCGATCTGCGCCTGCTCCGCACTTAAGCCCTTCGCCTCCATCTGCACGATCAGCTTCAGCATCCTCTCGTAATCATGCGGAATGATCTTCTTGAACTTCGGCAGGTACTCCCCGAAATGCTCCAGGATCTCCTTCCCCTTAACGGAATTCGTACAGGCCACATGCTCCTTGATCATCTCCTTCAGTTCCGACACGTCATACTTGGACGTGATTTCATAGGATGAGACCATCTCCTTATTGGTCTTCGTGTACAAATCGTTATTCTCATCTAGCACATAGGCGATCCCGCCGCTCATGCCGGCCGCAAAGTTCTTCCCCACGGTTCCGATCACCACCACACGGCCGCCGGTCATATACTCGCAGCCATGGTCTCCCACGCCTTCCACCACCGCGTGGGCGCCGGAGTTACGCACACAGAACCGCTCGCCTGCCACACCGTTTATATAAGCCTTACCGGAAGTCGCCCCGTACAGCGCCACGTTACCGATGATGATATTCTCATCCTGCTGGAAACGCGATCCCTTAGGCGGATACACGATCAGCTTGCCGCCGGACAGCCCTTTCCCGAAATAATCGTTGGAATCTCCCACCAACTCCAGCGTCAGCCCTTTCGGAATAAAAGCCCCAAAGCTCTGGCCGCCCGAGCCGTTGCACAGGATATGATAACTGTCCTCCGCCAGCGTATCCCCAAACCGTCTGGTGATCTCGGACCCGAAGATCGTGCCGAAGGTCCGGTCCGTATTGCTCACATCCACCGCCAGACTCCGCTTCTGTCCCGTCTCCAGCGCTTTGGAGAGCTGCTTTAACAGTACCCTCTCATCCAGTGTCTTCTCCAGTTCGAAGTCATACACCTGCTTCGGATCAAAAATAAATTTCTCCTTACTCCCCTCGTAAGGGTTATTTAAGATCAGACTTAAGTCGATCTGCTTCTGCCGCTTAGTCAGATTCTCCTTCACTTTCAGCAGTTCCGTCCTGCCCACTAGCTCATCCACCGTGCGCACGCCAAGCTTCGCCATATATTCCCGCAGCTCCTGGGCTATGAACCGCATGAAATTCTCCACGTACTCCGGCTTGCCCGTAAAGCGCTTCCGCAGCTTCGGATTCTGCGTGGCCACACCCACCGGACAGGTGTCCAGGTTGCAGACCCGCATCATCACGCAGCCCATGGTAACAAGCGGCGCCGTTGCAAAACCAAACTCCTCCGCACCGAGGATCGCGGCAATGGCCACATCCCGGCCGCTCATCAGCTTGCCGTCCGTCTCGATCCGCACCTTGTTTCGCAGGCCGTTCTGGATCAGCGTCTGATGCGTCTCCGCCAGACCCAGTTCCCAAGGCAGCCCCGCATTGTGAATGGAATTTCTGGGCGCCGCGCCCGTACCGCCGTCATAGCCGGACACCAGGATCACCTGCGCCCCCGCCTTGGCCACACCGGCCGCCACGGTTCCCACGCCCGCCTCGGACACCAGCTTCACCGAGATGCGCGCCTTCGTATTGGCGTTCTTCAAGTCGTAGATCAGCTGCGCCAGATCCTCAATGGAATAGATATCATGATGGGGCGGCGGTGAGATCAGGCTCACACCGGGCGTGGAATGTCTCGTCTTCGCGATCCACGGATACACCTTGCCGCCGGGCAGATGACCACCCTCGCCGGGTTTCGCGCCCTGCGCCATCTTGATCTGGATCTCCTGGGCGCTGTTTAAGTATTTGCTGGTCACGCCGAACCGCCCGGATGCCACCTGCTTGATCGCCGAACAACGGTTCAGTCCGTCCGCACCCACTGTCAGCCGCTCGTCATCCTCCCCGCCCTCGCCGGAGTTGGATTTCCCGTGCAGACGGTTCATGGCGATGGCCATCGTCTCATGCGCTTCCTTCGAGATCGATCCGTAGGACATGGCTCCGGTCTTAAATCTTGTGACAATCGTGTCAACAGGCTCCACCTCCTCGATAGGCACCGGTTTCTTCGCATAATTGAAATCCATCAGCCCGCGCAGGTTCTTGATGCTCTCCTCATTGTTGACCGCCGCCGTATACTGCTTGAAGATCTCATAGTCGCCCCGTCTCGTTGACTCCTGCAGTAAATGAATTGTCTCCGGATTGTACAGATGTTCGTCCGCACCGCTGCGCATCTGGTGATGTCCCGGGTTATCCAGCGTCAGATCCGTGGATAGACCAAGCGGGTCAAAAGCCATGGAATGCAGGGCGTCGGCCTCTTTCTCGATATCCTTTAAGGTGATGCCGCCCACGCGGCATACCGTATTGGTAAAATACTTGTTGATCACTTCCCTGTCGATGCCGATCGCCTCGAAGATCTTGGAACCCTGGTAGGACTGGATCGTGGAAATGCCCATCTTCGATGCAATCTTCACGATCCCGTGCAGAATGGCGTCGTTATAGTCATTGACCGCCGCATAGTAGTCCTTATCCAGCATATGATTGTCGATCAGTTCCTTGATACTCTCCTGCGCCAGATAGGGATTCACCGCGGAAGCGCCAAACCCCAGCAGTGTAGCGAAGTGATGTACCTCACGGGGTTCCGCGGACTCCAGGATGATATCCACGCTGGTTCTTTTCTTCGTGTTCACCAGATGCTGCTGCAGCGCGGAGACCGCAAGCAAAGAGGGGATCGCCACCCGGTTCTCATCCACGCCCCGGTCGGACAGGATCAGAATGTTGGCGCCCTCCCGGTACGCCCGGTCCACCTCCACGCAAAGCCGGTCGATGGCTTTCTCCAGACTGGTATTCTTATAATAGGTGATCGGCACCACCTCCACCTTGAAGCCCTCGGATTTCATGGTCTTGATCTTCAGCAGATCCGTATTGGTGAGGATTGGATTATGTACCTTGAGCATGTTGCAGTTCTCCGGCATTTCCTCTAACAGATTGCCGTCCCTGCCCAGATAGACCGTGGTGGAGGTGACCACCTCCTCCCGGATGGCGTCGATGGGCGGATTGGTCACCTGCGCGAAAAGCTGTTTGAAATAATGGAACAGCGGATGATGCGCCTTGGACAGCACCGGGATCGGCGTATCCACACCCATGGCCGCCACGGCCTCCGCCCCGTTCTTTGCCATGGGCATGATACTGGTCTTCAATTCCTCATAAGTATAGCCGAAAGCCTTCTGCATCCGCTGCCGTTCCTCGTCATTAAACTGCGGCACTCTCTGATTCGGAATCTTCAGATCCTTAAGGGCCACCAGCTTACTGTCCAGCCACTCGCCGTAAGGACGGGCCGATGCATACTTTTCTTTCAATTCATCGTCGTCGATCACTCTTCCCTCTATGGTATCCACCAACAGCATTTTACCCGGATGCAGTCTCTCTTTCTCCACGATCCGGGAAGGATCGATATCCAGCACGCCCACTTCCGAAGACAGGATCAATGTGTCATCGTCCGTGATCATATAGCGGGAAGGCCGTAGACCATTCCGGTCAAGCACCGCCCCCATCCTGTCCCCGTCGGAGAAAAGAATCGAGGCCGGGCCGTCCCAGGGCTCCATCATGGTCGCATAATATTGATAGAAATCCTTTTTCTTCTGGGACATGGTCTGGTTATTCTCCCAGGGCTCCGGGATCGTGATCATCACCGCCAGCGGCAGCGGCATCCCGCTCATCACAAGGAACTCCAGCGTATTGTCGAGCATCGCCGAGTCGGAGCCGGAAGCGCTGATGGCCGGCAGGATCTTGTGCATCTGTCCCTGCAGGTGCTCGGACTCCATATTTTCTTCCCGGGCTAACATCTTGTCGGCATTGCCGCGGATCGTGTTGATCTCACCGTTATGGACGATAAACCGGTTCGGATGCGCCCGCTCCCAGCTGGGATTCGTGTTGGTGGAGAAACGGGAATGCACCACCGCGATCGCCGATTCATAATCCCGATCCTGCAGATCCGGGAAAAAGGTACGCAGCTGCCCCACCAGAAACATTCCCTTATAGACGATTGTCCTACTGGACAGACTGACTACATAAGTCACATCCGTGGACTGCTCAAAAGTCCGCCGCAATATATATAATTTCCGGTCAAAATCCAATCCCTTCTCCACACCCGCAGGCTTCCTGATAAAAGCCTGCAGGATACAGGGCATACATTCCACCGCCTTATGCCCCAACACGTCGGGAACCGTAGGCACCTTGCGCCAGCCAAGAAACTGCAGCCCCTCCTTCTCCGCAATGATCTCGAACATCTTCTTCGACTGGTTACGCTGCAGCTCATCCTGCGGAAAGAAGAACATGCCCACGCCGTACTCCCGCTCCTCCCCGATAGAAAAGCCCAGGTCCTTCGTCACCCTGGCCATGAACTTATGCGGCATCTGCGTCAGGATCCCGACACCGTCTCCGGTCTTGCCCTCCGCGTCCTTGCCGGCCCTGTGCTCTAAGTTTTCCACGATCTTCAGCGCATTCTCTACAATGGAGCGGCTCTTTGCGCCCTTGATGTTCACGCAGGCGCCGATCCCGCAGTTATCATGCTCGAACTCCATCCGGTGAAGCGGCGCTTCTGGTACTGTCATCTTTGCATCAAACATTGCTTATCCTCCTCTTCGTCAGTCGGCTGTCGGCTGTCATCACACACAAAAAGGCCACAAAGGAAACACATTACGCTCCTTTGCGACCTGCGAATATACTATACAACACTTTTTGGCAGTTGTAAATTTAAACTTTTTAGAAAATTGTCAGATTATTTGACATCTTTGTGTATTATCTGCAAGATGTCAGACTTTTTCACTATGATCAGCATAATCGCCGCCACCACAAACAATGCCGCACAGCACGGTATCGTAAAGAGTTTCTCCTGCAAGACCGCATTCTGCGCCATCAGATAAACCACGCAGTTAGCCGCCCCATGAAAAAGAACGGGGATCCGGAAAGCATGACTGCGCTCATACAGATATGCCATTAAGATTCCCATACAGCATCCATAGATCCCCTGCACCAGATTTCCATGGTAGATTCCAAACAATACACCTGAGGCAAGGATCGCTGCCACCGTTGCAGGATCGGCGCCTTGTGCCGCTCCTGTTCCCGCCGTATCCGACCTCTGCCCTGCAACTTCTCCGGCTCCCGCCGCTTCATGAAAATACCGCCTCATACGGTTGTAGACTACGCCCCGGAAGACAATCTCCTCCGCCAGTGGAGACACCACTGTATAGAGAAACAATCCAACCCCAAACGCCACGTCATACTGCCTCTGGGCTACATCCTGATACGCCGACGAATTCTGTACCAGTCCGGTCAATGACAACAATATGTTGAGTCCGACCGAAGAAGAGGCCGCCAGAACGACCGTGACCAGGATCGCCCAGGCTTTCCGCATTGCCTGTCGTCCGTTAGGTCTGTCAGCATGTCCGTTATGCCGCCTGACCCCATTCCGGTATCCTTGCAGCTCCATACGCAGCGCCGGAAGCAGAACCAGAGCCCCGGCCAGCATACTCGCTCCGTTAACTATTCCGGTCAATGACGCTTCCCGGACCGTTTCCGCACCGACACTCTGCAGACAATACGTTAAGATGACAAGAGAAACCATATATACCGCATAATACACCGCAAGCGGCAGTAAAATACTTCCTGTCTTACCAATAACACTCTGCTTACCCTCCTGCCCCACTTCCAACCCTCCCCTGTCCTGCCGGTCTGTTATGTCGTTTACTATAATATATGCAAGACAAGTATAGCAGACAGGAACTGCAAACGCAAACAGGAACTCCCCCGTCTCCTTTCAGCGTGGTGCAAAGGCCCCGTGAACAGCACCATACAGAATCTACGATATTAGCTTTTATTCCGGTGCAGCAGTCTCATTTTAAAGGCCCTGATCCTGCTCATATACCGGCTTGTATACAGGATACCCACGATCAGGATGCCAAGCACCAGCCCCAGTGCAAAGCTGGCGATATCCTCATAGACTCCCGTCGCGGTCAGCCCCTGTATCTCCAGAACCATATAAACCAGAAACGCGGCAACCCCCAGGATAAAAATCCTGTTCATCCGCTTCGTGACACACATCTGTTCCTCTTTGGTATAATCCGCAACCTTAAGCAGTGTCTCCTCTGTTCTTTTATCGATCATTTCGTTTCTCCCTCCATCTTCCATTCCGCTTCTCGTCTCATCTTTCTTTGCATCTTTCCTGGCATCCTTCTGTTCTGTCTTTCTTTCACCGTTCAGCAGCTCTTCCATGTCTACGTCAAAGTACCTGGCAAGCGTGATCACCAGATCGAAGTCCGGCATGTTCACCCCGTTTTCCCACCGCGATACGCTGCGGTTCGTCACGCCCAGGACCTCTGACAGCTGCTCCTGCGTCAGTCCCTTTTCCTTGCGAAGTTCTCTGATCAGTCTGCCGATTTTCTTTTGATCCATGGTTCCCGGCACCTCCTTTCCGTACACAGCATAGCAAAAAAAGCGAAATCATAACACGACACAGAGCGAGAATCCCCCTTACTTTAGCAATATCTCCCCCAGCTCCTCCACGCTCTCGACAATCTCATCCGCCCCGGCTTCCTCCAGTTCACCTGCCGCCGCATACCCATAGGTCACCCCTATGCAGGCAAGTCCAAACTGCTTTGCCCCCTGGACGTCAAACTTCCTGTCGCCTACCATGACGGCATCCGTGATCTGCCCGGAAGCCGCTCTCATAAGTCCGTCCTCTCCTAGCAGCCGCCGCAGCGCTTCCTCCACCACTTCCTCCTTCTGTACCCGGCTGCCGTCCAGTTCGCTTCCCACCACCACCTCAAAATAGGGCAGCATTTCAAAGCGTTCCAGAATCCGCTTCACGAACACTTCCGGCTTGCTGGATGCCACCGCCAGATGACAGCCGGCCGCCTGCAGTCTGGCTAACATCTGTACGATCCCCGGATAGGCTTCATTCTCAAACAGCCCGTCCACAGCATACCGTTCCCTGTAATAGGCTACGGCCTTCGCCCCTGTCTCCTCATCCAATCCGCAGAACTCCCGGAAACTGTCCATGAGCGGCGGCCCGATAAAAGGCTCCAGCGCGTCGGCATCCGGCACCTCCCTGCCGAGTTTGCGCAGCGCATACTGTACGCAGCCCGTAATGCCCAGTTTCGGATCCGTCAATGTGCCGTCCAGATCAAATAATATGTAGTGATACATGCTTTTTCTTCTCCTTCATCGTTATCCATTCGGTATCATGCTCCCCATATGGGAACCTATAGAAAGACTCCCCGCCAGACGATCACTTACGCGAAGGGTGCGGGGAGTCCGATGACTACTATTATAAATATCTTTTCATAAAAAGCAAGGCCTTTACGCTTCCGGCATCCATACCCGCATCTGGTTCTCTCCGCGGTTTCCCCATGCAAAATAAGGGACGGCTGTCAGTTCCTGAGGCTCGAATACCGGCCTGTTCTCTGAATAAAGTTCCTTTCCTGTTACCATTCTGCCGCCCTTTGCTTTCAGCAGGACCATTCCGGACAGCACGCCTTCCGTACAGATCCCGGCAGTGATCTCCCCCTCCTTCAGAAGACGCAGTTCCTGGAGATCCGCCCCGTTGTCCACGCCCTCGAAGCAGTACACGATGGGCCCGCGCATGAGAGCGACACAGTTTTCATTATCCCGTACTTTCGTGTTGCAGTAGATTCTTCTGACCGGCATTGCAAAGGAAATATCGATTCTGTCTCCTCTCTGCCATTCGCGGGTAATATACAGATACCCTTCCTCCATCCTGGTATTGTCCGGCGCCGTGCCGTTTAGCAGGATCTTTGCGTCTTTCGCGTAGGCCGGGATTCTGATCGCCAGTGTGAAGCTGCCTTTACCCGGTTTCGGATCAACAGCATAGGAAACCTCCCCTTCCCACGGGAACCGGCTCTTCACTTCAAGGACCGCCTGATCAAATTCCGCTCTGCCACCCACATACAAATGGGAATAAATCGTCTGATCGGACTGACTCCACGCATATTTTCCGAGGGACATCACCAGTCTGACCAGATTCGGCGGGCAGCAGGCACAGCATACCACCCCGGCCTCTGGGGCAGCACATGCTTGTAGCCGTGCAGTTTCCCCGAGATCCCCGGATTCACCTCCAGCGGATTTACATAGAAGAACCGCATTCCGTCCAGCTGCATACCGCTTAAGATTCCATTATATACTGTCCGTTCCAGCACCTCGGCATATCGGTCAGACGGCCGGATATCCAGCATCTTTTTGGCAAAAAAAGCCAGCCCTATGGATGCGCAGGTCTCCGCATAAGCCATGTCCCCCGGCAGGTCATAATCAATCGTAAAAGCCTCCCCCTCACCGGTAGAACCGATACCTCCCGTCAGATACATTCTCTTCTGTGTGATATTATCCCAAAGTATCTCGCAGGCAGCAAGCAGCTCCTTCTCCCCTGTGGCATGGGCCAGATCCGCCATGGCCGTATACATATAGACGGCCCGCACACTGTGCCCCTCCGCGGTCTTCTGCTCCCGCACCGGCGCAAAGCACTGGTTATAAAAGGTATCTTCCGGATCCGTCCCGAAGTGCACCCAGCCGCGCTTTTCCTTCTCTTCCTTGAAGAAATTCGGATTCTTTCCTCTCTCATCAAGGAAATACTGTGCAAGATCACGGTATTTCTCCTTGCCCGTCGCATGATACAGCTTCATCAGCCCGATCTCAATCTCCTGATGACCCGGTATCCCCGGCTGCTTATCCGCACCGAAACGAGACGCTATATGATCCGCCATCCGTTCCATCACCTGTAAAAGCCGGTCTTTGCCCGTCGCGTCAAAGTAAGCCGCAGCTGCCTCCATCATATGACGCAGTACAATTCATGGCATTCCTGCAGATTCTGCCATCTGTGCTCCGGCTCCTTGATGGTAAAGTAGGTGTTCAGATAGCCGTCCGGCCGCTGGGCCTTCTCGATCACCGCAATGATCTCATCCGCCCTTTTCTCCAGTTCCGCATCAGGCTTTACGATCAGCGAATAGGCGACGCCTTCCAGCCACTTGGCCACATCGCTGTCCTGGAAGACCATGCCGTAGAACTCCCCTTCCTCCATACCGGCTGCGATCCGGAAGTTGGCAAGCGCATGACTCTTCTCTACCCCTTCCACTTCATCATTCAGCACCTGCTCCTGGAAGGGAATCACAACGTCCGCGATCAGTCTCTGCCTTTCCGACCAGAAATTGTCCTCCACCTTTACCTGAGAAAGATTGACTTCCTGTATTTTCTGTTCCATACTTTTTCTCCCTTACAAAAATATTCTGTTCCCGCTTTATTCTCCATTTATACTGAGCCTCAGATAAATCAGCCGTGCGTATACCGTCCCGGGAAATACACCTCACCGTCACCGCCGCCTGACGCCGTCTTCTGACAGGCAATGAGTTCCTGACGCCCGCCCTCTTCCGGAATCGTCAACATCCGTACTGTCACGCCGCTCTCATACCATGCCGCTGCACGGACACGGATTCCCTCCTGACCGATCGTCACCTCTTTGATATATCCGCCTTCCGCTTCCAACAGCCACCGGCCCGGCACGTAATAGAGTCGTCTCGACACCCCGTCCCGCAGCGTCACACGCTCTTCGTCGTTCTCTCTGTCGATCCTGCATCCTAAACCGAGCCTGCCAAGGACCGAGTGGTCCAGTACAATAGAGCACGCCGTCCGGAGTGCACCGAAATAGCCGATCCCTGCTTCTCCGGAGAGCGCCACGCACCCTTTCTTCAAGGGCATACCACCTTTAAAAGGCTGACCCGTGTGATTGATCCGTGAGGCAATGGTAATCCAGCCCGACGCTCCTTTATTGGCCGCATCTTCATCCCAGTATCCGCCCGAATTATAAAACAGCCACCCGGACAGATACGACCCGTAATAGGAAAGGATCCATTCCTCCTTCACATATCCGCAGTTTAAGGTATGATCCAGGATCGGGACGGCTCCCAGCTGCGTCATATAGCTGCTGTTCCATCCCGTATCTCCTCCGGCCCGCAGATCCGTATTGTACAGAAACCACACCGGCTGTTTCCCCCGGTTCGCATAAGCGGCCTTTGCCGCCGAACTCATGATATGCTCGCTGCCGATACGCTTACCATAAGCGTACACCGCCTCAAAGGCCGTGGAGTCATACACCATCTCCGACCCGAAGGGATAGGTCTTCGAAGCAAAGAAAGCCGCCTTCGTATCGAAAATCTTCTTCAGCTGTTCCGCCTCCCGCTCCATGCCTTCTTCCCGCAGGCTCTCTTCCAGCATAAGCGGCAGCGTCATCTCACCCATATTGCCATACTGCGTCGCCCCCACGCCGTCCGGAAACATCCAGTAGCGGAACATGGCCGCTGTGTACTCATACGCCATCTCAAGATATTCCGATGCCGGACGCAATTCTTCCGGACCGCCCGCTTTCCGGATCCGGTACATATTGTACAGGATATTGATCACATGCACATAATTGAAAGCCCGCCAGACATCATCCGCACCTCTTCCCGCCCATGGCTCGAACATGGTATACCAGGGCACCATCCGGTGGACACGCCATCCCGGCTGCTCCGTCAGCCTTTTTAGCAGGAAGTCTTCCACGAAAACATGCAGCACGCGGATCTCTTCCTCCGCCGGCAGATACACGTTCTTCTCCGACAGGAAAAGACCGCTGGCCAGTCCCGGATCGTCACTGCCTCCTCTCCACCAGTCCTCATGGTAGGGATTGAAAGTACTGTTGATCCGTCTGCGGTTTGCCATATCCCACATCAGAAGACCGTGATAGCAGGGATCCGTCTCGTCTGTTTCCAGATGGTTTGCGGCGATGAAACCGGCATGTCTGCAGATCATATCCCCCACGTCCTCGGTTCCGAAGAAGCAGTAACGCGATACATTACCGCCGTTTGTCACCTGCACATATCTTTTGCCGTAGCCGCCGAAGCGGATCCGGCTGATCCTCCACCCGTTCTTCTCATAGCTTTCCAGCACCTGATCCTCTGCCGCACACACGGACACTACAGCCTCCACCGGCCTTGTCATGACCAGGAAATCGTCGCTGATCGGACCCACCATGCCGGGCACTGCCCGCAGGACCGTCAGGGCAAGCGACGCCAACCGGTCATCAATCTGTTTCTCCGACTCCAGAAAGGTCAGCACGAACGGAAATTCTCTTGTCTCCCCGGGCTGCAGACGAATCCGACGGCTGATGTCCGGACCGATCATGGAACGAGCGGATGCCACATAGGCTCTGACCAGCCCCTCATAACCGTAACCGTCCCCATACCGTTGTCTGAAAAGTTCATCGTCCTGCTCCTGCCGCAGATCGATCAGCCCGTCATCCCCCAGCGGCGCCAGAAGCAGCACCGGCGCATTGCCGCTTGACTTCTCCCAATACAGATAAGAAGAATGTCCCGTGATACAGGTATGGCGCAACGCACAACGATCATACTTAAAGTCATCGTTGTTCCGGAAATACTGGTTCATCAGAAGCGGCAGATTCAGATCCGTAAAAAAGACTTCCTCCTCCGAATGATTCGTAAAGCAGAGCGTCCAGTAAAGCTGCTCCTCCTCCATCTGAAAATCCGATACCAGAGACAGGATCTGCGCACCCTTGTCATCCGTTATCGCCGGATACGCTATCCTGATCCCGTTCTCTCTCTGCGTCACCCCGGCTCTCGCTTTAAGCCTCCCTGTGGAAAAGTGGTACGCATTCTGCCCTGCGGTAAACATGCCTCCTGCATTGCCAAGCCACTGACAGTCCTCCACGTCATACTCCGGAAATTCCTCCGGCGTCAGCACAAAATCCGCCTTGTGGCCGTCATAAGGAGAGGTAAGAGAGCATATCCCCGCCCCTCCCTGGTCAAAGACCGCTGTCATATTCCGGTTCTGTAACCGAATCCTTTCGTTCATATTTATATCCATTCCTTTCGCTTCGCTCAGGCACAAAACATAGTGAAAACGACTTCTCATTTTCATTCTTGCACCTTCCTATCCCTTCACCGCACCAATGATGATACCCTTATTCATAAATTTCTGTAAAAACGGATACAGGATCACCATCGGCAGGATCGAGATCACAATGATTGCGCTCTTTAACTGCCTCTCATCTACCGCACCCGCACTGCCGAAAGTATTCTTCACGGTCTGCGTAATATTGCTTTGCTGATTGTTCACCAGAAGTTCCCGCAGGATCATCTGCAGCCCCCACTTGTCGGGCTTCTGCAGATACAGAAGGTTGTCATACCATGCCTGCCAGTGCCCCACTGCGATCCACAATCCCACCGTCACCAGAACCGGCTTGGAAAGCGGCATAATGATCTGCCAGAAGATCCTCGTATAACCCGCGCCGTCGATCCTGGCCGACTCCTCCAGCGAATCCGGCACCGACAGGAAGAAGTTCCGCATGATAAAAATATTATAGGGCGTCGCCAATCCCGGCAGGATCAATGCCCAGAAGGAATTCGTCAAGTGCAGCTGCTGTGTGATCAGCAGATACCCCGGGATCAGACCGCCGGAGAACAGCATGGTAAACAGGATCAGAAATGTGATTCCCTTATTGCATGGAAAATCCTTCTTCGTCAGCGGGTAAGACGCCATCGCCGTAACAAGCAGGCTGCAGGCCGTCCCCACAACCGTCCTCAGGATCGTGTTGCCATATCCCCGCCAGATATCCTTATAGTGCAGGAGCACCTTATAACTTGACAGGTCAAAACTCTTCGGATACCACTGCGCTTCCACGGAATACAGATACTTCCTTTTGGCAAAAGACAGGATAAACTGATTCCAGAAGGGATAGATCGTGATCACGATCACAAACAGCATCAAACAGGTATTCAGGACCGTAAATATAAGATTACCTGCCGTCATTCTTCTCTTCATCTTCACTTCCTCCTCTCTACCAAAGGGTAAATTCCTCTCCATTGATCTTCTTCGCCGCAAAATTCGTACCCAGCACCATGATCAGCGCGATCACCGATTTAAAAAGTCCCACCGCCGTAGAAAGGGAATAATCCCGCTTCTGGATACCCAGCTCATAGACGTATGTATCGATAATATCCGCCACACTTTTTACGGAAGGGTTTACCAGGTTAAAGATCTGGTCGAACCCCGCATTCAATACACCGCCCATGGACAGGATCAGATTGATCGTGATCACCGGCACCAGACAGGGCAGTGTGATGTAGAGCATCTTCTTGATCCTGCCGGCTCCGTCCAGCGAAGCCGCCTCATACAGCTGCGGGTCGATACCCGAAAGCGCCGATATGTAAATAATGGATCCCCAGCCGAACCCTTTCCAGATATCCGTACTCACAAGGATCGTCCTGAAATATTCCTTCTTGCTGAGCCAGATCTGCGCTTCCCCGCCGAAGGCCGTCACGATCTGATTGATGACGCCGTTGGCCGAGAACATTTCCCTGATGATACCCGCCATAACGATCCATGAGATAAAATAAGGCAGATATGAGGCCGTCTGCGTCAGCTTCTTAAACCATTTGGTCCTGATCTCATTCAGCAGCAGTGCAAAGAGAATGGGTGGGAAAAAACCGATCACCAGCTTTAACAGGCTTATGACAAGCGTATTACCCAGGACTTCCCAGAATCTGTCGCTGGAAAACAGCCTGTTGAAATAGTAAAGCCCTACCCAGTCACTTCCCATGATCCCTTTGGAAATGCTGTAATCCTTGAATGCCAGTACCACACCGTACATCGGTACATAGCAGAAAACCGCAAAGAAGAGCAGCGCCGGCAGGATCATCACGATCAGTGCCCGGTACTTCATCACTCTTTTGCCAAGCGGTTCCAGTCTCTTATTCTGTATCTTAGTCTCTGCTGTCTTCATCGTTCCCACGGTTCTCGTAGTCCCCCTTTCTACAGAAGGGCAGACCGTACTCTGCCCCTCATTTTTACGATTCCATCACTTGAAATGCTCATCATAGACCTGCTGTGCTTCCGCCAGAGCGTCCGCGCCGCCCTTCTCTTTCCATTCCGCAACAACGGCATCGAACTCTTCTATGTCTCTCTCCCCGGTGATCATCTCGGCGAACACCACGTTCATATCCGGCAGTTCCGGGCTGACATCGCTCCAGACAGGCAGATAGTAGCTTCCCAGAACGTCATATTTTCCTTCGATCATCTCCAGCGTTTCTTTCCGAATGGCATTCACTTGTGCTGTATAATCCATCTCGTCATGCAGATCCGGGTCATACTGGAACTGCTCTAAGGACGGGAATCTATATTCGTCGCCGATGCCGTACTGCATCCTCGCATCCTCGGTGGCATAACTCTCCGTATAGGCCCGTTCCCCGTTCTCGTCCTTCGTGAAGGTCTCTCCTTCTATTCCCCAGATCTCCGCTTCATGCCAGGCAGGATCTCCTGCAATGGCGTCAAATACCTGCAGATATTTCGCCATCTTCTCCGGCTGCTCTTCCATATGTTTGCCAAAGATTATCCCTACACCGGCAAGCGGATTGAACTGCATGATGCCCTTTTGACCGTCTGCCCCTTCCATACCGGTGGCAATACTCCAGGACGCCTCGGGCTCCGCTTCCTTGAGCGCACTCCACCAGCCGTCCGGCGTGAGGATCGACAGCCAGTTCTGCCAGCTGCATCCTACCACGGAGCTGACAACCTTATTCTTGGCTCCTTCAAAGTCGATGGTCATCCATTCCGGGTCGATCACGCCCATATCATACAGTTCCTTGATATACTTCAAGGCTTCCTTGGTCTCCGGCTCGATCTCTCCTCTTGTGATGGTGCCGTCCTCCTTCGCGTACCAGATCCCCGGATACGTTCCGAAGGCCGCGAAGATCGGGCTGAACGCCCAGTCGGCATTACCGGTGATGCCGATATAACCGTAAGTATCATCCACACCGTTTCCGTCCGGATCATCAAAAGTGAAGGCTTTCATGACCTCCGTAAATTCATCCAACGTCTCCGGCGCCTGCAGACCCAGATTGTCCAGCCAGTCCTGACGGTACGCCATCAGGCAGAACCGGCCCAGATCCACCTTCGCATCCGGGATCGCATACACTTCCCCATCGACCGAGTACAGATTCAACGGATCCTCTGTCATGATATCACTGTATTTCTCCGCCCATTTCATGTAGTTGGGCATATTCTCCTTCACCATCTCCGGATCCAGCTTTGCGACCAGTCCCTGCTTCACCAGATCGTTCAGCATGGAAGTGGATACCGTCTGGTCACGGAACCAGTCCGGGCAGTCATCCCCTGCCAGGGAAAGAGTCAGCCACTCCGAATAGTCCGTACCGCCCTCGTTTCGATACATCATCTCAATATCGACATCGAATTCATCTTCTTAATGTACCAGGCGTCCGGATGATCGATGGCATCCCGGCTGCTGGTCCATAGCTGCAGCGTCATCCTGCCGCCTTCCTCCGCATCCGCAGACTGCGAGGAACCGCTCTGACTCTCCCCGCCGCAGCCCGCAAGCATGGATGCAAGTACTGCCGTACCCAGTAAAATTGAAATACGCTTCTTTCTCATTTCTCTCCTCCATAGTGTGTTTGTTTGTTGATAGTGATTGTTCATTTTTAAACGTTTCAATTTATTTTCTGTAAAATATGCCGTTATGCGACATATTTCGAAGGATATATTATTGAAACGTTTTTCTATATGTCCATTATAACCACGCTTTTTTGTCCTTGTCAACAAGTTTTTCATAATTTTACCATATTTTCTTGTTTTCTCCTCCTTTCTGTGATACTATTTTTATAACGTTCAACCAAAGTAATATGTAAATTGATAACGGAATCTGTTTTGATCAGATCGTGCACCATAGATTTATGCATAACGGAAAGGTATGGAATAAGATCCTATGACAACAATACATGACGTAGCAAGACTGGCCGGTGTCTCCATCGGCACAGTATCCAATGTTCTGAATCAGAATAAGAAAGTATCTCCGGAGACCTCCGCACGCGTGACCAACGCCATCCGCGAACTGAACTATATTCCCAATACGATCGCCCAGAGCCTGAAGACCAGTCAGAACCGCGTGATCGGCATCATAGCGGAGGACATAAGAGCCTTTTCCTCCGGAGATATCATCGATGGGCTTTGTGAATTTTTCGAAAAAAATGATTATAGTGTAAATCTGTGCAATCTTCGCGTCAATAACAGAGTCGAACACGAACAGGCTTTTCTCTATCAGGATCTGGAAGAAACCAACAGCTTTCAGCGCAGTGTCACGAAAGCCGTCAATCTGCTGACCGCATCCAGAGTGAGCGGCCTGATCTATATAGGCGTTCATCCCCGGGATGTGGGACATATCCTCCCCAGGCTGAATGTTCCTGTGGTCTATACCTACGCCTATACGCAGAACGACGATTACTGCGTCAATTATGACGATTACCAGGGCGCCCATCTGGCCGTAGAGCAGCTGATCGACAAGGGACACTCTAAGATCGCCCTGATCTGCGGCTCCATCGATTCCATTCCTGCCCACAAACGCCTTATGGGTTACCAGAATGCACTGATGGAGCACAATCTGCCGTTCCGTCCCGAATACATGCGTGCAGGCAACTGGCACTATATGGACGGCTACAAACAGTGTCTGGAACTTCTTGCGCTTCCCGACCCGCCTACCGCCCTCTTCTCCATGAGTGACCTGATGGCTTACGGCGCCATCAATGCTGCGCTGGACCGGAATCTGAGAATACCGGACGATATCTCCATCCACGGCTTCGACAACCTGAAGCACTCTGCCTATACCCACCCGGCTCTTTCCACCATTGCCCTGCCGCTTTGGGAAATGGGACAAAGAGCCGCCCGAATCATGCTGGATATCCTGCGCGGCAATCCGCCTGCAGAGCACGGCGTCCTGATTCCCTGCACATCCGTCGGTCGGGACAGCATCCGGGAAATCTGAAATCTCCCCTGTTGCTATCCACGATCCAAATACGCATAAACTGCGCATTTGCGCTCCGATGCAATAATCTAACATATAAAAAACGGAATCCTTATTTCAAATGAAGTAAGGATTCCGCTCTCCATAGGTTCCCATATTTCTCACGCCGTCATAAACATCTCATACGCCCGCAGCGCCTGCTGCATCTGATAGTTTATGTTCCCGCCGTTTGCGTCCGCCGCCAGGTCCGTATCCGCTTCCACGGCGGCCTGCTCTACGGGCCGTATGTCCTCTGCCCCGGACAGATCAAACCGTGCCGCCGAAGTCATACCCGCATCCTTAGCTGCAGCCATCGTCTGCCGCGATGCCTCTTTTGCCGCACCCTGTACAGCGCCGGCATCAGCGCCCGCTTCCGTTGGCCGCATGATCTTAGCCGCAATATTCTGTCCGCGCCGCATCTGCATATCCAGAATCCCCTGGAAGTCAAGAGTCTGCCCCTTCCGCAACGGGTTCTCGTTAAGACTCTCGTCCGCCAGTTCACTGTAATCGATCTTCTTATCCAGAACATCATCCGATATCCGGGAAAGCTTATTCATGCTGGCCGAACTTACGGTATTCGCATTATACACATACGGCTGAAAACGCACTGCACTCATCGCACTCATTGCCCCGTATGCACTGATCGCCCCGATCGCCATAGTCTTTACCTCTCTTCAATACATGATTCAAAACTTACATCTGTATCCATTTTATTACGTCTGCCCCGAATATACAAGTCCAATTTTTCAAAAGTAACTTGTTCTACACTGCCGCAGAAAGAAACATCGGATACTACGTGAAATTCCTTCGATTTCATTGTATAATCTATATAGCAAACAGGAAAGGACCTCCCTTCATGAATCTAAATTTTCTCGGCGGCGCCATGGAAATCGGCGGCAGCTGCATTTATCTTAACATAGCAGGCAAAGGCATTCTGTTGGATGCCGGTATCCGGCAGGGGGCCGCGAAAGATCCTCTCCCGGATTTCCGCTCGCTGCAGGATGCGGGCGGCCCGGACGCCATCCTCATCAGCCATGCGCATATGGACCATATCGGCACCCTGCCTCTTGTCAGCAAGGCCTATCCGAATGCGCCGATCTACATGACGGCCATGACCGCCGACCTGACCAGAGTGCTTCTGTATGACAGCCTGAAGATCATGAACAACAGAGAGGGGGAGATTCCCCACTATTCCGAGCAGGATGTGCTGTCCATGTTGGGGCGCATTCATCCCCTGGGCTACCAGACGCCGTTTCCGATCCTGGACGGCGTAACGCTGACGCTCTATCCGGCGGGCCATATCGCGGGCGCCTCCTGCATCTACCTTGTCACGGAGGAAGGCAGCCTGTTCTACTCCGGCGATTTCTCCGCCTTTTCCCAGCGCACCGTGGAGGGAATCAGCATCCCCAAACTGCGGCCGGACGTTGCCATTGTGGAGACTACCTACGGTAACCGCCTGCATTCCAACAGACAGGTGGAAGAGAAAAGACTGGTGGAGCTGGTGCGGGAATGTCTCTCGCAGAACAGGAAGATCCTCATCCCGGCTTTTGCCCTGGGACGCGCGCAGGAAGTACTGCTGATCCTCCGCGCCGCCATCCAGAATCAGGAGATTCCCGCGGTGCCGGTCTATGTGGACGGCATGGTCCGGGATATCAACATCATGTATACGAGGAATCCCACCTATCTGAAGAACGCCCTCGGAAAGCGCATTCTGAAAGGCAGCGAACCTTTTTATACAAAAGAGATCCAGGCCGTCGCGCCCATGCAGAAGCGGGAGGAGCTCCTGTCGGGAAGTGAGCCCGTCATCTTCCTCGCAAGCTCCGGTATGCTCACCGGCGGTCCCAGCGTCCAGTATGCACAGAAGCTGGCCGCCTCAGAAGATGCCTGCATCATCATCACCGGCTATCAGGACGAAGAGTCCCCCGGCAGACAGCTTCTCAATCTGCTGGAGGATCCCGCCGATGCCAATCTGACCTTAAACGGCAGCACCGTTCCCGTAAAATGCCGGATCGAGCAGGTCGGTCTATCCGCCCACGGAGACAAGATGGAGATCCAGAGTCTGTTGGAACGACTCTCGTCGCGGCATATTTTCCTGGTGCACGGCAATCGCGACGCCATGGAGGAACTGGGCAGCGAACTGGCCGGACAGGATTACCGCAGGCATGTCTATCTGCCGGAATGCGGCCAGTCCTACGAGGTCGTTCTGCACAATAAGCGGAAGCAGGCGTCCTTCGTTCCTGCCTTTACCATGCAGAAAAGAAACGCCTACACGCCGGCCGACGATAAGCTGCTGTGGGAATACTGGCGGGAACATTATCCGGACAGGCATTTTGCCGTCTCGCAGCTTGCCCACATCTGGTATGGAAGGGAGATCACGCAGGACTTAGTCCTGCAGTCCATGCAGGAAGCGCTTGGAACGAGCTGCTATTTCGCGCCGAACAGCCGCCGGCTCTTCCTCTGGGACGCCGTGACGCCGGAAGAAGCGGCGGAAAGTCTGAAGCCGAAGGAACTGACCCAGCAGGCATTATCCCTGTACATCGAACAGTTCTTCGGGCATTTCTCCTACCGGAAGATCGGTTACCATTTCGACCGCCGGGAGATCGTCCTGCAGTTCGACTATCCGGATGCACAGGATCTTACGGCCTTCCGGGATGCGGCGGCGGCCTTTGCCGAAGCCACCGGCTGGACGGCCCGGCCCAACCCTGCCACTAATCACAATGCCGCCTCCCTGCTGCTCTCGGCACTGTATGGAGACCGGCTGGAGAAGCTGTCTTACCATACCGACCGGAAAACCTACACGATCGGTCTGAGCGGAGAAGCGGACGAGCAGGATCAAAGCGCCGCTGCCTGTTTCCAGGAGACTACAGGCTGGAGTCTTATCGTAAACGGAGAATCTTTGGCATGTCGCCCGAACGCTTCCGCCCCGGAAACGGCAGACGGCTCTGCTTCCGGCAGAAGTGCCGGATCCGAAACCGGCAATTCCTTCTTCCGCCCCGGCGATCCAAATCTGAAACCGGCGGAACAGAACCTGGCCTTCTCCTGCATCGACCTGGCTTTCGAAGGGCAGCCCCACCGGCCGGACCGCAAAAGCTTACGACACGACCATGAGGGCAGTTATCTGGAGCTTAGCTTTATCTCTCCCGCCGTCGGATACCGCTACCCGGAACTGCTGCAGTCCCTGGCCGATCAGACCGGCTGGCGCATCTGTGTCGGGGATAAGGTAAACCAGAATGAATTGCTTAAGATCGCCCAGCTTCTGTGTATGCAGTACGGGATTCCCTCTGGCAAGAATCCGTCCTATCTGCCGGAACGCAGAGTCGTTCAGGTCAAGATTAAAAGCACCGCCGGAGCCGAGACAGACTCCGAAAGCACGGCCCGGGCAGCCGCGGAATTTCTGGCACGGACAGGGTGCGAGATTCTATTTATAAAATAAGAAAACGTCCATCGATAACCTGTGCATTCGCCTGGCCTGAATCCGCACAGCCTGCAATATCAAACAAGGGAGCCTGCACCGACTCCCTTCTTTCTTCCGCTCAGACGCCTTAACCCGCATCCTGGCTTACTGCTCTTCCCTCTTCAATTCGTCAAACTTCTCCCGCACGCTGGGCGCATTCTTCGTCAGTCTCTTGATCGTCAGATCCTCCGCCTTGTTATTCGCCAACCGCAGGTTATTCTCCGACGAAAGCAGTGCGTCTTTCGTCTTCTGCAGATGTGTGATCGTCTTATCGATCTCGTCGATCGCCGTCTTGAACTTGTCGCTGGCCAGCCTGTAATTGCGCGCAAAGCCATCCTTAAAGGCGTTCATATTCTCTTCAAAATGCAAAAGATCGATCTGCTGATGCTTCGTCACCTCCAGTTCCTGCCGGTACTGCAGGGAATTCAGCGCCGCATTGCGCAGCAGCGTGATGATCGGGATAAAGAACTGGGGGCGGATCACATACATTTTCTCATATTTATAAGAGACATCCACGATACCGCCGTTATACAGGTCGTTATCGATTTCCAACAGGGAGACTAAGATCGCATACTCGCACCCCTTCTCCCGTCTGTCCTTATCCAGTTCCTTCAGGAAATCCTCGTTCTTATGTTTGGTGGCCGTCTCGTCCATCTCGTTCTTCATCTCGAACATAATGGAGAGGAACTCGACGCCGTCCGCCGCCTCTCTGAAGATAAAATCCCCCTTGCTGCCGGTCCGCGCATCATTGTCCTTCTCAAAGTAAGCTCTTGGAAACGCCGTCATCCGCAGCGCATTAAACTGGTTCAGACAGTGCTGCTCCAGGCTCTCTCCGATCATCTTCGTCGACTGCCTGGCCTTAAAATCCTTATAGTATTCGATCTGTTCGTCCTTCAGCCGCAGTCTGTCCTCATACTGTTTCTGCAGGGCCTGTTCCTTTAACTGGCTCTCCGTCTCCTTCCCCGACAGCCGGCTTCGCAGCTCCGTGATCTGTGTCGCCTTCTCGGAGAGTTCCCTGTCCTTCTTCTGCACCGCCTCCGAGACAGCCAGCTTCTTCTGCGTCTCGCTGTTGTCAAGCTGTGCTCTCAGCAGTGCAATCTCCCTCTCCTTCTCGGACAGCGCCGCTTCTTTCGAAGAAAGCGCTCTGTCAAAGGCCTCCTTCTGCTTCATCTGCGCCAGTTCCAGATCCTTTTTCTTCAGATCTTCCAGTTCTTTCTCCCGCTGCCGCAGTTCCCTGTCAAATTCCTGATCCCTGACCTGCTGCACGATCTGCGCATAACCGGACTCATCCACCGCAAAGACCTCGCCGCAGTTCGGACACTTAATCTTCTGCATTGACATTCATTCCTTCCCGATACTGCCTGCCGTTCCATAATGCCCGGCGCCCTCTCCCCGCTGCCGCCAGAAAGCGCCGCAATAATCCGGCGAAGTGCCACTCCCTGGTACTCTGTACTAGTACAACAAATATTAATTATTCGTAGTACTAATCAATCTCCTGCGCATCCACATCCAGCGCCTCGGCTTCCTGCCGCAGCACCTTCGCCGTCTTCGAGACCCTGGATACGATCCACAGATCCGACACCCCGTCATAGATAAGGAAGAATCCGATCAGCGTCACCACCGTATCCAACGCCGCAAAAGGCTTGAAGATAAGCAGCGCACCAAATCCCACCGTCACCAGGCCCAGGATCAGTGCCACCCACCATTTGTCATATTTCTCCTTACAGAGCGCCACCGCCTGCTGCAGATTGTTCAGACCGTGCACCGCGATCACGATCCCCACGATGATGGGAATGATCGCCAACACCTTCTCCGGCTTGATCACGATCCAGACTCCGACCACGGCAAATATGATCCCCACGATCATATTCATCTGCGTGTACATGCTGCCGTCTCTGTCAAAAAAGCTCTCCGCCAGCCGCACCAGTCCGCCCAGGATCAGCACCGAGCCGATGGCAATGCACACGATATGCATCGACATCCCCGGCCAGATGGCAAGCACCAGCCCCAACGCGATACATAAGATAGCTGAGATCACCACATTTTTCTTCAGTTTCTTTAACAGGCTGCCCATAATATCCCCCTCCTATAGTTATAAGTAAACGACATAACATATTTTTGCTTTCGATCCTGTTGCTTCTATTTTATTCCTTTTGGGCAGTAAACACAACCGCAGATTTTTCTATACCTTCTATATCTTAAGAAATCCTTTTCTCTCCATCAGCTTATAGATCCCGAATCCCAGCGCAACCCCCAGGCAGTTTAGCAGAATATCATCCACATCAAAAGCCCCGAAGGCGCTGAACAGCTGAAAAGTCTCGATCCCCAGCACGAAGGTAAAGGCATTCACGAACATAGCGGAAAACTTCCTGCCGTCCTGGGATACCAGCGGAAACAGAAAGCCGAAGGGCACAAAGG
Source organism: uncultured Lachnospiraceae bacterium (assembly GCA_947564645.1). Classification (GTDB taxonomy): domain Bacteria; phylum Bacillota; class Clostridia; order Lachnospirales; family Lachnospiraceae; genus UBA3282. The sequence continues at coordinate 30,476 of CANOCU010000011.1, forward strand.
CCAGGACATTTCCCGCCAAATTCTCCACACTATTTAGTTTATAGGCATAATCTATATACATCTTGATCGTATGAAACGGCACGAAATTGGCCGTCCCCAGCCCTTCCAGAATCACGCCCTTCTGCCACGTATCGGCGATGGCCCGCAGCTGTTCAAAGGGGTATTTGAAGATAATGACCTTGATGACCACCACGATATAAAGGGCGAAAAGAAATTTCAGGAAGCGCTTTGATTTCAGTTTCTCTAGTTCAATCCTCATTTAATCTCCCATGGATTCTCTTTTCCTTCCATATGGCATCTGCAACTCATCAGAGAGTCCCTGACCACCGTTTCCACATAGTTTCTGGTATAAAAAGCCATATGGTGCGACACTGTCACATTCGGAAAGCTTCTGAGCAATGCAAGCTCCTTATTCTTTAATATATCCGATTTGTGGTCATAATAGTATAGTCCGAACTCATTTTCCACCACATCCAGTCCCGCGGCGCCGATCTTGCCCGCCTCGATGGCCTCGATAAAAGCGTCCGAATCGATCAGCGCGCCTCTGGCCGTGTTGATAATTACCACGCCGTCCTTCATCTGCGCTATGGTATCCGCACCGATCAGATGGAAATTGTCTTCCGTCAGCGGCGTATGCAGCGTGATCACATCCGCCTCCTTCCAGATCCGGGCAAGCGGCACATAAGAGGCGTACTGTCTGACTTCTTCCTTCTCATACAGATCATGCGCCAGAATACGGCAGCCGAACCCGGACAGGCTGCGGACCACCGTCGCACCGATTCGTCCCGTTCCGATGACTCCTACGGTCAGATCCTTTAACTCCCTGCCGTTTAAGCCCGCCAGCGTATAATCCTGCAGCGCGGTCCGTCCCAGGATCGCACCCATCTTGCGGATGGACATCAGGATCAGCATCACCGTATAGTCGGCTACTCCATGCGGGCCGTAAGGCGCGTTTCCCACCCGGATGCCGCATTCCTTCGCCGCCTCCAGATCGATATGATCGTAACCGATCGTTCTTGTAGTGATATATTCTATCCCCTGTTCCCGAAACGCCCGCATCAGCTGCGCGTCGATCTTAGAGGTGATCACATCCACGCAGCGGCTGCCCTGACACAGAGAAACATTGTCAAGATCCGGCGCATCCGCACACAACACAACTTCCATTCCCAATTCTTTTGCATATTCCAGAAACAGGTCCTTCTCGTCAAAGGCCCTGCAATTATATACCGTTACCTGCATCATCCGTTCGTCCTTCTTTCTTTGTCCTGATCTTACCTGTCATTTCCTTAAGCCGGCGCGCAGCGTCCGGCACTTCTCTACTTCTTATCGATCTTCTTCGAGATGATCTTCTTGATAATAAGCGGCTCCTCGATCTTGATCTTAGCCGCCTCCTCCAGTTCGCGCTCTTCCTCCTCGACGCTTTTCAGCTTCGACTGGTAACTGCGCTCCACTTCCCGCTCGTATTCCTCCACAATCGCGATATCCTCCGGCCGGATCCGCCGGAACTTGTTAAATCCCGCCGCCAGGATCTTCAGGCTCTGCCTGGTGGTGTCGAAAGCGCCGTCCTCATAGAGATTGATCACGATGATACCGATCGGCACCGCCAGGATCATCCCCATCACGCCAGCCACCTTATACCCGATAAACAGCAGAAACAGCGTGGGAATCGCATCCACACCGATGGAATCCCCCACGATCTTCGGCTGGATCACCTGCCGCACAAGCTGTCCCGACAGCCAGATGATGATCAGCCCCACTGCCATCTTATAGTCTTTACTTAAGATCTCGATCACTGCCCAGGGAAGCATCACCGTCCCCGTACCGAAGACCGGCAGGAAGTCCAGAAAGGCAATGCCCAGCGCTACTAGCGGCACATACCGCACCTTTAAGATAAACAGCCCGATCACCAGCATCACATAGATCCAACACTCGATCTTAAACTGCGCCTTGAAGTAACCGCCCACCGCGTTGCGGAAGCTCCGGCGGATCAAGTCAAACCGGTAAAGCACCGCACCCGGCACATACTTTTTCATGATATTTGCCATGTATCCCTTGTCCGCCACGAAGAAATAGGCGGAAAGTATACACATGATGACCCCTAAGAAGATATCCGGCAGCTGTTTGGCCACATTTCCCACCGCCTCGAAGGTCGGCGAACCGATGCCCTCGATGATACCGCCAAAATAAGTGCCCATCTCCGAGCCAAGATTATCCAGCGTTCTCTGTGTTTCTGCCGGCAGCTTATTGAAGATCCCCTCCAGATTATCTCCGACTTCATTGAACTCCTCCACGATGCTTTCCCACAGCATGGGCAGTTCATTGACGAAATTAATACCCTCTTTCATGAGCTTTGCTCCGACCGCATAGAACAGCAGGATCACCACCGCAAGCACGGCCACGATCACGATCACCGACGCACCCTTCCGCCGTATCTTCATCCGCTCCTCGAAGAAACGCACCACCGGCGAAGCGATCAGCGAAATAATCCACCCGATGATAAACGGCATAAAGAAAATGATGCACCGCGGCAGCAGAAAAATACACAAAAGCAGTATGATCAGCGCCGTCAGCAGGTTCAATATCACCTTAAGGTATGTCCTGATCGATTGTCTCATCAAAATTCCTCCATTCCAAGTTAAGCCGCCCCTCTGTTTATCGTACCGTATTGCTACTTCTCTTCCTCAGCCTCCAGCATCTGATCCAGAAGCTCGTAGATCTCCTCCCGTCCCTGCTTCGACAGCGAAGAATAAGGAATGACCGTCGTATCCTCCACCACCGCCAGCGTATCACAGATCAGCTTCACCTGCTTTGGCACCTGGCTTCTCTTGATCTTATCCAGCTTCGTGGCAATGATGATCGGTTTATATCCTCTGTCCAGGATCCAGTCATACATGATCCTGTCATTCTCGGAAGGCGCATGTCTGATATCAATCAGAAGAAACACCGCACAGATCTTCTTCGACTGATGCAGATAATCCTCGATCAGCTTCCCCCACTGCGCCTTCACTTTCTCATTGGCCGTGGCATATCCGTATCCCGGCAGATCGACGAAATACATCTGGCCGTTGATATTATAATAGTTGATCGTCTGCGTCTTCCCCGGCTGGGAACTGGTACGCGCCAGAGACTTGCGGTTCATCAGCCCGTTGATCAGCGACGACTTCCCCACATTACTCTTCCCCGCAAAAGCCACCTCCGGCAGCACATTCTCCGGCAGCGTGCTCGTGATCCCACACACCGTCTCCAAATTTACATTCCTGATTACCATCTTTTTCTCCCTATATACTTCTGGTAGAGCGTCCTTCTTAATCACACCAGCGCATGCCCAACAACCTCTTCCATACACTCTACCAGACAAATCTCTAAACCGTCTGTAATCTCCTGATCCAGTTCCGCGATATCTTTCTCATTTTCCTTCGGAACGAGCACCTTATGTACCCCCGCCGTCCTGGCCGCCAGTATCTTCTCCTTCAACCCGCCGATGGGCAGCACCCTTCCGCGAAGAGTGACTTCACCGGTCATCGCCACATCCGCCCGCACCGGCCTTCCCGTCACGGCGGACAGGATCGCCGTCGCCATGGTAATACCCGCCGACGGTCCGTCTTTCGGCACGGCTCCCTCCGGAATATGCAGATGGAAATCCCGCTTCCGGAACAGCTTTTCCTCGATCTGGTATTGTTCTCCTACCGACCGCACATAACTGAGCGCGATGCGCGCGGATTCCTTCATCACATCGCCCATCTGACCGGTTAAGTCAATCTTCCCCTCTCCGGGCATCATGTTCACCTCGATCTGCAGGGTATCGCCTCCCACGCTAGTCCAGGCCAGTCCGCGCACGATGCCGACCTCATCCTTACCCGCGATCTTATCCTGCCGGTACTTGGGCTTGCCAAGATAGTGCTCCAGATTATCCACGGTAATTTCGACTTTTGCAGTCAATCCTTTCATTTCTTTCTCATGCATACCGGGAACAGCCTCCGGGACTGCCTGCTGCCGTCTTTCCAGGATCTGCCGTGCCTCCTTCCGGCATACGGCTCCGATCTGCCGCTCTAAGCCGCGCACGCCGGCTTCCCTCGTATAACGGCTGATCATGGCTCGAAGCGCCTCGTCCGTAAACGTTATCTCATCCTCTCTGATCCCGTTCTTATATAGCTGCTTCTCCACCAGATGTTCTCTGGCGATATGGAATTTCTCATTGGCCGTATAGCTGTTGATCTCGATCAGCTCCATGCGGTCAAGCAGCGGCCGCGGAATCGTATCCGTGCTGTTTGCCGTAGCGATAAACAATACCTCCGACAGATCGATGGGTATCTCCACGTAATGATCTCGAAACGCCCCGTTCTGCTCCCCGTCCAGCACTTCCAGCAGCGCCGAGCTCGGATCGCCCTTATAATCGCTGCTCACCTTGTCGATCTCGTCCAGAAGCAGCAGCGGATTCTTCACGCCGGCCTGTCTGACCGCATTGGTGATCCTGCCCGGCATGGCGCCCACATAGGTCTTACGGTGTCCTCTGATCTCGGCTTCGTCCCGGATACCGCCCAGACAGATACGGACGTACTTCTTATTTAACGCTGCCGCCACGCTGCGGGCGATGGAGGTCTTGCCGGTGCCCGGCGGTCCCACAAGACAGATGATCGGACTCCGGCCCTTGCCGGTCAGCGCCCGTACGGCCAGATATTCCAGTATCCGCTCTTTTACCTTCGTGAGTCCGTAATGATCGTCATTCAGGATCTTCTCCGCCCGCGCCAGATCGCTGCTGTCCCTGGAAGCCTTATCCCAGGGCAGTTCCAGCAGGGTCTCGATATAAGCCCGCTCCACCGCCGCCTCCGAATTACTGCCGATCACATTCTTATAGCGGCTGATCTCCTTACGAATCTTGTCTTTCACTTCCTTTTTCGCCTTCAGCTTCTCCACTGCGGCCTCGAACTGCTCCACATCGGAGTCCGTATTGTTCTCCCCCAGCTCCTCCTTAATATAGTATAACTGTTCCCGCAGGATATAATCTCTCTGGTTCTTGTCGATCCGCTCCCTGATGTCCTTCGCAAGCTCATTCTTGATCCGGGTGATATCCACTTCCTTCACCAGCAGGTCGGTCAGAATAACAAACCGCTCTTTCACGGATACCGCCCCAAGGATCGCCTGCTTATCCGCCACCGCCAGCGGCATGTTGATGGTGATACAGTCGAGCAAGCGCCCCAGCGGCATCTCTTCCTCGATCTGATCCGCCACTGCCTTGCCCACCTTGGGAAAGCATGTATAGTATGCCGCAAAAGATTCCTTGACCGTTCTGGTCATTGCCTCCAGTTCCGCTTCCGTCAGCTCTGTCATATCGTCGTTTTCAAGCGACACCTCTGCCATAATATAATCATTTTCCTGTGCAAACCGGTGTACTCTGCCTCTGGCCTTCCCTTCCACCAGCACCCGCAGGATATGACCCGGCAGCTTCGTCACCTGTCTGATCACCGTGACCGTGCCAACCTCGTAGATATCCCCGAACCCCGGGTCTTCCGCCTCCACATTCTTCTGCGTTACCGCAAGAAGCCGTTGGTCCGCTAACATCGACTGCTCTACCGCCTCGATCGACTTGGCCGCGCTCAGATCAAAATGAATGACCATCCCTGGCAGGATCGACAGCCCGCGGAGCGTCACGGCTGGAAGATATTCCGTCCCGGCCCCCGTCTCTCTATAGTTCAGATAAGACAGCGCTCCCTTATCGAAAGCATCATATTCCCTGCCATTTTCTGTGTCTCTGCTCATACATTATTCCCTCTTTTCGTAACGGTTCCGACAGCATATCTCATACCGCGCCCCTGGCGTTTTCCTGTAATGACAACAAACGCCGCCTGTATTCCGGCGACGTTTTCTTTCTACAAAACAGCTTATTTACTCGGCACGCATCAGTCTGTTGCGATAGACGATACGGGGTTTGCCCTTGCCATCCACAACATCCTTTGTCAAAATACACTCCGCGATATTGTCGTCCGACGGAATCTCATACATAACGTCCATCAGTACATCTTCCATGATGGAACGCAGTCCTCTGGCGCCTGTCTTGCGCTCATAGGCAAGACGCGCGATCTCCTGCGCCGCCTCGTCCTCCACGCCCAGTCTGACTTCATCAAACTCAAACAGCTTCTTATACTGCTTGATCAGCGCATTCTTGGGTTCCTTCAAAATGCGCACCAGAGCCTCCTGATCCAGATCATCCAATGTAACGGTGATCGGAACACGTCCGATAAATTCCGGGATCAGGCCAAACTTCATCAGATCCTGGGCTGATACTTCCTTCAGCACCGCCCCGATATCCTTACTGCTCTTCTCTGCGATCTGCGCATTGAATCCGATGGAATTACGGTCCAGACGCTCCTCCACGATCTTCTCCAATCCGTCAAACGCGCCGCCGCAGAGGAACAGGATATTGGAGGTGTCGATCTGGATCAGCTCCTGATGCGGATGCTTCCTGCCGCCCTGAGGGGGAACACTCGCCACCGTACCCTCTATGATCTTCAGAAGCGCCTGCTGTACACCCTCACCGGACACGTCCCTTGTAATGGACACATTCTCGCTCTTCTTCGTAATCTTATCGATCTCGTCGATATAGATGATCCCGTACTGTGCTCTCTCGATGTCGTAATCCGCCGCCTGGATCAGCTTGAGCAGGATATTCTCCACATCCTCACCCACATAGCCGGCCTCGGTCAGTGTAGTGGCATCCGCGATCGCGAACGGCACATTGATGATCTTCGCCAGTGTCTGCGCCAGGTACGTCTTGCCGGAACCGGTAGGCCCCACCATGATGATGTTGCTCTTCTGCAGCTCCACACCGTCATCCTCTTCCGGCGCCAGTACCCGCTTATAATGGTTGTAGACAGAGACAGCCAGTACTTTCTTGGCATCCTCCTGCCCGATCACATAATCGTCCAGAAAATGCTTGATCTCCACCGGTTTCAGGAGATTGATCTCCATCTCCTCTGCTTCCGGCTCTTCCTCATATTCCTCTTCGATGATATCGGCGCAGATCTCCACACACTCGTCGCAAATATAGACACCCGCCGGACCCGCGATCAGCTTCTTGACCTGGCCCTGTGTCTTATTGCAAAAAGAACACCTCACCCTGTCATCAGAATTCTTTCCTGCCATTTTAATGCTCCATGCCTTTCTTCTTCATTATTTAGCGGCCATAAGACCCTTAAGCCTCACAGCCGCTACCCCTTTTGACCCCATGCCCGTGAGGATTGTTTCCCTGTTCCTTACATCTGCTGCTATACAGCGCTGGCATGATTGGTGATGATACGGTCGATCAGGCCATAAGAAAGCGCTTCCTCGGCAGTCTTCCAGTTATCTCTCTCCGTATCTGCCATGATCACCTCGAAATCCTGGCCCGTGTTCTCGGCCATGATCCTCGCCATCTTCTCCTTCGTGGCCAGGATATGCTTTGCCGTGATCTCAATCTCCGTAGCCTGTCCCTGCGCGCCGCCCGCCGGCTGATGGATCATGATCTCCGCATTGGGAAGAGCCATTCTTTTACCCTTGGTTCCGCCCGCCAACAGGAACGCTCCCATGCTGGCTGCCATGCCGATACATACGGTGCTCACATCACACTTAATGAAATTCATTGTGTCATAAATCGCCATTCCAGCCGTGATCACGCCGCCCGGACTGTTGATATACAGATGAATATCTTTCTCTGGATCTTCCGACTCTAAGAAAAGCAGCTGTGCCACGATCACACTCGCCGATGCGTCATTCACTTCCTCTCCCAGAAAGATGATCCTCTCTTTCAATAATCTCGAATAAATGTCATAAGAGCGTTCTCCTCTGGAAGTCTGCTCAATGACATAAGGTATTAAAGCCATGTTAATTCCTCCGCTTCCTTATACACTATCTTCTTATTCCTCTACCGCATGCTCGGCCACGAACTCAGCAGCTTTTCTGACAGCCAGATCCTGCATGATGTTCTTCTTCTCTCTTTCGCCCATAAGCTCCTTCACCTTATCGATCTCCATCTGGTAAACTTCAGCCATGGTCTTCATCTCTTCGTCATAATCTTCTTCGGTAACCACGATGTTCTCAGCTTTGGCGATCGCCTCCAATACCAGTCTGGATTTGATCCGCTCCTCCGCCTGGGGCTTCACCTGCTCGATCAGCTTCTCATACGTCGCGCCCGTAAACTGCATGTACTGCTCCATGCTCATACCCTGCATCGTGATCCGCTGAGCAAACTCGTCCACCATCTGTCTCTGCTGCGTCTCAAGCATCGCCTCCGGAATCTCCATCTCGCTTGCCTTCACTGCCGCCTCAACAGCCTCATTTTCTCTGGTCGCCCTGGCGTCCTTCTCCTTCTTCTCGGTCAGGTTCTTCTTTACATCTTCCTTATATTCTTCCAGTGTATCAAATTCCGATATCTCACTCGCAAATTCGTCATCCAGTTCCGGAAGTTCCTTCTCCTTGATCTCCTGCACCGTGCACTTGAACACGGCTTCCTTGCCCTGCAGTTCCTCTGCCTGATAGTCCTCCGGGAAAGTAACCTTTACTTCCACTTCCTTACCGATCTCCGCGCCCACAAGCTGCTCTTCGAACCCGGGGATAAACGCGCCGGAACCGATGGTCAGCGGATAGTTCTCTCCCTTGCCGCCGTCAAAAGCCACACCGTCCACGAAGCCTTCGAAATCGATCACCGTCATATCACCGTCTTTGACCGGTCTGTCTTCTACCGTGATATTTCTCGCATTGTTATCGCGTTCTCTGTTGATCTCCGCCATCACGTCTTCTTCCGTGACTTCCCTGTCGATCTTCTCAATCTTCACACCCTTGTATTCACCTAGCTTTACATCAGGCTTCAGCGCCACCGTCGCCGTAAAGATAAAAGGCTTACCCCCTTCGATCTGTGTCACCTCAATCTTCGGAGAAGATACGATGTCCTCCTCGCACTCATCCACTGCCTTATCGTAGGCATCCGGGATCAGATCGTTGGCCGCATCCTCATAGAATACTTCCTTACCGTACATTTTCTCCACCATCATACGCGGCACTTTCCCTTTTCGAAAGCCCGGAATGCTGATCTGCTTCTTCTGCTTCTGATAAACTTTCTCGATCGCCTTCTCAAGATCCTCTGCGCTTACTTCGATCGTAAGCTTCGCCATGTTCTTTTCTAATTTTTCTACCTGTAAGCTCATTGTATGGGTTCCTCCTTCAAATGCCTCTGCGACATGCGGAAGCCCTCGTCTGCTCCTAGTCACAGTCATTTAAGCATTATAGCACAACCTTTTGAAAAATACCAGATGGTTTTTTCTATAGTTACGCGGTTTTTCAATGGTTTTATGGCAGAGAATGAGAAAAAGGGCATAAAGTCCTTCCATACCTATAGACTTTACACCCTGCTCCATTTCCTTCCTCTATCTATACAATACGCATAACTCCCCTATGTCTGTACCTCTCTGATCGCGACCCGGCAATGCTCACACGTAATCTGTCGTCTGCATCAGCTCTCCGGGGATCGAAAAGCTACTGCAATAACGCCAGCGCGCTCTGGTTACTCTGATTCGCCTGGCTCAACATGGACTGCCCGGCCTGCACGAGAATGTTGTTGTTGGCATACTTCACCATCTCCGTGGCAATATCCGTATCCCGGATAGCCGATTCCGCCGATGTGGTGTTCTCCACGATATTGTCCAGATTGCTGATCGTATGCTCTAAGCGGTTCTGAATCGCGCCCAGATCGGAGCGGGTTCTGGATACGTCCTCGATCGCGCTTTTGGCGAAGGCGTTGAGGGCCTGGAAGTCACGGACATCAGGTGCCCTGCCGGACAGATCTTCTTCCGTACCGCCTGTCGATCCGGAAAAACTGCTTCCATCGGTCGTCAATCTGTTCTTCACGCTTTCATCTGTGATCGAACTATAAGAAAAGCTGTGAAAAATAGTCAGATCTCTCGCCGCCAGAAGATGTGAATGCCCTGCCACACTCCAGGGTTGGACCGTATTTAAATTCACATACTGTATTTTTGCATGAGTGCTGGTTCCCGGCCAGGCATACTGATAATAGAGCCCGTCCGGTGTCTCATTCCCTATCGGTGGCAAATCCTGTCCTTTACACAATGGTGTACTATCATTCGTCTGATAGCAGATTCCTTTCGACAGTGCACTGGCAATCAGATCGTTCGTACACATATTCCCTATCGTGATCGCGATATGCTGTCCTGACTCTGCGCCAACCTGTAATCCGATTCCCTTAAAAGTGCCGTCCAGCAGATTCTGCTCATTAAAGGTCGTCGTGGACTGCACCCTGTCAATCTCGCTCATCAGCTGTCTGACTTCCATCTGAACATAACTTCTGTCCGTGGTAGTCAGCGTTCCGTTGGCTCCCTTCACCGCAAGCTCATTCATCCGCTGCAGCATATCGTGAACCTCGTTCAAAGCGCCCTCCGCCGTCTGCACACAGGAAATGCCATCCGACGCATTGGCCGACGCCTGTGTAAGTCCTCTGATCTGGCGGCGCATCTTCTCCGATATGGACAAGCCTGCCGCATCGTCCGCCGCACGGTTGATCTTATACCCGGAAGACAGCTTCTCCGTTGACTTCGCCTGACTCTTATTCGTCAGGTTAAACATGCGATTTGAATTCATCGCCGTGATATTATGTTTGACGACCATAACCTTACTCTCCTATCATCCACCCTCTTTAGATTTCGAATTCCCCCATATCCGGTTAAATATATATCGGCTCATATCATGACGTACTTAACACTATATTGCAAGGGAAATGGAAATATTCGGCACAATATTCTTTAAAACGCTCTTTTAACTAACAATATATCTTCCTTCCCTGTAGCAATTCCGCGTCTTCTTCTCTATGGGTCGTGACCAGCAGCGTCCTTTCTCCAAGCTGCTTTGTAAGATATTCCGCACAACGCGCGCGGGTCTCCTCATCCAGTCCCGTAAACGGTTCATCCATGATCAGTATGTCCGCTCCCGACAGCACTGCGCGTAACAGCACCACACGCCTGCGCATTCCGCCGCTCAAACTGTTGACCGGTTTGGTCAGGCAATCTTCCGGTAGAATCCTTGCCGCCTGCGCCCTGACATACTCTGTCAGCTGCTTCTTTGACATATGCGACAAATCACATGCGCCCGTCCTGCCTGTCTCCCTTCTGCTTCTCCTCTCCATCCCCAACAGAATATTGCATACTGCATCGTACTCCTCGCAAAGCCTGTCGTCCTGAAAAACCATGCCGATGCGGTCAGGCATTCCCGAGATCTCGCCCTGCTGCGCCTGCTCTAAACCTGTCAGTATCTTAAGCAGGGTAGTCTTGCCTGCGCCGGAAGGAGCCATCAGCAAGTACCGGCCGCCTGCCTCCATCGTCAGACTAAAGTCCTCTATTACCGGCTGTCCATTGTAAGATTTCCTGATATGCCGCATCCGGATCAATCCCGCCTCTCCCGCTTTGTCCGGGATATCGGTCCTTCTTTCTTTCTTCTCGGATTCGTTGCCGGCTCTCTGCCCGGTCCGCGTCCCCGCCTGCAGACACTCTCCCGGTCCGAAGACAGGATATGGACGCCACAGCGCAAATCTATGAAAAAGCCATAACACCGCCTTCTCAAAAAGAAAACTGACCAGCACGATCGTCACCGTCCATGCAAACAAGCCTGCCGTATCCAGATAGATCTTTGCCATGTAAAGCCGCTCTCCCAGCGACGACTCCGTCAAACCGATGATCTCTGCCGCCACACCGGATTTCCAGCTCATGCCCAGGGATATTTTCAGACAGCTTTCCAGATACGGCATCAGCGCCGGTCTGTACAGATAGAATAGCTTCTTTCCCCGGCTCATGCCAAACACACGGGCCATCTCCAACAGCTTCCTGTCCGTGCTTTTCAGACCGGCTATGGTATTCACATAGACATTCGGAAACACGATCAGAAAGCTGATTAGCAAGCTCAGACGCCCGGCGCCGAACCAGATCAGCAGGAGCACCACAAAGGAGGCCACCGGGACGGACTTAAGCGCCGCCATCACCGGCGACAGCATCTCCTCCACCCAGGACATGCAATACCCCACTGCTCCCATCGCTATCCCCGCAAAAAGAGCCAGGAAAAATCCCAGCCCGATTCCCGACAGCGAGTGAAAGATCACGGGAAAAAAATCGGGACGCAGCAGATTCTTCTCAAAAGCGCACAGAACCTGCACGGGCCCCGCCAACAGAATCGGATTGTCCGCCAGATGCGCCGCCGCCTGCCAGATGCCCAGCCAGAAGAATAGAATGATCGCTTTTCGTATCCGCTTATGTGTCCCTTTCATTTGGCGCTCCTGTTTCTCCACTTCCAGATAACTTCACTCTCATCTGCGCCTCCCTATCTCACATAGTAGAACCCATCCCCCGGCAGACCGCCGCCCACCGACTCGGGATCCTGCTCCCACAGCACCTCCAGGTACCCGGACAGCGCTGTCTTCATTTCCTCTCCGTCAATATAGGTGATATTGCACTCCGGCAGGGCTTTTGCCGCCACCGGCGCCTTGTCGATGATGCCGGCTTCGGCCACCAGCTGCGCCGTCTCCTCCACATACTCGTTGGCATAAGCCGCGCTGGCCGCATGTTCTTCCAGGAATCTGTCTACCGCCTCCGGCTCCTCCGTCAAAAAGGCATTGCGTACCACGGTTACGCCGGTTACAAGGCTGCTGCCGCCCTCCTTCTGCACCGCGGCCCACTGCTGCGTCAGGTCAAGCACCACCGCCAGCTTCTCATTCTGCGCACAGGCTGCCGTCACGAAGGGCTGCGGCAGCACTCCCACCGCCTCCGGCATCTCCGCTAACATCGCCGCCACTTCCGTTGCCTCCGATTTATATTCCAATGTCACATCCGACGCCGTAAGACCGTTTTCCTTTAAAAGGTACTGCATCACATAATCCGGCGTGGTTCCCTTACCTGTCATATAGACGGTCTTTCCCTTTAAATCCCTGATCTCCCTGATCTTCTCATTGCCCGATACCGCGTACAGCACGCCCAGCGTGTTGATATCGATCACCGACACGTCGCCTTCCGCCCGGTTGTACAGCACGCTAGCCATATTGGCCGGTATCAGGACGATATCCAGATCTCCGGAAAGCATGGCCGGCAGCAGTTCGTCCGCCGCGGCTGTCATGGTAAATTCATAGCGATCGACTGTCTCGCCCTTTTTGGCCTGCTGCATAAGATAGACCAGTCCCATGGATGTGGGCCCTTTCAGAGAACCGATCCGCAGTGTGGCGCTTTCACCGCCCTCTGTCCCGTCTCCATCGGATACCGGTTCTCCTGCTTCCTGCCCTGCGCCCTCCTGCTTTGCCGCATCCTGACTACCGGATGCTCCGTCCTGTCCGGCAGCAGTGTCTGCACCTTCTGCCGCGTCACCTGCCGGATTCGATCCGTCTTCCGGTTCGGTTCCTTTTTCCTCCTCCCCATTAACTGTTTCGGTCTCCGTTCCAGTTTCGGCCTCTGTTCCGACCTCTGTTATGGTCTCTGTTATGGTCTCTGTCCCGGCATCGGTCCCTTTGTCCGTTCCGCATCCTGTCAGCATTGCCACACACAATGCCACACCCATCCATATCGCTGCCCTCTTCTTTTTCATCTTCCTGCTCCCTGCCTTTTTATAAAATCCTGCTTTCCCTAATCTCCCTGACTATCTGTAAGCAAACTCCCGGATTTGGAAAAACTTACGCCTGCACCTCTTCAATGACGATGTTTTCTCACAGTATCGTCTTCAAATACGCTGCGATCACTTCCGCCGCCCTAGCATGTGCCTTCTCCCCCGGATGCTGTCTTGATCCGAAAGTCTCTTCCGTCGTATCCGGCAGCAACAGAAATGCCATATTGCCGTCGCCGGTCGTCTCCTGATAGCGGTTCATGGCTTCCCTGATCGCCGGCGCAAGCTCATCCCCCAGCATACCGTATACCCAGAGAATATGGGATGTGGGGTTGTTTCGCCGTATCATCACAAGGAAGTCGGTAACCGCCTGCCGGAAGCGCTCCAAGGATGCCGGATGACAGGCCCCGTCCTCTCCCCTGTACAGCTTAAAAGTCTCTCCTGTCACAGGATCCGTCCACACCGGCTGATCGAACGCGCCCGCATCGTTCGTTCCCAGATTGACAATGACCGCATCCGCCTTCCAGCTGCGGAAATCATAAGGCTTCGCCGCGCCCAGCTTTTCATTCGTCTCTCCCTTTGCCAGACCACAGATCTGCTCATAGCAGGAGGGAATATTGTGCCGCGGATCATTATCCCAGCCGCACAGCACGCCCCAGCCGCCCTGGGAGATCAGACGGCATTCCGCATCCAACGCATCGGCCACCATGCGCGTGTAATTCCGGCTGTTTCCCATATACATGGCAATCCAGTCCATATCTTCCCTGGCCCCGTATAAGCCCTCACCGGAAGTAATGCTGTCGCCGATAAATTCCAGCTTACAGCTGCGCTCCCTCACCGGCAGGAATACGCCGTCGCTGCGAAATCCGTGGATCAGCAGATGACAGGCATCGTCCTCCGACATAGCCTGCAGCTCCCGGAAAAATCCGACATTCTTCACCGCCTCCGGGCTCATGCCCCGGAAAAGGCAAAGCGAGTATGTACCGGGCATCAGCATCTGACGGCTCATAAATGCCCCGTTTAACGATATCCAGGCCCACGGCTCATACATTGCGTAATCCACTTCGATCTCGATCCACAGCTCCGTTCCCGTCACATTCACCTCAACGCCGCTTCCCTGAAAAAACAGCGGCAGCGGATCCTGCGTCTCGTCTGTCCGGCCGTGAATCTTATAGGATGTGAGCTCCTTTAGCGTATACGATCTTAATCTGTCATTCTTATTCATGTGCACAGTCCCTCCCTGTATTCTGTATTCCATATTCTGTGTAGTGTATTCTTTATTGCGTGTTCTGTTTTCTGTGTTCTGCGTTCTGTTTTCTGTGTTCTGTTTCCTTGTCTTTCTTTTTTACCTTTGCTTCCGTCCTCTTTCACACTTTCGTATCCATTATAACAGATATTTCCCCAAAAGCAAAAGGGGAGCCATCGCCCCCGCAGATCCCCGATCTGCGAAAGCGACGGCTCCTCACTTTTGTCTCCTGGTCAGCTTATTTCATCTGCTCTTCCTGGCTCTTGATCATTCTACGAACCATCTCACCGCCGATAGAACCAGCCTCTTTGGATGTCAGGTCACCATTGTAACCTTCCTTCAAGTTTACACCCAACTCAGATGCAACCTCAGTCTTGAAACGATCCATTGCTGCCTTAGCTTCAGGAACTTCTACTCTATTCGTCTTGTTGCTTGCCATTTCTTTCACCTCCGAAATACTTTTGAATGAAATTCTTGATTCCATCCATAATCTATATTATTGAGATAAGCGCTGCCGTTTATACGCTTATCCCAGATACTTTTGCCCTTTTCGGATCTTATGGACCAGAAAAAAACTGCGATTCTGTTTGGAATCTCGTTGTCTGTTAAAGCGTTCACTTTATCGCTTATCTTGATGTTAGTATGTTCGGATCGATTGAAAATATTATGGTAAGTTTTGCCATGATTTTGACGTCTGCGGCCTCTTGGTCACCGTATCCGTCACGCCTCGTATACGATCTGCGCCACCATCTTCTGCGCCGCCTCCGCACCCTGCAGCTTCTCCAAAACCGCCAGGGCAAACGGCACCGCCGCGCCCATGCCGCGCCCGGTAACGATATTGCCGTCGATGACCGCAGGCTGCCTCATCACCTCAGCGCCTTCCAGATGACTCTCGAATGAAGGGTAAGAGCAGGCCCTGCGTCCTTGCAGATGACCTCTGTGTCCCAGAATACTCGGTGCCGCGCAGATCGCCGCCACAGGTTTGCCCTGCGCCACAAAAGCATCCACCTGTGCCATCAATGCCTCGCAGGCTTCCAGATTCTGCGTACCCAGGCCGCCGCCCGGCAATACGATCATATCCAGTTCTGCAAAATGAATCTCCGAAAGTACCGCATCCATCGCGACCGAGATCGCATGAGAGCCTGTCACACTACGCTCTTTCGTAATGGAGACCATCGGCGTCTCCACATCCGCCCGCCGCAGAATATCCACCACCGTTAACGCCTCGATCTCCTCATATCCCGTTGCAAAAAAAACTGCTGCTCTGCTCATCGTTACTCTCCTCCGTTCTTCTATTCCTATAGCAGACATCCGTTCATTATGCCACTTATAGTGAACGACATTAGAAATTTCGTTCACTATACCATATGGTTAAGCTATGTCAATTCAGCTTAAAATAATCATACACAACAAATCTGTAAATGGCAAGAGCGAGCGGCTGATACTTTACACCCCGCCGTGCCCTTGCTATAATGAAAGCAATCCCAATATATTATCAGAAAGAAGGTGTCCCTATGCCAAGTGCAGCAGATATTATACGAGATTCCATCACAGAGTTCTCAAGATTGCAGAACTGGATGTTATCCGTCAAGGATAAGGATCCGGTAACATACCGTTCGATGTATGATCGCTATATAGAACTCAAAGTCACATTGTCCAGTCTGGGGGTTAATCTTGCAGAACTCGACAAGATCAAAGAATAAGAATCAACAGAGACAGGAGCCATTATGGAGATCGAACGAAAATTTACCGTCAGAAACCTGCCGGAAAACCTGGCAGACTACCCCTACCACAAGATCGAGCAGGCTTATCTGAACACCGACCCGGTTGTCAGGATCCGAAGACAGGACGATGACTACTACCTGACCTATAAGGGTAAGGGCCTGCTCGCAAGAGAAGAGTACAATCTCCCGTTAAACCGGGATTCCTACTACCATCTGCGCGAAAAGGCGGATGGAAATGTGATATCCAAGAAACGTTATGTCATACCGATCGGGCATCCGACATTTACGTCAGATTATTCCGAAGACATTGACCCGAACAGTCTATTTGTAGAACTGGATCTTTTTGATCCACCCTTTGCCCCTCTCGTCATCGCGGAAGTGGAATTTCCGGATGAGGCTGCGGCGAATGCCTTTCTGCCCTTTGACTGGTTTGATCAGGACGTGACGCAGGATCCGGCCTACCATAATTCCGTGCTCAGCCGGCGTACTTTCTGATATGCTTAGCTCCGCTCCGGGTCTTCATACGGCGGGCAGATGCGGCACTCAACTCTGCATCTGCCCGGATGACACTATCAATGCTCCTGTAATCTTGCAGCAGATTCTCTCTCCACCAGTTCCGCGGAGAAGATGATCTGCTGATGTTCTTTGCGCTCGGCGATCACATCGAACAGCAGCCGGATGGCTTCCTTCGCCATCTCTTCCACAGGCTGTTTGATCGTAGTCAGCTTCGGATTATAGTATTCCCCGATCTCCATCCCGTCATAACCCACCACCGAGATATCCTCCGGGATCCGCAGTCCCGCTTCCAGAACCGCCCGGCAGGCGCCGATGGCCAAAGAGTCTGCCGCCGCATAGATCGCGGTCACTTCACGCCCCGACTGCAGCAGCTTCCTTGTCGTCAGATAACCGTTCTCCATACAATAATGATCCACGTCTTCCTGCACATAGCAGATCAGATCCTCCGGCACTTCCAGTCCTCTCTCCACATAAGCGCTCCAGTATCCCTCCATGCGGCTGCGCCCGATGGTCTCATCCATGTTCTCGGTAATGAAAGCGATCCGTCTGTGGCCCAGATCCAACAGATATTCCGTCATCTTCTTGCTCTCCAGACAGTCGTCCACCGCGATATTGGAGAATCTCACCTCACCGGCCTGCTCGAAAGTCTCGACGCTGATCGCGCAGAAAATAAAAGGCACTTTCAACTTATCCAGCTTCTCCTGCGAATGCCGGAACATCCCGCCGAGGAAAACGATGCCCCGCAGCCGCTTTTCCTTCTCCAATTCCAATGCCACGTCCAGTTCGTCCTCCTGCGCTTCCACATGCCGCAATACCAGCGCGTACCGCTTACGCTTCGCCTCGTCCTCGATGATCTCTATCATTTTACTGAAAAAAGGGTTCGTGATGCCCTTCACCAGCATAGCGATGCATTTGGCATCCGTGCGCTTCAGATTGCGCGCACTGTTGTTGGGAATAAAGCCCGTTCGCTCGATCACGTCCATGATCTTCTTCCTGGTCTCCGGATTGATATCCGGATGATTGTTCATCGCCCGCGACACCGTGCTCACTCCCACGCCGCACTCTCTCGCAATGTCCTTGATCGTTATCTCTGCCATATGTCATCACTTCCCATTCTTTATATTAATAGGTTAAAAAAGGCTGACAGTCCTGTTCCTTCCGTAACTGTCAGCCGCTCCTTGCAGTCTATACCCTGCTGTATAATCTGGTCATATCGTAAATGCGCTCCGCCAGCTCTGACGTAAATTCTCCCGGCAGCATCCTCCATTTCCAGTTCGTCCCCAATGTGGACGGCATGTTGATCCTCGCCTCCGTGCCAAGTCCCAGATAATCCTGCATCGGGATCACACAGGTATCGGACACGCTGGCCATCGCCGCGCGGATAAACGCCCACTGCACATCCTTACTGCTGCGGATATGCAGATACTTCCTGGCAAACGCCTTATCCTTGCGGTTCAGCTGCGTATACCAGCCGACTGTGGTGTCATTGTCATGCGTCCCTGTATATACGATGCTGTTCTTATCGTAATTGTGCGGCAGATAATCGCTCTCTTCTCTGGAGTCAAAAGCAAACTGCAGTATTTTCATGCCCGGATAACCGGTCTTTTTCACAAGTTTTATGACCGTATCGGTCAAAAATCCCAGATCCTCCGCGATCACGGCCTTATTTCCCAGCTTCGCCTTCATCGTCTTAAAGATGTCATAGCCGGGGCCTGCTTCCCAGTGTCCAAATTCCGCCGTCTCATCACCGTAAGGGATTGAATAATATTCGTCGAAGCCGCGGAAGTGATCGATCCGCACCACGTCATAAAGCTTATAACAGTAGGCGATCCGCTTCATCCACCAGGCGTACGCCGTCTCTTTATGATACTCCCAGCGGTACAGCGGGTTCCCCCACAGCTGCCCCGTCGCCGAGAAAGCATCCGGCGGGCATCCTGCCACCGCCACAGGCGTCAGCGTGTCATCCAGCTGGAACAGCTCCGGGTTGGCCCAGGTGTCCGCACTGTCAAACGCCACATAGATCGGAATGTCACCGATGATCTGTATCTTCTTCTTATTCGCATATTCTTTCAGTGCGAACCACTGCTTCGCGAACAGATACTGCTGGAATTTATAGAATTCCACTTCTTCCGCATATTCCTCGCGGTATCGCTTCATGGCTTCCGGTCTGCGGAGTTTAATGTCCTCATCCCACTCGCTCCAGCTCTTCCCGTCAAAGGAATTCTTCACCGCCATATAAAGTGCGTAATCGTCAAGCCAGTAGCCATTCTCCTCCACAAAATCCTGGTAAGCCTTCTCCTGCTCCAAATGGCTGTTATGAAAAGCGCTCTTCAACACCTTGAATCTGGACAGGTAGATCTTCTCATAATCAATATATCTTTCATTATCCCCAAAATCGCATTTTACACAATCTTCTTCGGTCAGATATCCTTCCCCGATCAGTGTTTCCAGATCAATATAGTAGGGATTCCCCGCAAATGTAGAGAAAGACTGATAAGGAGAATCTCCATATCCTGTCGGTCCCAGCGGAAGGATCTGCCAATAGGACTGTCCCGCCTTCTCCAACAAATCTATAAACTCATAGGCCTGTTTTGAAAATGTGCCAATCCCGTATCTGGACGGAATACTCGATACAGGTAATAAAATTCCACTTTTTCTCATGACTGCAACAATCCTTTCCCAACGATATCCGTACCGGCCCCTTTACCTGTCTGTCACTCATAGTATTCCCGGTATCGTTTCCATTCTACACGTTTCCCCTCATTCCCGCAAGACAAATTTGCAAATTTCGCCTTAATTCGACGAAGAATCTATAGCTTATTTTACCCCCCCCCGAATTATTTTTGTCAAGCAAGTATTTGGCAGCCTACCGTTTCCGAGTAACAGCTCAGCCCAGGACTTTGCACTTGCTGCAAAGTCCGTGAAAATAAGTAAGTTGGGCCAAGGGAATCTGCCCCTCGCCGAAGGCGACCTGGAATGGGCAGATTCCGTAACAGAGAAGCCGAAGGCTGAACTGTTACGTTTCCGACATTCTGCCAGCCACGAGTCATAATCAACCCTTTACGGCGCCTGCCACAATACCTTCGATGATATATTTCTGGCACATGAAGTAGAAGATAACGATCGGGATCAGCGCGATCACGATGGTCGCCATCAGGTGACCGTAGTCGATGGAACCGTAACCGCTTCTCAGATACTGGATCGCAACCGGAATGGTCCTGTACTTCGTGCCGATGATCAGATACGGAAGCAGGAAGTCATTCCAGATCCACATCGCATTCAGGATCGCGATGGTGATGGAGATCGGTTTCAGCACCGGAAATACCACCTTCACAAACATGGTCAGCGGATTACAGCCGTCGATCAGACCGGCCTCTTCCAGCTCGATCGGAATACCCTTCACGAAGCCGGTAAACATGAACACCGCCATACTGGAACCAAATCCCAGATACAGTACGTTAATGCCGACAAAATTGTCCAGGTGCGTCATATTCGCCACCTTGGTCATCGTGTACATGACCATCTGGAAAGGCACTACCATACTTGCAATAAACATAAAGTAAATAAAGGATGTCAGCTTATTCTTCACTCTGGTGATATACCACGCTGTCATGGAACAGAAAACAATGATCATGATAACGGAAACCACCGTGATAAACAGGGAGTAACCGATACTGTCCATGAAATGGATTTTCGTCAGACCTTCGATGTAGTTCTTCAGGCCGCGGAAGCTCTCGCTGTTGGGCAGCGCAAACGGTGAAGTCGAAATATACAGCTTATTCTTCAAAGAGTTCATGATCACCAGCGCGATCGGAATGATAAAGATTACTGACAAAATCGTAAGGATAACATAAATGAGTATGTTTGCCGCTTTTCTCTTTTCCTGCATCTTACTCCACCTCCTTAGACTGTGTAATGCGAAGCTGTATCAATGAGATGACCAATACCAACACTGTAAATACGACCGCTTTGGCCTGACCGACACCGGCGAAACCTGTACGGTTGTAATAAGTATTGAAGATATCCATCGCCAGCATCGCTGTCTGGTTTGCCGGTGCACCGCCTGTCAACGCCAGGTTCTGGTCGTACATCTTGAAACAGTCTGTCAGAGCCAGGAACGTACAGGTCGTAATGGATGTCATAACAAGCGGAATAATGATCTTCTTTAAAGTCTGCACATAGTTAGCGCCGTCGATCTTGGCCGCCTCCAGGATATCGCCCGAAATAGACTGGATTCCTGCAATATAGATGATCATCAGATAACCGATCTTCTGCCAGTTGTACAGAATAATGATACCCCAGTAACCGAAGGTCGAGTTAAAAGTCAGATCCACACCCGCCACACGGATCAGAATACCATTCAACAGAAGCTGCCAGATATAACCAAGGATGATACCGCCGATCAGGTTCGGCATGAAGAAGATCGTACGGTACACGTTAGTACCCTTAAGCCCCTTCGTCAGAAGCAGCGCCAGCGCGAAAGCCAGCACATTCGTGGATACCACACCCACAATGGCAACCTTAACGGTAAACCACAGCGCAGAAAGGAATCCGGCGCTGTCACGGAACACATACAGATAATTGGATAACCCTACCCATTTTGCGGAGCCGATCGTCTTGAAATTACAGAAAGACAGATACAGGCCCATAAAAAAAGGAATCACGAATGCAATGATAAATGCCAACAATGTTGGAAGTACAAAAATCGGAAAATACTTTTTATAGTTTTTTTGCATGGTTCTCTCCTTTCCCCCTATATTTCACACATTACTATTTTCTTCCGGATCACTCGTTTTTTAAATTTCTTTCGGATTTTTTCGCAAAAAGAGCGCCTTATTCCAATGGCTGCTGTAGTCAACGACATCAGAAATCCCGCTTCGGCCCTGCAAAAGCTTCCGTATATGGCTCTGGCTGTCGTTTCCTATTTATTTCTGGCGTACCATAAAACAAGGCGCTCTCGTTTTGCAAAAGCTATTTACCGGAATACCCTGCTGTCTGTCTCCGGACAGACAGCGTATGGATATCCTCCGTTGTCATTCCTTAGTTGCCGTTAGCCGCGTTGGTGATGTCTCTCTCGACAGCCCACTCGGAAACAGCGTCCGCAACAACATCTTCCCATGTCTTCTGACCCTGAGCGTACATCAGCAGGCTTGCACCGAAGCTGTCTTTCCATGTCTGGTCAGGAATCAGGTTACAGGTTGTGCTGTATGCAGTCTTACCTGCTGCGGAGATCTCAGCCTCGCTGCCGAACAGCGGGTTGGTGTACTCTGCGCCTTCCATGCAGGAGAAAGGTGTTACAAGCTGCAGCTTCTGTGCTACCAGGTTCTTACCCGTATCAGAAGAGAACAGCCATGTCAGGAAATCGATCGCTGCCAGCTGATCTTCCTCCGGAAGCTGGGAGTTGATGCAGAAGGACTGGGAACCGCCTACGCAAAGACCCATGTTCTCCTCGCCTGCCGCGCCGGATGTGATCGGGATGAAGCGAACCTTGTCATCCTTTACAACCTTGCCTTCTGTGTTCAGGATCGTGTTCCATGCCCAGTCACCGTTCTGGATCATCGCGCACTGTCCGAGTGCGAACTCAGCCATGGAATCGTCAACTGTTCTCGTACCGACAAGACTCGGCTCGATCACGGAGTTGTTCAGGTACAGGTCAAGGATGTTCTTGAAGTTCTCAGCATTTGCAAATGTGAACTCCGGTACGGCGCCGTTGATATCAACGTCTGCGCCCCACTCCCAGTAAAGCGGGATGTTCATCAGATGTGTCTGGTATCTCCAGTCATCACCCTGCTTCAAAGATGTGGAACCGAACACGCCCTGGATACCCAGCTCGTCTTTCAGCGCTGTCATGTCTTCTACAACTGCCTTCAATGCATCGAAGGTATACAGTTCATCCAGAGAAGTGTACTCTGTAGATTTATTCGGGGATGCGAAATATGCATCTGTGATCTCGCTGTTAACGATGATACCCCAGCCTTCCAGCACGTAGCACAGTGCCAGAACCTTGCCGTCTTCCTGCATCGTGTACTTCTGATCCGTCACATAGGAGTAAAGCTCTGTGTCAGACCAGTCACGGCAGTACTCTTTCCAGTTGCCAAGAGCCGTTACGTTCTCTACTACGAAGATGCCAGGCGCCTCGGAGCTGTCCATTCTTGCTGTCAGTGTGGACTCATACTGTCCGGAAGCCGCTGTCTCGATCTGAACGTCGATGCCTGTCTCAGCAGTATAGGCCGCCGCTACTTCCTGCATTGCATCTGAGATCTCAGGTTTGAAATTCAGCATACGTACGGTCCCGCTGTAATCGCTGGATGCTGCTGCGGAATCCCCGGCCGCTTCTCCATCGCCCGCATCAGCAGCCGGCGCCTCTGTTCCTGCATCCGAGCCGGAATCTGCAGCCGGTGCATCAGAACCGCCGCATCCTGCAAGCAGGGAGGAAACCATCGCTGCACACAACAATGCGCTTACCAGTTTCTTTTTCATATTGTTTCCCTCTCTTTCATGAGTGTTTTTTATGTACGGCAACGTTTTCGGTAACGATGTCGGTAACGATATCGGCATCGTTACCAGTAACGTTTCCGCTTTTATGGATTAAGTATATAACCTTGCCGAACATTTGACAATGGGGAAAATTAAACTTCGCCGTTTTTCACAGAAACCAATTGTTGGAATTGTGCAGATTATACAAAAACAGGACTGTTGACGAGAAAAAAGGCTTGCTTCACAGGATCCGGAAGCAGAAATCTGTTCTGTTGCCTACGATAATTAACGGGGAGAAACTTATAATTTCTCCCCCAGCTCCTTAACGGATGTAAAGATCAGATGCGGCAGCACGTCAGACTGACGCACATCTTCCATCGACGCCTCGCCGCTCAGGACGAGCACGCTCTTAAGCCCGTTGTTAATGCCGGCCGCGATATCCGTATAAAGCCTGTCCCCTACCATCGCGATCTCTTCTCTTGCCATATGCACCCTGGTAGCCAGATAGGCGATGATATCCTCATTGGGCTTACCGATGATCCGGTCCGGGTAACGGAAGGCCGAGGCATGGATAAAGGCGTGGATCGCCCCCGCATCGGGGATAAAGCCCGTCTCCGTGGGACAATTATAGTCGGGGTGGGTCGCCAGATAAGGAAGGCCCGCCCTCACATGATCGCACACCCTGCACATTTTCCGGTAATCCAAAGAAGTGTCGAAAGCCGTCACCACCACATCCGGGCATTCTTCTTCCAACACGATCCCTGCCTGCATAAATTCTTCCTGCAGCAGGGGATTCCCCAGAAGGAATACTTTTGCCCCCGGATAATGCTGCTTCAGATAGAAGATCGTCGCCTGCCCGGAAGTCACGATCTTCTCCTCCCCCACATCCAGTCCCATCCTGTGCAGCTTCTCCACATAGACTGCCGCATTCTTCGATGAGTTGTTGGTCACGAACACATATCGCCTGCCCGTCTCCTCGATCTTTCGCAGGAACGCCTGCGCTCCTTCGATCCACCTCTCTCCCAGATAGATCGTCCCGTCCATATCCAGCGCGAAACATTTTATCCCCGCCAGGATCTGCTCCCTGTCTTCATTGATCTTCGGAATCTCTCTCTCCATGCTCTCCTGCCTTTCCTTATAAAACGGTTCCTATGCCTGTCCGGTCTTATCTCCACTTGTTTTTTTCCACTTTATTATAGCACGCCTTAGGAATATATGTTACTCTATTCTTATAGTAAACGAAATTTCCGCGAAAGAAGGTATTTTCATGAAAGAGAAACTATACACCATCCCCTTAAACGACGCCATGAACGCAGGCGACGAGTGCCCTTTTTGTTTCATCGAACGCAACGTGGAACAGGATCTGTTGGACTTCGTCCTCGGCTCCGGGTCTTCTTATATGGAGAGCGATATCCGGGAACAGACCGACAACGCCGGCTTCTGCCGCGCACACTTCAAGAAAATGTTTGATTACGGCAACACCCTGGGCAATGCCTGGATCCTCAAGACCCACTATGTACAGATGAATAAGGAGCTGCAGCAGCAGTTTAAAAGCTTCACCCCCGGTAAGACTTCTCTGAAGGATAAATTCCGCAAGCATACGGAAAGCCAGAATCCCATCGGCCTCTGGGTCGCGGAGAAGGAACGCTCCTGCTATATCTGCAACCGCTATGCCGATACCTATGAGCGCTATCTGGACACCTTTTTCGTCATGTATAAGAAAGATCAGGAATTCCGTGACAAAGTGAAAAGCAGTAAGGGCTTCTGCCTGCATCATTTCGGGGATCTGTGCGAAGGCGCGGACAGCCGCCTCAATGATAAAGAGAAGGCCGACTTCTACGATATGGTATTCCCGTTGATGGAACAGAATATGGCGCGTCTTGCGGAGGATGTCTCCTGGCTGGTGGAGAAATTCGATTACCGCAACAAGGATGCCGACTGGAAGAACTCTAAGGACGCCATCCAGCGCGGTATGCAGAAATTAAAAGGCGGATACCCTGCGGACCCGCCCTATAAGATGAATAAATAATACAAAGATGCTGTCATGATAAGTGCGTCAGCCATATCGACGCACTTATCTGTAAAATGATCAAAACCTGTCTGCGAGATCTGCTGTAACTCCGATTCCAATATCAGACTGCATCCATAGAACCGTCGCTGTCATCGTCGTCAAAGAATTCTTCCACTTTCACCTCAGCCTTGTCTGCCGTCTCCTTGACTTTATCCGCAACATCCTTAACCTTGTCAGCCGCCTCTTTTGCCTCGCCCACAATCTTATCCGTAGCCTCAGCCTTCGCCGCGTTCAGCCCTTCCTTGAATTCCTCTGCTTTCTCCAGATCCAGATCTACATAATTGCGCTCGGCATCCTTCGCCGCCTCATCGTCCTCCAGATCGTCATCAAAATCATCGAAATCATCATCGTCATCAAAGTCATCATCTACAGAAGATTCTTTATTCTGCAAACAATAGTAAACACCTGCCGCAACGGCTCCTACAGCAGCTGTCACCATTAAAAACTTACCAAATTTTTTCGCCATGAGGGTTCTCCTTTCACCTGCTCTTATACCACTATATTAATACTATTTTATCAAAATGAAAAGGGAATATGTATAAATTTTTTCTTATTATTTACCAGTCGCTGCAAGTCAGCACGGTCAGCACGGTCGGCAGCTACAACATCTTGTGTCTGAAAATTTTTGTAAAACTAGTTTTTCCGGTGACATTGAATCCCCTTCCTTTTTATGCTATATTAAAATTCGACTGATAAAGTCAATTTTTGGACCGATGGAGTATGGAATGAACGAGAAATTTTTTGATCTGAAAAAGGAAAAACAGGACCGCATGATCAACGCCGCCTTAAAAGTATTTGCCTCAAACGGGTATAAACATGCAAGCACAGACGATATCGTAGCGGAGGCAGGAATCAGCAAGGGCCTGCTCTTTCACTATTTCGGAAGCAAATTGGGATTGTACACTTTCCTGTTCGATTACAGCACCCGTTTCCTGAAACTGGAATTGACTACGGGAGTATTGTCTTCCGCCGACGATTACTTTGAGATCCGCAAGCAGATGGAATTTGCCAAAATGCAGGTCCTAAGAAACTACCCCTATATGCAGCAGTTTCTGGAACGCTGTGCTGCCGAGAACGTGGGAGAGGCCCTGATGGCTACCGAAAGGCAGCGCAATGTTCTTTCGGATATCTACGCAGTCCTGAAGAACCAGGCTGATCGCTCCCGCTTTCTGGACGACGTATCCTTTGAGAAACTGGACACCATGTTGGATTATACGATCAGCGGTCTGATGAACGCCCGTTTCCGCGAGGCAGCCTTTCAGCCGGAAATGCTGTATATGGAGATCGTATCCTATCTGGATATGTTAAAGAAGATTACATACAAAAAGTAATATGCCAAAATGATATGACGCTACAGCCAGACACTTTTCAGCAAAGCCAGGCCTTTGCTGATCTCTTCTGGCGTCAGCGACGCATAACCCAGGATCATCATTGCCCGCATACCGTCCGTTTCCCCCATTCTGAAATCACACATCCGGTAAACTCTCACGCCAGCTTCTTTTGCACGCAGGGCCAGATCCGCTTCGTCCCGCCCTCTCCTGTCTGCCAGGATCACATGCAGACCTGCATTGCCGCCGGATACGTCGAAAGCTCTCCCAAACTCCCGCAGTTCACCAAGCAACAAGTCACGTTTCATGCGATACTGTTTCCGCATCTTATTCAGATACCGCTCAAAATAACCGTCCTGTATAAATTCATTCAGGATCGTCTGGTCGATCCTCGACACGGTAGAAGAATAGAAGCTGTATCCTCTGCGATACTGCTCTAACAGCGGGTAGGGAAGCACCATATAGCTTATCCTGATGGCCGGCGCGATCGCCTTGGAGAACGTTCCGATATAAACCACATTTCCGTTTCTGTCAGATGACTGCAGGGAGGGAAGCGGTTTGCCTTTATAGCGGAACTCACTGTCATAATCATCCTCGATCAGATAGCGCCCTTCTTTCTCTGCGGCCCATTTGAGCAGTTCCATCCGCCTGCCGATCGGCATGGAGATCCCTGTCGGATACTGATGCGACGGCATCACATAGGCAACCTGCGCATCCGTCCTTCTGAGGTGCTCCACGCTGATCCCGTTCTCATCCATCGGAATCAAAGAAACCGGATAGGCACAGGATTGAAAGATCTGATATGCCTTCCGGTAAGTCGGATCCTCCATCGCCACATGCACATGCCGCCCCAGGATCTTTTCCAACAAAAGAAGCAGGTAATCATTCCCTGCTCCTATAATGATCTGTTCCGGCTCACAGTTCACCCCGCGTGATCCATGCAGATAACGGCATATCGTTGTCCGCAATTCCCGGTCTCCCTGAGGCTCCCCGAGCGAAAACATATCGCTGTTCGCATCCACAAGAATATTTTTGGTTATTTTCTTCCACGTCGCATAGGGAAAAAACCGCATGTCAATAGCAGTCGGGGAAAAATCAATCTCTCCCGACCGCTGTCTGTCCGTCTTACACAAGTCACGTTTCCTCTGCTGTGAAAACGCGTCGATCACACATAATCCCTCGACTGCACTGACAAAGTATCCCTGCCGCGGTCTTGCCTCCAGGTATCCTTCGGATACAAGCTGTCCATATGCCATATCGACCGTAGTCCTGGATACCTGCAGATATTCGGCAAAAAACCTGGCTGACGGCAGTTTTTCATTGCGCAGCAGATTCCCGGCTCTGATCTCATCGCGGATAAACTCATAAATCTGCTCGTATAAAGTCTTATCGCTTTCCGGCTGCAGTTGGATGTGGATCGGTAATTCTTTCATACAAATTCCTGCCGCTTATTTCTGCGCGGCATTCTTCTCCTTCATTTTCGCCATCACCATCTCTTTGAGCTCTCTTGCCTTATCCTTCATACGGGGATTCGCCGCAGACTGTATGATGCCTGCGATCAATCTGCTGGATACGTCATACTGTTCGAACCGCATTGCCGTAACCGCGATCAGATAATCAACAGTCGGCTCATCCATGCCGCACATGGGAAAGCTCTCCGACTGTCTTGCCGCAATAAAGCCATCCAGCGCATTGTGCAAAAATTCGTTTTCTTCTTCCTCACACTGTTTCTTTAGCGCCTCATAATCAGGCAGATTCTTGTCAAGATGCTCCGCCTTACCGCGCAGAAGCCATGCCGTTTTCAGACAGATAT
This sequence comes from uncultured Lachnospiraceae bacterium, assembly GCA_947564645.1. GTDB lineage: Bacteria > Bacillota > Clostridia > Lachnospirales > Lachnospiraceae > UBA3282. The sequence goes on from CANOCU010000011.1 coordinate 59,265, forward strand.
AAGCCTTCTCGCTGGATTTTGTCTGCTTTACGATCGCGTTGGCCAATGCCAGTTTATAGCGTTCCAACGCCTCATCGTATGTATAGACTTCCTTCATCTCCTTCTGGGGCTGGAAAGTCTCGGAAATCGTCTTCTTGATATTCTTAGCCTGGGGAGCAGTGATAAACTTAAAGAATCTGCTCAGCGCCGTATAACCGCAGAAGGGACACATGATGACATCGTACTTTAACATGTCAATCTGGTCATAACGTGGACGCAGATCCAGATCACTGCCCGCCAGTTTTGCCTTCCCTACCTTGACCGTCCTGGTCTTAAATTCCTTATCACAGATTGGGCAGGTGCAGGACTTATCAAAAAGAAAATCCTGTTCCTGCAGAGCCTGCGGCTTCGGCTTCCCCGCTTCTGTGATCTCCGCTTTCTTCGGCTCTTCATATAACTCCATATTCTCCAGCTTGCCCAAACCAAAACGTGCTAATCCTGACAATATTCCCATATTACATCCTCCTGATCCGTAAATAGTAATGTTATCTGCCTTCCCGAAAATTCCCCTTTTCTCTCAGTCCTGCTTCTTCGGAAGCACATACGAGCTTTTCAGAGACACGATCCTGTTGAACACGAGCGCATCCGGTCTGCTGTCCTTACAGTCGACGCAGAAAAATCCCTGTCTGACAAACTGAAAGCTCTCATAAGCTTTGGCATTCCTGACAGAAGGCTCAATATAGCATTCCTTCAGGACCGTCAGTGAATTTGGATTCAGATTCAGGCTGCCATCCTCATTATAGACACCCTTCTCCTCATCGATGATGTTCTCATACAGCCTTACCTCGGCCCGCACTGCCTCGGCTGCAGACACCCAGTGGATCGTTCCCTTCACCTTACGTCCGTCAGGACTGTTACCGCCCTTGGAAGCCGGATCATAAGTGCAGTGAACCACCGTCACCTTACCGTCACCGTCTTTCTCATAGCTGACACATTTTACAAAGTAAGCGCCCATCAAACGCACTTCATTGCCCGGATACAGTCTGAAGTATTTCTTCGGCGGCTCTTCCATAAAATCGTCTCTGTCAATATATAACACCCCGGAAAAGGGAACCTCCCTTTTGCCAAGCGCTTCATTCTCCGGATTATTGACGATTAAGAGCTCTTCCGTCTGTCCCTCCGGATAGTTATCGATCACCAGCTTCACCGGATCGAGCGCTGCCATTACACGAGGACGCTTCATCTTTAGATCCTCTCTGATACAATACTCCAGCATGGAATATTCTGCCGAGGAATTGGCCTTGGATACACCGCACAGATCTACAAACAGCCTGATCGATTCGGGCGTGAATCCCCTTCTTCTGAGCGCCGCGATGGATACCAGTCTGGGATCATCCCAACCGTCCACAATGCCGTCCTCTACCAGTTTCTTAATATACCGTTTACCGGTGACCACATTGGTCAGATACATTTTGGCAAATTCGATCTGCTTGGGCGGATGCGGATACTCCAACTCTTCGACCACCCAGTTATAAAGCGGTCTGTGATCCTCAAATTCCAGCGTACAGATGGAATGCGTAATGCCCTCAATGGCGTCTTCGATCGGATGGGCATAATCATACATCGGGTAGATACACCATTTATCCTTCGTATTCTGGTGGGACAAATGCGCTACACGATACAGGATCGGATCCCGCATGTTGATGTTCGGGGATGCCATATCGATCTTGGCGCGAAGCGTCTTCTCGCCGTCGGCATATCTGCCCTCCTTCATCTCTTCAAACAGCCGCAGATTCTCCTCGATGCTGCGCTCCCTGTTCGGATCATTCTTCCCCGGCTCTGTCAGGGTGCCGCGATATTCCCGCATCTGCTCCGCAGTCAGGTCAGACACATATGCCTTGCCTTTCCTGATCAGCTTAAGCGCCCCCTCATACATCTCGTCAAAATAGTCGGATGCAAAGAATAGTCTGTCCTCGAAATCCGCTCCGAGCCACCTTACATCCTCCTTGATCGATTCTACAAACTCACTCTTCTCCTTCGTCGGATTGGTATCGTCAAAACGCAGGTTGAATTTACCGCCATACTGCTGTGCCAGTCCGGCATTCAACAATATGCTCTTCGCATGTCCGATATGCAGATATCCGTTCGGCTCAGGCGGAAATCTTGTATTGACAGTATCACAGGTACCCTCGGCCAGATCCTTGTCAATGATCTGCTCAATAAAATTCCTGGATACCACTTCTTTGTCTTCCTTCTCGTTCGTCTGTGCTGTCATATTCTTCTCGCTCATGGTTACTCCCTGCGGCCGCCTGTATCTATATGCCCCTGGCAGGCCGTCCTTCCTATTTATACCCTGCCGGCGGATGATTCCCACAAAAAGCTTGTGAAATCGCCGGCTAACCGTATTGTAACATAGCCGGCTCAAAATAGAAAGCAGAAAATCTCTACGGTCTGCCTCCCCTTTTGATCCCGAATTTTTCTCTCATGCGCAGAAGCGAATCTATCTGCTCATCCGAGAGCAGATTCTGCTTCCCCAATATCTTCTCCGTGATCAGCAGAATGTTGGCATAATACTCCATAGTCTCCATTCTGTAATAAGCCGCATAGGGTTCCTCCGCCCAGGTCACTGCTCCGTGATTGGCCAACAGCACACCGTTGTGGGTATGGCAGTACGGGGCGATCGCCTCCGGCACCGCCTGACTGCCAAGCTCCGCATAGGGAGCAATGGGCACATCCCCCAGCGTAATGACCGCTTCGGCCAGAACCGGCGTCGAAAGCGGTATGCCCGCTATGGCATAACAGGTACACAACATCGGATGTGCATGGCACACGGATCGAATATCTTCATTCTCCTGATAAGCCCGCAGATGCATCTTCAATTCCGACGAAGGCTTATAACTTCCTTCCAGAAGATTCCCCTCCAGATCCACCTTGACAAGCATCTTTTTCTTCATATAGCCCTTGGAAACGCCAGTGGGCGTGGCCCACACCTCATTGTCTCCGGTTTTTATGGATATATTCCCGTCATTTGCCGCCACGAAACCGCGCACATACATTCTCTGTCCGATATCCAGGATGGCTTTCTTCGCCTGCTTCTCTGATAAATATTCCATAGGCACCTCGCTTACAAATCACATCTTTCTTTTATGAAAATGGCCCTTTTTGCTTCCGACAAAATATCTCCTGCAGGGATTCCGTATAGGGCGCCCTGGCGATCCCGTATTCCGTCACGATCCCTGCGATCAGATCATGGTCCGTCACATCGAAGGCCGGATTGAAGACTTTGACGCCGGCAGGCGCCATCGGCTTCTCATACCACATATCAGTCACTTCATGAGCCGGCCGCTGTTCGATCACGATATCCGCCCCTGTCGGCGTACTCATATCGATGGTGGAAGTCGGCGCACAGATATATACCGGTACATGATAACGCGCAGCCACCGTCGCCACCACGGAAGTACCGATCTTGTTGGCCGTATCCCCGTTAGCCGCTACACGGTCACATCCCACAAACACCGCATTGACCCAGCCGTTTCGCATCACCGTTGCCGACATATTATCACAGATCAGCGTCACATCCACCCCTGACGCGTACAGCTCATAAGCCGTAAGCCTCGCACCCTGCAGAAGCGGCCTCGTCTCGTCGGCATACACACGGAAATCATATCCTCTCTCCTGCCCCAGATAAATGGGCGCCGTAGCGGTACCGTACCTGCATGTGGCCAGCTGCCCCGCATTGCAGTGCGTCAATATACCGTCCCCCGGTTTTACCAGCGTCAGACCATACTCGCCGATAGCCCTGCATACGCGGATATCTTCCTCTTTCAGTAAGACGGCCTCCTCCTTCAGTTTTACCTTGATCTCTGACACCGGCAGTTCTTTATGCTTTAGGCAGACCTGCTCCATCCTGCCAAGCGCCCATGAAAGATTGACCGCCGTGGGCCGCGCAGAGTTTAAATACTCTTTGTGCCGGCACAGTTCCTGATAAAAGACCTCATAGTCATCGGTTCTGATCCCCTTTGCAAGCAGATACAGACCGAAAGCCGCCGCCACGCCGATCGCCGGCGCTCCCCGTACCTTCAACAGATAAATGGCATCCCAGATCTCCTTGCCGGTATGTAAACTGATCAGTTCGGCAGCTCCCGGAAGTTTGGTCTGATCCAGAATGACCAGCGCGTCGTTGTCATCATCCAAAGCCACCGTTTCATACTCCATAATGTTCTTCATTTCCTTTTCAACACTCATCTTTCCCTCCTGTGGATATTGTATATTGTCGGCGCTGCCTGCAATATCCCTTAATATCATTTCATAGCCTATGGCAGACCCTGCTTCGTACCATAATCATCCCATCCGCTAAAGCATCAGATAGAAACTGACCGGAAACAGCTTCTCCAGTATTGTAAAAACCGGCAGATACGTTCCCAGCCTGATAATAACCGGCGCGCATAACAGACTCCCCAATGCCAGGATCGGAATGGCTGCCGCGATCGCCTCCGTTGTGCGAAGCAGTACTCTCAATACCACACAATACAGAACAATAATGATCTGATAGAGCAGGAGATCTCCCACCTGTTTCCACCACATTTCCCCGTTCCACACGGTAAGGATCCTGCCTGGCATAAGATCGCCGCCAAAACGGATTCCGTCATTTATCCACAGGCAGAGTATCACTGGCACCGAAAGAAACAGGGTTGGCACCCATATATCAACCAAATAAGTCAATACGTTTGGCGCCAGACGCAGAAACCTCTGCTCCTTCTTATCTCTCTCATATTCTAACATTCCACACAAACCACCGATAAAAATAAGGACCGCAAACACGCCCTTTATCGGGAATACCGCCTGGTTGACATCTATGTCATTTATAACATTCATGTCAGAACCCATTTGACTTACAGAGTCATCATATAAATACCGGAATGCAAAGGTACTGTCATCCGCAAGATGTTCCTCATAGGCTCTCATCGCATAAGTAAGCGCTTCCTCGGAAATTTGTCCCATATACTCCTGATAGCACGCCTCAGAATACAGCCGAAATACCACTCCGGCGATCTGTTCCTTTGCGATGCCGGTGATACTGGAAGCATCCGTCACGTAAGCCGTGATGCTCCCCTCCCATTCACCGCTGCGCACCTTCTCTTCTATCTGCGCACTGATGACAAAGCCACAGTCCGCCTCCTTTGCAGCTACAAGCCGTTCCACCTCACTGCTGTCATCACAATAAACAAACTGCAGTGCATTGTCTGCCTCCTGTTCCGATAACAGAGAAATGATCTTATCACTCCATGTGCCTTCCTCCGCACAGACAGCTGCCAGAGCCGTACCGCTGCCAACACCCTCCAGGATGCCCACCGCATACCCTGCCAAGGGCACCATTACCGCCAGAACAATGTATATGGGCTGCCTGCACAGCCGCTTAACGAGAAGCCCGATCCAGATCCTGTATTGTTTTATCCGGTAAAGTTTCTTTTCCCCGTATTCCTTATCTTCCATATCTCTCTTTTCTTCCATCCATCAGAACGATCCCTGACTCTTCCTGCCGTCGGCTTCTCTGACTTCTCCCTGATACCGGCTTTACTTACCTTACTTTGCATCTCATAAAGCAGGCAACCGCCCCGCTTACTGCAGTATAAATACATAGACGCAGCAGGCACTGACCACCCAGCATCTCTTCCCGTCCGGTCACAAACGCCCCCGCCGCCTGGATCAGATACGCTGTCGGCAGCCGCTCGCCTGCCGCCTGCACAGGCTCCGGCAGAAACAGGGACGGAACCAGTCCGCCCGACAAATAGACCATCACCACGGACAATAAGAAGATACACAGAACGCCGCCTGTCCTGCTGCCTGCCAGACTGTACAACATATAGAGGAATGTCGTTACCGTTATCAGAATAAGCGCCGCAGTCCCAATCCTCAGGCCGATGGCTGCCCCGCCTGACTGCCCCGGGAATAGCTGCCTCGCCACGCTGTCCGGCATACATCTTACCGCCGTACTAAACGCTGCCCATGCGATGGCGGCAAGCAGTCCCATACACACTAAACCGCAGAACCACTGGCAGAAGCACTGCCACACGATCCCGGCTCCCTGCCTTTCCATCTGCAGGCTGAAGGCTGCAGGTTCCCGCTGTACCACAGGATACAGCGCCATTCCTGCCAGCAGGAGAAAAAACACGATACCGGAAGCCATATAGAAATGAACAATGCTCAATGCACCAAACACAGACACCTGCTCAGCCTCAAACAATGCCAGTCTGTCCAGTGCAAAAGCCAGATTATAACTGTCAATTTCCCCTTCCATCTGTGATATTGACTCTGTCAGTCCATATTCAACTGCCGTATCGCCGGCGCCATAGATCTGTGCCTGCGCTACACGAAGAAGCCCCTCCCCTGCTTTCGTCAACTCTCCAAAAAGCATTGTCTCCAACCCGGCATTCTTCGGAAAATAAACGGTTACTTGCGGATTCGTACCATTCATGATCCCTTCCACTAACTGTTCCGGCAGAAGGATCAAAGCTGCCACCTGACCCTTTTTCAGCATCCTGAACCCTTCTTCCTCCGTAACTTGCAGAAAGTGACACAGGTGCGATACACTCTCCATATTCTCCACGTAACCAAGCGCCATTCTCGTCATGATATTGTCTTCCCCGGCTGCCACTGCAATATCCACGCTGACTGCCAGCGGATCCCTCTTCATACTCCCAATGCCGCCAACAACAAGCAAGCCTATGACAGCCATAAGCAAAACAGCCTGCAGTATCACGCGGGGGATGATCTTACATGTCTTTCTGATCTCCATATACAGATAGCAAATTCTCTGTTTCATGCCGGCCTCTCCATAACATTACCATTCACGCCTGTCAGACTACTCCATTCTGTCAGGTTCCCCTGCACAGATATCGGTATACATATCCAGAAGCCCTACCGTCTCGGAAGCAGGCCTGCCGTACATATTACAGCACTTATGCGACACTTGCTTTGTTTCCTCTTCCTTCTCATCAAAACTTACGCTCATCCGGTACACACCCTGTGTAAATTCTGCATCCAGATGTTGCATCAGCTCTGCGATCATAGCCTCATTTTCGGTCTGATTGTTGTTATTCTGCTCCATCCTGCTACTCTCTCCCATATGCAGACTTATAGATGCTCTCTTTTCATGCCTGCACCTGCATTCCCTCAGATTCCGCTTTACGGAATCTCACACTAACCTCCATGATTCCGCTCAGCGGAATCTCAAATCACTACCATAAATAATTAAGAAATCCGCCATAGGCATCATCGATCTCATATAAAATATCCAGCCAGTCATCTTCCGTCATATCAAAGAACGCCGTCTTTTTCTCAACATTGCCAGTAACCTCGTCTTCTAACGGCTCAACCAGGATTTCGCCGGTGATCTTAAAGAGCTCCTCACCGTCCATACGAAACGTGATTCTTTCCAGATCCAGCAGCAGGCTTCTTCCCTTAACAATGTCATCCAGATTTCCTTCCAGGATCAGCTCCATATCTTCTTCATCATCCCAGACAGAAAAATTCATGTCAAAATCATCCTTGTCCGCATCAGAATTTGTCACATATTTTACTCTGAGTACGGAATCATTCTCCTCCATCAGCTCCACATCCATATCCAGCTTATAGGTATTCTCCCTCGCTGTCTGGACGATCTGATAATGGATCGCTCTCTCGATGTCATCCTCTCCCTGTACGCTTATCTCTCCCTGTATTCTGTCTATGCTCCTTTGATCTCCCAGGAAATGCAGCGAGGCTTCCATCGAAGCCGTTCCATCCAACATGGCAACCGGCGTCTCCAGAGAAATGCTCTCAATCCGATTGCTCTTGCTGATCTCAAACAATACACTGATATCCGAATCGATCAGCCTGTCATACTCTTTCCACCACTGTTCCTCGCCTGCCATCTCATAAATCTGATCATATGTTTTCGTCAGATCCTGCAGCAGACGATCCATCTCTCTTGCCGGAAAGACAATACGGTAAAATCCCTTTCCCGCTTTCTCCATGACCATTTTCTCTCTGCATGCCTGGAAATCCTCTTCATAACGTTCTGCAAATGCATCCAGATCTTTCCATTCCCTGATAGACATTCTGTCGTCCATATCTGCGAAGAGATCGATCGAAAAGTCTTCTGCATCACTGATCCCCAACACTTCCGCAAGAAAAGACTGATTATACTGACTTATCACATTTTCATTATCGATATACATATCTTCGATAAACAGTTCCGGGATTGAAAAGCAGAAAGACTCTTCATCCGCATAGAGATTTAAATGCGCAAACTCATAATTCATGACACTGACACTCGTATTCGCGCTCATTTGCTTATTCGGCACATCCTTATAGCTCTCGGTATCAACACCGATCGTAGTCCCGTACAGGCTCTCTGCTGTAAAATTGATCGTCGTGTCAATATGACTGCCGTCTTCCGCCATCATCAGCGCCAGAGCCTCCAGGCCCAATTTGTCCATCAGGGGATCCTGGATCTGTACAAACTCCTTTGCGAGATTCTGAGCCCCCTTCCCCAGCTTATAGGCTGCGGTGCTTCTAAAATAAGCCGTTCCGATTCCGACTATGGTAAAGATCACAATGACGACACTTACCACTGCGATCAATATCTTCACTGAAACGCCTTTCTTCTGTTGCTGCGGCAGATACTGCTGTCCCTGTGCCCCGTAGACAGGATCGGCCTTCCCCGCCTGCCAGGCGCTGTTCTTCCCATACGGATGCTCCGGATCCCGCGAGCGATACGGATCATCCTGCCTTGCCCTCTCTATATCCGGAATCGGTATCTCTGCCGGAATATATTGACCGTATGGATCGTTTAGTTCTTTCCTGTTGTCTTTCTCATCCTGGTTCTCTAAGTTAATCCCCATTATTTTCCCCTTCCCGTGCAGATCCAAAGATTCTTCCCACCCTATAGCCGCACGCGCGACCCTGTTGCACTCTTACAGTTTATCAGTCAGCGCTTCTCCTCGAAGCCCGCTGTCTACCTGCCTTAACCGTCCGTCCTTCATCACATACAGTTTGTCACAGAGCGCCAGCTCGCTCTCCTCATGGGTCGTGATGACCACCGTACCCTTCCGTTCCAGGTAGACCTGCAGATACCGGCGGATATCCTCCTTGCAGAGTAAATCCAGCGCCGCGCTCGGTTCATCCATCAGGAGTACGGGCGGCATCCCTGCCATGGCGATACCGATGCTGACCCGCTTCTTCATCCCGCCTGACAGCTTACTGACCTTTTTCTTATGAAATTCTCCGATCCCCAGCAGATGCAGAAAGCCCTGTTCCATTTCCTGCTGCAGCGTCCTCTTATCCGGATACCACAGACGCAGGTTATCATACACACTCAGCTCCGGGATCAGCGGATTCTCCTGCGGCACATAGCCCGTCATCTTCCGGATCACCTCCCGGTCGCCCCGCATCCGCCCGGTTTCCTCATCGCTCCATGCCTTCCGCCCATAATAGAGCACCTGCCCGGCCGAGGGTTTCAGCGTCCCCGCCAGCACCGACAGGAGTGTGGATTTCCCGCAGCCGTTGGCGCCCACGATCCCGATACACTCGCCTCTCTGCGCCGTGAACGACACACCCCGCAGGATCTGTTTTCTCCCATATGCACTTGTGATATCCGTCACTGTTATCATATTTGCACCTCCCTGTCATCTCTGACACAAATACCCATGAAAAGTACGGTGCAAATATTCATTACATGCACACACGCAGACAAGCTGCGTGGCGCGTGTACGCTCAGCGCAGCGAGTGCGCAGAGCTGTTGCCATAGATGTTCTCTTTTCATATTTGCACCTCCCTGTCATCTCTGACACAAATACCTATGAAAAGTACGGTGCAAATATGAAGTGCCATAGATATTCTCTTTTCATAATTTCCATACTCTCATCATAACACAGATTTCCCTGGAACAAAAGTGCGCTTCTCATACTCTCGCACTCTGATTATTATGTCATTGACTATAATAAAACGCCTGGACAAACTTCCCAGGCGTTTTCATTATCTGTACTCTTCTTATTTGGAAGCTGCGATCTCAGCCTTCAACGCTTCTGTCAGCTTCGGAACGATCTTGTTCAGATCACCTACAACACCGTAGTCAGCCACATCGAAGATCGGTGCATCCGCGTCCTTGTTGATCGCAATGATGATATCGGATTCTTCCATACCTGCCACGTGCTGGATCGCACCGGAGATACCGATCGCGAAGTAAACGTTCGGGCGAACGGTCTTACCGGTCTGTCCCACCTGCAAATCCTTCGGCTTCCAGCCGGAATCCACTACCGCACGGGAGCAGCTTACCGTACCGCCGATCACTGCCGCGAGATCTTCCAGGATCTTGAAGTTCTCCGGGCTTCCCACGCCACGGCCGCCGGACACGAGGATCTTGGCATCCATGATATCCACTGTCTCTGCCACGGACTTCACGATATCTAAGATCTCTACATACTTGTTATCCGGTGTAAAGCCGGGATTGAACTCTTCCACTACTGCCTTGGCGCCCTTGACCGGCTCGATCTTCTGCATAACGCCTGCACGTACCGTAGCCATCTGCGGACGGTTGTAAGGACATGCGATCGTTGCGATGGTGTTACCGCCGAATGCAGGACGTGTCATCAGCAGCTGGTTATGTAACTGCTCCTGACCCGGAACTGCCTGCAGCGGGAAATCACCGATCTCCAGAACGGTACAGTCTGCCGTCAGACCGGTAGCCACTCTCGCGGATACTCTCGGGCCTAAGTCTCTGCCGATCGCGGTTGCGCCGACCAGCATGATCTCGGGTTTATATTTGTTGATCACGGAAGACAGTGCATGTGCATAAGGCTCTGTTCTGTAGTTTTTCAGTTCCGGATCGTCCACAACGATCACCTTATCCGCACCGTACTCTGCAAGCTGGTCCGCCAGTCCCTTTACCTCGGAACCAATCAACACAGCCGTTACGTCTGTACTCAAATCTTTAGCCAGGTCCTTCGCTTTGCCAAGCAGTTCAAAAGCGATGCTGCTGATCTCATTGTCTACCTGCTGCGCAAAGACATATACTCCCTTGTATTCTTCTAAATTCATTCTTTTACATTCCTTTCTCTATACCTGAATATAGTCTTATTTTCCTCGAAATATAGACTCGCAGGCACGCGCCTGCGCGCTTCGTGCCCGATCCTGCCGGACACTTGCTCGTTAACGCTGCCAGAAAAACAAATGTCTGCGATACAGCCGCTTGTTTCTCTGATACAGCTGTTAGATCACATGTTTCACTTTCAGCTTGTCAACAATGTAGCTTACGGATTCATCAGGATCAAGAGTAACCTTCTCGCCGGCGCCCTTCCTTACCTTATCGGAAGCTTTGGCGATCTTGGTCGGTGAACCTTTCAGACCCAGATTGGAGTCGTCTACATCCTTAAGATCAGCTCTGCCCCATACGGTGATCTCTTTCTTATAAGCGTCGAAGATGCCGCCCGGTGTCATATAACGAGGGTCATTCAGCTCGGAAAGCGCTGTGATCAGGCAGGGCATCTTAGCCTTCACCACATGGTATCTGTCTTCGTACTGACGCTCCACGACCACGCTGTCGCCTTCGATCTTGATATCCTGTGCATAAGAGATCACAGGAATGTCAAGGTGCTCGGAGATCTGAGGACCTACCTGCGCCGTATCACCGTCGATCGCCTGACGGCCTGTGATGATCAGATCATACTCCAGGTTTCTGATCGCGCCTGCGATCGTGGTGGAGGTTGCCCATGTATCCGCGCCGCCGAGTACTCTGTCCGTTACCAGGATACCCTTGTCCGCGCCCATAGCCATAGCCTCACGCAGAACCTCTTCTGCCTTCGGCAGACCCATCGTCACCACCGTTACTTCCGCACCGTACTGATCTTTTAATCTGAGTGCCGCTTCCAGACCTGCCTTGTCATCCGGGTTCATGATCGTAAGCATAGCGCCTCTGTCGAGTGTTCCGTCCGGATTAAACTTAACGCCGCCCTTGGTATCGGGAACCTGTTTAATACAAACAACAATTTTCATTGTATTTCTCTCCTTATTTTATTTATTCTTTCACGTTTCGTCTCTATACAATATCCTACGGTCCGCATACTGTCCACCTGTCCTTATGCAGCGCCTCGTCTGCGGGACAGAATGCATTCCTCCGTGTCCTCTTATTTCAACAGGGAACCGGAGATGACCATACGCTGTACTTCACTCGTTCCTTCATAGATCTCCGTGATCTTGGCGTCACGCATCATACGCTCTACATCGTACTCTCTGATGTAGCCGTAACCGCCGTGGAGCTGAACCGCCTTGGTGGTCACTTCCATCGCTACTTCCGCAGCATACAGCTTCGCCATGGCAGCTTCTACGGAGTACACCTTCTGGGTCGCCTTCGCCATAGCAGCCTTGTAGACAAGCAACTGTGCAGCCTGTACCTTGGTAGCCATGTCAGCCAGCTGGAACTGTGTATTCTGGAATGCGCCGATCGCTCTGCCGAACTGCTTTCTCTCCTTGACATAAGAGATGGTCGTCTCCAGTGCGCCCTCTGCCAGTCCGAGTGCCTGGGAAGCGATACCGATACGGCCGCCGTCCAGTGTATGCATCGCGATACCGAAGCCCTTGCCCTGCTGTCCGAGCATATTCTCCTTCGGGATACGGCAGTCCGTGAAGATCAGCTCGTATGTAGAAGATCCGCGGATACCCATCTTCTTCTCCTTCGTGCCGAAGGTAAAGCCGGGTGTGCCCTTCTCCACGATAAATGCGGAGATCTCCTTGGTCATTCTGCCGCGCTTCTCAACGGTGCCCGTGATCGCGAAGATAACGTACACGTCAGCTTCCTTACCGTTGGTGATAAAGCACTTGGAGCCGTTGAGCACCCACTCGTCGCCGTCGAGCACTGCCTTGGTCTGCTGACCCTGCGCGTCTGTACCTGCGCCAGGCTCTGTCAGACCGAATGCGCCTAACTTCTCACCTTTTGCCAGGGGAATCAGATATTTCTGTTTCTGCTCTTCCGTACCGTATGTCATGATCGGGTCGCAGCAAAGAGAGGTGTGTGCGGATACGATAACGCCGGTCGTGCCGCATACCTTGGACAATTCCTCGACGCACATAGCATAGGTTAAAGGATCGCAGCCCTGTCCGCCGTACTCCTTCGGAACCGGAATTCCCAGGAAGCCCAGCTTCGCCATCTTCTCAACCGTCTCGCGCGGGAACGCTTCGTTCTCGTCTACCTCCTGTGCGAGAGGCTTTACTTCTTTTTCAGCGAACTCTTTGAAAAGAGCTCTCGCCATTTCATGTTCTTTGCTTAACGTAAAATCCATGATCTTTTATTCCTCCATGTTATTTTAATTGCATTCCGTCCAGAATAATGGACATTATCAATACCTGCCTTTTTACCCAGGATAACGTTCCCGGAACCCTGGCGGATCCAAAGAACGTTACCGTGGTATTTCCCGTTTTCTTATTTCTTGGAATAGTCGAAGAATCCGATGCCGGTCTTTCTGCCCAGCTTCTTCTCTTCCACCATCTTCTTCAGAAGCGGCTGCGGAGCATACTTCTCATCCTTGGTCTCATTGTACAGCACTTCCATGATCGCAAGGCAGATATCTAAGCCGATCAGATCGCCAAGGTGCAGCGGCCCCATGGGATGGGATGCGCCAAGCTGCATAGCCACGTCGATATCCTCTGCGGATGCGGTGCCGGCATCCAGTACGCCGATCGCCTCGTTCACCATCGGGATCAGGATCCTGTTCACAACGAAACCGGGCGCTTCCTTCACCTGTACCGGTGTCTTGCCAATCTGTGTCGCGATGGCCGTGATCTTATCCACCATGTCCTGAGGCGTGTTCTCGCCTCTGATCACCTCTACCAGTTTCATTCTGTCAGCCGGATTGAAGAAGTGCATACCGATCATCGGTCTGTCTAAACCTTCTCCGATCTTGGTGATGGAAAGGGATGAGGTGTTGCTTGCGAACATGCAGTCTTTCTTTACGATGCCCATCAGCTCCTTGAAGATCGCCTGCTTGATCTCCATCTTCTCCAGAGCAACTTCCACGATCAGATCACAGTCTGTGCAGATGCCGTTCAGACCGGTGGTGATCTTGCCCATCACTTCGTCTGCCTTCTCCTGCGTGATCTTCTCTTTGCTTACCAGGAAGTTCATGTTCTTCTGAATCTTAGCCTTGCCGCCCTCAGCGTACTCTTCCTTGATGTCGCAGAGACATACTTCATATCCGTCTGTCATTGCGAATGCCTGTGCAATACCGGAACCCATGGTTCCTGCACCGATAATACCTACTTTCATCGTACCTGTCCTCCTTGATTTATATGGTAATTTTGTGCATATTCCTCTTCGCGTCGCTTGCTTTTTCAGACGACTACGCGTTCTTGAACGGCTCCTTTACCTTCTCCTTATTCTTGTCCAGGAAAAAGGCCATGCCGTACTTCTGGTCTTCCGTCTCGAAGCAGTCGCCAAACAGCTTCTCCTCGATCACGATCGCTTCGTCCATGCCGGCCTCTAAACCGTCATTGATCGCTTTCTTGCAGTTGCGGACAGCGATCGGCGCATTCTTCGCGATGCCTGCCGCCATCTTCTCCGCTGCCGCCATCAGCTCTTCCTGCGGATATACTGCGTTCACAAGGCCGATCCGAAGCGCCTCGTCAGCCTTGATGTTCCTTGCCGTATAGATCATCTGTTTCGCCATGCCGGGTCCCACGAGCCTTGCCAGTCTCTGGGTACCGCCGAAGCCGGGCGTGATCCCTAAGCCCACTTCCGGCTGTCCGAAGACTGCATTGTCGGAACAGATCCTGATATCACAGCTCATGGAGATCTCACAGCCGCCGCCCAATGCAAAGCCGTTCACCGCCGCGATCACGGGAATCGGGAAGGTCTCCAGCTTACGGAACACGTCATTGCCCTTCTTGCCGAACGCTTCACCCTCTGCCTTGGTCAGTGTGCTCATCTCGCCGATATCCGCGCCTGCCACGAAAGATTTCTGGCCCGCGCCTGTCAGGATCAGACATCTCACTTCATTAAGATCCACGCCGTCCAGAGTCTTGTCCAGTTCTTCCAGTACCGTGGAATTCAAGGCGTTCAGCGCCTTCTCACGGTTGATGGTGATGATACCGACCTGTCCTTTTACTTCATATAATACAAATTCCATTTACGCGTCTCCTTATTCAATATGTGTATACCATCAAAGTACTAGTCTCTCTCGACGATCGTAGCGCATCCCATACCGCCGCCGATACACAGCGTCGCAAGACCCTTCTTCGCATCCTTTGCCTCCATCTCATGCAGCAGTGTCACGAGAATACGGCATCCGGAAGCCCCTACCGGGTGTCCTAAAGCGATCGCGCCGCCGTTAGGATTTAACTGCCTGTCAACATCGATGCCCAGTTCCTTGCCGACCGCTACGGACTGTGCCGCAAATGCCTCGTTCGCCTCGATGATATCGAAGTCCTCGATCTTGTAACCGGTCTTGGCCATAACCTTCTTCGTAGCCGGAACGGGACCGATCCCCATGATCTCCGGTCTGCAGCCTGCCAGAGCGCCGCCAACGAAAGTAGCCATCGGCTTAACGCCCAA